>SKVC01000095.1 GCA_007129655.1 Thermoplasmata archaeon
ATCTTTCGTATCATTTTTCATCCTTCCTTATTCAGTAATTTTTTTAACTCATCCTCGAAACATGTTATGTCTGCAAAGGAACGATAGACCGATGCAAATCGTATGTAAGCCACCTGGTCTAATTCCTTGAGTTCCTTCATTATCATCTCACCGATGGCACTAGCTTCCACTTCGCGTCCGCCGGTCTCTCGCATCTCACGTTCTATCTTGATAACCAGATCATCAATTTTCTCCATTGATACCGGACGTTTTTCGCATGCCTTTTGGATACCCTTTCTCACTTTTTCTCGGTCGAATAGTTCACGTACGCCGTCTTTTTTGACCACATACAGCTCCGGCTTCTCGATTGATTCGTATGTAGTGAACCTTTCACCACATTCAAGGCACTCTCTGCGACGACGTATCGTGTCTTCCGAGGATTCTCGGGAGTCGGTCACCTTTGTACCGTCGTGTTTACAGAACGGACAAAGCATGTGCACCACCTAACCACAACATATGGTATTTATCCCATCTCATAAACACCACATATTGTATACTACTATATATGGTTTTCCCAATTAACTCCCCATCTCGCTCATGATATATACCGACCATAAATCTAATATCCGTCAACATCTTCTTACTATCATGAGTCTATCTAGCGACGACATGGAGCTACAGTTAAAGATAATAAAGGAATTCATACGTGATAAGGTGGAAAAGACCGGGGCCGAAGGAGTGGTACTGGGTCTCAGCGGAGGCCTGGATTCCGCCGTAGTTCTAAAATTGTGTTTGGAGGCCCTGTCTCCGGAACAGGTACATTGTCTGCTACTACCGGAAGAGGCCACACCAGACATAGATACCGAACATGCAAGGGAACTTGCCGAGGAATGGGAAGCCCCCTTCACCATAATCGACATCGGCCCTGTGATCGATAATTTCCCCATCGAAAAGGAGTACAAACTACCACTGGCCAACCTCAAAGCAAGAGTTCGTATGTGTGTGGAATACTACTACGCCAATCTGGAGAACAAACTCGTGGTAGGCACCAGCAATAAGAGCGAACTGCTCCTGGGATACACCACTAAATACGGTGACAGCGCTGCGGACTTTCTCCCCATCGGCGATATATACAAGAGCGATCTCGGTGAACTCGCCGAGTATATCGGTGTTCCTTCTCATATCATAAAAAAAGTACCTCGAGCCGGCTTATGGAAAGGTCAAACCGACGAAAAAGAACTGGGATACTCATACGACGAACTCGATGCTGTGTTGAAGGGCATCGAAGTAAACGCATCGGGTCAGGAGATCGCCGAAAAAACGGGTATGAAGCTATCCGAGGTAGAAGAAATAAAAAAGATGGTAGCCAAAGGTGCCCATAAACGGAAGTTCCCGACGATCTTAAAGCTAAGGAGCAGGACCGTAGGCATCGATTGGCGGGAGTTTTCGTACTGATGACCACCATACTTCTCACCGGGATGCCCGGATGTGGTAAGGAGGAATTTTTGAACGTGGCCGGCGTGGTGAATTTTGAAATAGTCCGTATGGGAGATGTGGTAAGACAGTACGCCGAAGAAACCGGGCTTTCCATGGAAGGCCACAGCATAGGCTCCTTCGCAAACGATGAGAGGGAAAAACATCACCCAGCCATCTGGGCCCAGAGAACCATGCTTCGTATGGGATCCGGAGACACCGTCATAGACGGCGTCAGAAGTCTCGAAGAAGTCGGTTTTTTCAAACAGCACCTAGGCCCCGAACTTCGGATAGTCGCCGTCCATGCATCCCCTGAAACCAGATACAAAAGATTGGTAGATCGAGGAAGAGACGACGCACCGGTTACCGAAGAAGATTTTGCTAAAAGGGACGAGCGTGAACTAAACTGGGGCATCGGTAATGTGATCGCCAAGGCGGACGTGATGCTGGTCAACGAGGGAAGCTTAGAAGAATTCCACAAAGCTGCAAAATCATTTTTTGAGTACTAGATCGCAATAAGAAACTTTATAAATCAATACCTTAACTAACTCTCTGTAATGGCCAAACGTAAGAAGCACGAAGAGGAAGAAGTAGAAGATTTTGAATTTCCGGAATTCGACCGGCGCGATTACATGAAAGGAGAGATCAACAAAGGCAAATCCGTGATCGCCACCATGGCAGTCGCACCTCTTTTTTCCTACATATCGATGATCATTTTCGATCTTACCATGGAATGGACCCTGGGATTCGTGATGTTCATCCCTGGGTTATTTTTACTGGGACCCGTGCATAACTTTTTCGGTGTTGATGTAACCAAATTCGACAAGAAGGAATACTTCATGAACGGAGCCATGTTCTTCTTCACCTGGCTGACAATATGGGTGATCCTGATGAACCCACCCTTCAACGATTTTACCGATCCTACCGTTGAGCATTTCTCCGTAGAAGTGATGATAGAAGATGAATGGATACCCCTTAGTGAAGCTGATCTGGAAAATGGTGTTTCTTACAGAGTAAATTTAACAGCAAAGATAACCGATAATGTGGCGGTTCGTGAAGAGAGTATACGGATACAGATACAAGATGATATTTATCCGATGGAACAGGTCGAAGAACACCACTACAGCATACTACACGATTTTACGGCTAGAACAAATCCTTATACATTCATCATATCCATGGAGGATGTTAATGGTAATCGTAACGAAGTCGAGATTTCCCGGTTGATCGGTTCTTGAAAACTTTTCCACAAACATTTATTAACGAACACAGCACTTACATTGGTCGAATCAGATGTCTAAAAAGATTATTTTAACGGTAAAATCTGCACCCCAGGAAGATGTCGGTAGAAATCGTGCAAGACTAGGCCCCAAAACTAGACTAGCTTTGGGTTTAGATCTGGGTGATGCCGTAAAGATCAGTGGAGAAACAGATACATTAGCTGAAGTATATAGACTTTCACCAGATGAAGAAGGGAAAGGGATAATTCGTATAGACGGTCTTGTAAGAAAGAATGCTAAAGTATCCGTAAACGATAAAGTAGAGGTATATAAAGCAGTATTAAAGCCTGCCAAAAAGATAGTAATAGCCCCCCTAATAGAAGAAGGGAATTTTTTACGGTTCGGAGAATCAATAGATCATTATATACGCAAACAACTCCTCAATAGACCGCTGATGGCCAACGATGCTATCGTCATACCCGGTATATCGTTGATGGGAGGTAATGTCCCGTTCAAGGTTATGTCTACCGCACCGGCTGATCTACTAAGAGTGGTAGAAGATACGGAAGTCGTGGTAAAGGAAGAACCTGTTGATGAGATCGAAACTATCGGTTCCACAGCGGTAACCTACGAGGACGTAGGAGGTCTCGATGAAAGTATGAAGCGGGTCAGAGAGATGATAGAACTTCCTTTGAAACATCCTGATCTTTTCAAGAGACTTGGCATAGAACCGCCTAAAGGGGTTTTATTATATGGCCCTCCGGGTACCGGAAAGACATGGATAGCTAGGGCGGTTGCCAACGAATCCGGCGCAAGTTTTTATTCGGTACAGGGACCGGAAATAATGTCAAAATACTACGGCCAGAGTGAAGGTAAATTAAGAGAAAAATTCGAAGAAGCAAAGGAAAATTCACCTTCAATTATCTTTATCGATGAATTAGATTCCATCGCACCTAAACGGGACGACGTAAAAGGTGAAGTGGAACATAGGGTGGTGGCACAGTTATTGACCCTCATGGACGGTCTAACACAACGAGGAGAAACCATCGTGATAGCCGCTACCAACCGGATCGATGCTATCGACCCTGCCCTACGTCGACCCGGACGATTCGACAGGGAGATAGAGATAGGGCTGCCAGACAGGGGCGGGCGTAAGGACATATTACTCATACACACGAGAGGTATGCCATTATCTCAGGACGTGGACCTGGATGAATTCACTATGCTGACCCACGGATTCGCCGGAGCGGATCTTGAGTCGCTTGCCAAGGAAGCAGCGATGCGAGCACTACGCAGATATATACCGGAATTCGACCTAGACGAACCCATACCCCGGGGTGTACTGGAAAAGATGGAAGTAAGGCACGAAGATTTCTTCCAGGCACTCAGAGAGATAGAGCCAAGTAGTTTACGTGAGATTATGGTAGAGATACCGGAGGTTTCATGGGATGATGTTGGCGGTTTAAAAGAGGTCAAAGAAAGGCTTATCGATTCGGTGGAACGTCCTATAGCGGACCCGGAATCCTTCGAACGCATGGGGATTCCATCACCTAAAGGCATACTGCTGTATGGTCCCCCTGGAACCGGAAAGACATTGCTGGCCAAGGCCATCGCTAATGAATGCGACGCCAACTTTATTTCCGTCAAAGGCCCGGAATTACTGTCTAAATGGGTAGGAGAAAGTGAGAAAGCAGTACGTGAGATATTTAAAAAGGCAAAACAGGCGGCTCCTTCGATCATTTTCCTTGATGAGCTTGATGCCCTTGCACCGGAACGAGGATATGGAGACACTCCAGCACCAACAGACAGAGTGGTTAACCAGCTACTTACGAGTTTAGATGGGATCGAATCGAACGCAGGAATAATCGTTTTAGCTGCTACGAATCGACCGGACCAAGTAGATACCGCACTTATCAGAGCCGGACGTTTCGATCAGCGGTTAGCCATACCGATTCCAGACAGGGAAGAAAGAAGAGAAATATTCGAGGTACATACAAGGAAGATGCCGATGTCTGGTGATGTAGATATAGATAAGATCATGGATCACACCGAATCATACGTCGGTGCGGATATAGCCTCTCTGTGCATGGAAGCCGGTCTGCTAGCGATAAAAGGAGGAGACAACGAAGTATCCATGAAACACTTCAAAGACGCACTGGAAACATTATCCGCTTCCATCGACGACGAAACTATACGTATGTACGAGGAGATCGAAGAAGTGATGGATAAGACCTTCCGTAAGAAGAAAAGTTATAATGGGGTTGGCTTATACCGTTGATAAAGATCAATATATTGGAGGAAAACAAAATGAAAATGTTTGTGACCGAGATGCGTGGAAAAACCGTGATGACGAATGACGGACAGATACTCGGTATGATAGACAACTTTGTTGTCAATACCAAGTCAGGAGACATGATGCATGTCCTAGTATCACCGGCGGAAGAGATAGAGCCTAGATTATTCGATACTGATGCAGAGGGAAGGCTCGTACTGCCTTTCGAAGGCATGAAAGCCGTGAGAGATGTCGTCGTTATGGAAAATATCAGCATAGACTGAACCGCACTGAGCCCGATCAAAAGTAGCCCTACTGCTCCATTGTTTATCTTAAGGTATTTTCATGTCCGCTATAAAGGAAAAATTGCTGCAGTTGGGCATACGCCCTTCTCGAGGCCTCGGACAGCATTTTCTTATCGATAAACGTATAGCGGTAAGACAGGTTGAAGCTGCCGAGATAACAGAAGAAGACACCGTTCTAGAGATCGGTCCCGGCCTTGGGATCCTAACATCGGAGATAGTTGAACGAGCGGGAAAAACCATCGTCATCGAAAAAGATACTGTTTTATCGAACTATTTATCTCAAGAGTTCTCAGAAAGATTGGAGATCATCCGAGGAGACGTTCTGGATATAGAATTACCATCCTTCGACAAAGTCATATCAAATATACCCTTCAACATTTCATCTCCACTGACTTTCAAACTTCTGGAAGAGAATTTTGAATGTGGTGTGTTGATGTATCAGAAGGAATACGCCCGGCGTATGACGGCGAAATCCGGTGAAAAAAATTACTCTAGACTATCCGTGATGACAAGTATCAAATCTAATATAACCAAGCTGTTCGACGTTTCTCGTAATAGCTTCTATCCGCCGCCTCGAGTGGATGCGACAGTCGTGAAAATAGAGCCTTCTGAGCCCGGTTTTGAGTTAGGACACCCCGACCTTTTTGCCCGGGTAGTAAGAGAACTATTCAACTATCGTAGAAAGAAAATAAAAAATGCCCTGGAATACGGTTTCAACATCAAGTTATCCCCGGATATTCCCTACGGAGATAAACGTGTGGAAAAACTATCCCCCAAAGAAATATCTTCGCTGGTTGATCATATGGTCGATAAAGGATTATTCTGAAAATTCTACACCACAAACTGGACAAAATTTGGAACTTTCGTCTATCTCCGATCCACATTCGGGACATTCGAACTCAGACTCGTCCAGTTCGGTGCCGCACTCCGAGCAAAAGTTCTGTTCCGGAGAAACTTCGACTCCGCACCCGGGACAGTTGACCGGAAATGAAAGTTTTTCACCACAAAGATTGCAAAATTTATCATCTTCTCTGACTGCATTGCTGCATTCGGGACATTTAAGGCCCTCTGTAGAGCTTTCTTTGATCGTTATCTCCCTTACCTCTTCAACCTTGGATACATTCTTTTTAGCTCCTATCTTCTGGGCTGAGAGCAATCCGGATTCAGACTCATCTATTGCTTTTTTGCTTTGAACTGCATATTTCAATGCATCGGTATAATCTTCGTTTCCGTAGCAGATCTCCGCCATGGATAATAGTTTATTAGCTTCGGGGGTTCCTTTCTTTTCACATAATCCCCTAGCTATGTCTATCTCAAACTTAGATTCCAAGTAATTGTCGGGTAATCTTTCTACCTTTTCACGACTCTCTATTAGATCTTTTTTGATCTCTTTATCCTGGGCTAAATCGAGAGTGCTCAATTCTTCCTTCTTTTGTTTCTTGACGGGTGCACTTGTTACTATCGGCGTACTCTTGACGCTGTTTAATTCCTCCCGAGCTTCTTCAGCTAGTCTCTTAGCCTTTTCTCGGTCACCGGCTTCTAAAGCCATCTCGGCACGTTTAGCTAATATTTCCGCACTGCGTACATCACTGCCTTTGTTTTTCTTGATATTAATTATGCTCTTTGTAGCGACTACAATATTGTGGGTTTGGTCTTTAGAGGATATCTCCATTTCCCGCCTGGATTTTCTTATCCTGTTGGGTTTAGAACGCTCAAGATAGGCCCAAACGATCCAAAGAGCCACGGCTGTTGATATCAGCAAACCTACTACCATCAAAGACATCGTTGTTGGATCCATATTACGTTTTAACTATTCATTTTGATTGATATAACCTTTTCCCTTGGTCCTTCAAAAGCTTTTTATACTTAACCCATGTAGAGAGATACTCCGAACCGATGACTTATGAAGACGTAAAACGTCTGAATGAGGTGTTATGATGGCAAAAAATATATACGTAAATTTCGAGATGCCCGCCGAACTGGTGGATAAGACCTATGAAATAGTAGAACTTTCCAGAGATACCGGTAGGGTAAGAAAGGGAACAAATGAAGTAACGAAAGTAGTCGAACGCGGTGAGGCTAAGCTCGTAGTTATGGCGGAAGACGTAAGTCCCCCTGAGATACTAGCACACATACCCTTGCTTTGCGAGGAAAGGGATGTCCCCTACGCCTATGTTCCGTCCAAACAAGAACTAGGCGGTGCAGCCGGCGTTAAAGCAGGGACGGCTTCAATAGCTGTTACCAATCCGGGTAAATCCGGTGAGATGCTGGCGACCCTTACGAAATCACTTTCGAAACTGAAGTAGCTTAGAGGCGAATAAGATGGCTGATTATGAAGGAACTCCCGGAGAAGTTGTCGAACTTATTGGAAGGACAGGTATGACCGGTGAAGCAACCCAAGTAAAAGTAAGAGTACTAGAAGGCCGTGACGAAGGTAGAATTATCACACGAAATGTCATGGGTCCTATACAAAAGGGAGACATACTCATGCTGCGAGAAACCGCCAGAGAAGCCCGGAGCATAGGGGTGAGGTAAAGTGCCAGAAACTAAACAATGCACCTTCTGTGGACATAAGATCGAGCCCGGAACAGGAAAGATGTATGTCAAAACCGACGGTAAAATATTTCATTTCTGTGGGAACAAATGTCAGAAGAACATGATCAAGATGGGAAGAAAGGACAGGGAAACTCGCTGGACGATGAAATACGCCCAGGAGAAAGCACTTATCACACATCGTAAGAAGGCCGATAAAAAGAAGAAAGCTCCTGCTAAGAAAAAACTGATCCGTAGAAAGAAGGCAAAGGAGTAGTGATCCATCTTGGAAAGGACCTTCGCTATGATCAAACCCGATGGAGTACAGCGGGGTTTGATCGGTCAGATAATCACCCGGATCGAAAGACGCGGTCTTCGATTGGAAGCCCTCAAGATGATACGATTGGATAAGGATACCGCCGCAGAACATTATAAAGAACATGTGGGCAAGGGCTTCTATGATTCCCTGCTTGATTATATCACCTCGGGACCGGTGGTTGTGATGGCAATATACGGAGATTCATCAGTATCTATGATCAGAGATATCGTTGGTAAGACGGATCCTAAAAAAGCGGCACCCGGTACAATCAGAGCTGATTTTGGTATCGATATATCGCGAAATATAATACACGCCGCCGATTCACCCGAAAGCGCAGAACGTGAACTCAATGTATACTTCGATGGATCTGAGTATCAAAATTACTCAAAACCTGATGAAAAGTGGCTCTACCCTTAGATCAATGAATCCAAACGCGTCCTGACTTTATCTAGGAACTGTCCGGCCCCTATTCTTTCAAGATTGTCGACGGCTTCACGGTAGTTATCAATAGCTTTATCTTTATCTCCCATGGCTTCATATATCTCACCGATACCATATTTCGTTTCTGCATAGGTAAAAGGTATCTCTAAATCCTTGATCGTATCGAGGGCTTTTTCGTAATACTCTAATCCTTCTTCATAATCCTCCATCTCTTTATGGATTATACCCATAACCCGGTATACACCAGATAACCCGATCAGATCGTTTAGTGTTTTCATAATATTTTCCGCCCTTCCCGCATATATCTTGGCCTTTTTGGTATCTCCTTTATAAGCTAGTGCTTCCGCCCTATTGAAATAGCTCCAGCCTATGAACATCTTGTTACCTATCTTCTTAGCATTTTCTCCACACTTCTCGAAATATTCTATTGCAACATCCCATTCGCCCTTCTTCATGTATTGATCGCCGATATTGTTGTACGCCTTGGCTAGGTCTCTGAAAGCGTTCTGTTCATTTAGCGTTGGAAGACTGCGTTTATAATACTCGATAGCCTTATCATTATCTCCTTTATGAGCATAAATGTTGCCCATATCGAGATATGTGAGTGAAAGTATACGCTTGTTATCCGCTTTATTTGCCATCTCGATAGCTTTTTCGTAATGTTCGATACCCTCTTCGAAACTTCCTTCCCTCCAATGAAGGTATCCCAACCCTCTATTGGCATCGGCTATTTTGTCGTAATCTTCTATGTCTTGAACTAACACCATACATCTTTCGAAGGTCTCCTTAGCTCTATCGAATTGCTGTACCCCTCTGTATATGTGGCCGAGCTTTCTTAACGCATCACCTTCTAACTCTTTGTCGTTTTCTTCCTTTGATATCTCAAGTAGTCTCTCATAAGATCCCTTGGCCTTCTCCCAATGACTTATATCGAAACATAGATTCCCTATTATTTTGAGTAAGTTTTTTTCTTTGTCTTTCTCATCCTCTAGCCCCTTTGCACTTATCAGCGAGGTGATAGCTCTTTCGTAATAATCCAAAGCAGATTCAACGGCGAAACTCTCCATCGCTTTTTCTCCGGCCTTTATGGAATATTCATAAGCCTTTTCGTAATCCTTTCCGTTAAAGAAATGTCTGCTAAGTGCATAGTAATGATCATCCAATCTGCTGGAGTAAATATGCTCGATTGCATCTCCTATCTTTTTATGCAGAACCCGTTTACGACTCTTCCCCATATTATCGTATATTATGGTGCGTATCTGTATGTGTCCGAATCGGAACACTTCCTCTTCCCCTTTTTTTTCATGTATCAAACCGTGCTCCACCAATTCATCTATAATATCTAGCATCTCGATGACATCCATATTTACAGCGTACTCAAGGATTTCAAAATCAAATTCCGTACCTATCATAGCGGCATACATCAACAAATTTTTCTCGTCTTTAGAAAGACTCTCTATCCGTCTTACTGTTATATCTTTTATCGAAGAAGGAATTTTTATGTCTGACAGGTCCTTCTCTGGATCCCAAGTGTAGGAATAAGGGTCGATCACACCTTCATCTACCATGGAGTTAAGCATCTCGACGATAAAATATGGATTGCCTTCTGTTTCCCGGTAAACCATCAGTAAAAATGACTGAGGAAGATCTTCCGAACGAAGTCTTTTTTTGATCATCTCTGAAGCGGTTTTAAATGAGAATCTAGTCAATTCTATTTTGTTGATAAGCTTCTCTTCTCTCATCCTGTCTAGTACCTTGTTCAGGGGTACAACCTCTTCATCTATTATCAACTCTTCCGGTCTGTAAGCTCCCAATATGAGTACACTATTATTTCTGATGTTCCTGGCAATATGATGGAGGAGCCTGGAAGATACTTCGTCGATCCACTGCAGATCATCTATGAAAAGCAGAACAGGGCTACCATAAGATATGTCTTTGATTTCATTTGTGAGTTGATCGAACATCATCTCTCTTTTGTCGGTGAGAGATATATTGGTTGTTTCATCTACTCCCATCAGACTGATCGGTAGGCGGCTGACCATAGATGTTTCTACAGAATCCTGATCTCCCGTCTTTCCCAGGGCTTCTAAAAATGGTAAGTATGGATCCGCACTTTCATAATATAGGCATCTGCCCTTCAGTATTTCGAATCCGAGCTCTTCACATCTGTCTGCCACTGCTTCTGCTAATCTAGTTTTACCCACTCCGGCCTCTCCACTGATAAGAACTATGCGTCCATTTCCATCCTGTGTTTTCTGTATGTGGGCTTCCAGACGATCCACTTCTTCTCGCCGGTTTACAAAATCATCCCCGGCATGGGGAACTACGTTTACCTCCTCTTCCGAAACCATTTCTAATAAAAAGACATTTCTTATTGGTTTTAAACTTTACTATTATTAATCAAATAATTCAGATATGACATCTACCGAAAACCTTATATCTAATCCAAGATATAACGTGTTTGTCTGACGTTTAATTTAATTACGTCCGACTAAAATAACTATGGTGCCGCGATGTCGTCTGACACAAAAAGAATAACCGTGAGGATCCCCGTATCCATGGCCGAGGAACTTGAAGAGATCGTATCCAGGGACAATTACTCCAATGTATCCGAGGTCATCAGAGCAGCTTTAGACTCTTTTATAGAAGCAAAGAATGCCCCGGAGTACATATCCAATGTAACAGTGGCACTACCAAAGAAAAATGTTGACGACATTCAGGACCTCGTCAATGAAGGCGATTCGATATCTGTAGACGACGCTATAAGAAATGCAGTAAGAGAGTATGTAAGAGATCGTCTTACCGAATTTAAAAAACATATAAATGAAGAATAAATGAATGTCCGGGATGGGACATATCTAATGGAAGGATGCAGGACATGAAAAAAGCAGACAAAGATTCGCTTGGCTCAAAAGAGCTTTCCGTGTATATAGTCGGTGTAGGAGGTGCAGGCAGCAACAGCATCAACCGACTTGCCGGTATGGGGATTCAGGGTGCGGAAACGATAGCGGTCAACACCGACAAGGAGCATTTGCTTCAGATGAAGGCGGATAAACGTCTACTCATCGGCAGAGGTTACACCGGAGGATTAGGTGCAGGAGGAGATCCGAACGTGGGTCAAGAATGCGCAGAAGTTGCATGGAAAAAATTTTGCAGCTTTTTCAAGGGCTCGAATCTGGCCTTCGTGATCACTGGATTAGGCGGAGGAACCGGAACCGGAGCGGCGCCTGTTATCGTTGAAAATGCCCGTAGACAAGGAGCCATGGTAGTAGCTATAGTTACTATGCCATTCTCTTTCGAAAAATCATTCAAAAGGAAACGTGCCCTGGCCGGACTCAACAAGATACAGACCTATGCAAATTCAACTATAGTCTTGGAGAACGACTGTTTATTACAGGTCGCCCCGAACATGCCTGTCAACAGAGCCTTCGCCATGATGGATACCCTCACCGCAAGCATCGTCAAGAGTGTGACGGAAACTGTAACATGCCCGTCGCTTATAAACTTGGATTTCAACGACTTACGGACTATTTTGGAAGCCGGTGGTGTATCTACCATCATGATCGGTGAATCCAGTGTAGATGACCCGGAAAAAGCGGTCAAAGAAGCCAGTGGCAATCCCTTTTTGAAGGTAGATTATACCGGTGCAAAAAACGCTTTGATACACCTTACCGGGGGCAGCGATCTGACAGTAACTAAGATGAATCAGGTACTGGGTATGATGACTTCACAACTGGATTCCAATGCAGGCGTTATCTGGGGTGCAAGGGTTGATGCCGAGTACAATCATCGTATAAAGCTGATGTCCATAATCACAGGCCTTCGCCAGGGACGTAAACCCCTTACCATATCATAAGTTCACGCTAAACCTCCTCTCCCCTTTTTTCTTACCGATAATTATTTCCCTTTACACCGACTATCTAAACACCTATGCGGTACGATCCTAAGATATATAGTTCGGAAAAGCTCAAATGGAAACTGATAAAAAAGTATAAGGGCTGTACTGTCGAAAAGACTCTACCCGGAAAGCAGATAGATACCACATGTGGACCTGCATATTGTATCACGTCCAAAACCGAACATTCGATAGATCTGCCTGACGAAAAAGAAGCGATAACGACGGTGACCAACGATCTTCGTATCTTGCCGGGCGTGGGACCTAAAACCGTTTCCAAGCTAAATAAACAGGGTATAAAAAACATATACGATCTACGGGAGAACGACTACAAATCCGGACATATAGATTGTATATTGAATGAAATAGAGTCCTGCGATATGGAAGCCTTGATGACTCGGATAGAGAGATGGCACGGCAATAATCATCCCTCTTGTTACCGATTGATGGGGTTCCTTGAACCGAGAGACCTTTTATTTTTTGACATCGAGACCATGGGCCTCCGATTCCAACCGGCTTTTTTGATAGGAGTCGGTCGGTTTGAGAACGGAGGTTTCACCGTAAGACAATATCTAGCCAGAAACCTTTCGGAAGAAAAGGCTGTTGTACAGGCATTCCTTGATGAATTGAACTGTTGTACATCCCTCGTCAGCTTCAACGGTCGAAGCTTCGATTCTCGCTTCATCAAGGACCGGATGGAAGTACTAGGGCTGGAAGGCGATCTGAACATACCGCATCTCGATCTGTTGCATATGTCCCGACGTATATTTGACTTGCCGAATCATCGTCTCTCAACCATCGAGGAACATGTGCTGGGCGTCACCCGTGAGAATGACCTGGCTAGTGCAATGGTACCCAACTATTATTCACTGTATCTAAAAAAAGGAAACCCGGGACCTCTTGTACCAATAATCGAACACAATCGTCAGGACGTCGTATCCATGGCTATCTTACTCCGTCTTATCGGGTCGAAACTTAGAGATAAATAGCGCCGTGGAACCGGTTATGATCGCAGGTAAGACATCTATGCTAAGGTAAAATCCAGGTGCATATGGCTTGAACGGTAACGGCCAAAGTAGTCCGTAAATACGTCCGGTGGTACTTATTAGAAAGATGTCCAGCACCAAGTGTGATAAAAGTCCCAGAACCAAGAACAAAAATATTTTTTCTCTGTATCTGTTGTTTGAGAGTAGAGCTAGTATGCCCACCACCATCATACTTCCGCCCAGGGTGTGCAGTGGAGACCATGAAAATGGAATCTTCAGAGTGTTTTCTATGGACCCCGGGTCAAGTATCAACCCTATCCTGGTGAGATCCGGCAAAGTAGCTCCTATCATCGCTGCGGTTATATGGTACGATTTTATCCGATCGTATTTCCATGACAACAGTGTTGCTGCGGTGAAAGCCACGAATACGTGGGTCAACAGGTCAGCCGTCGTCTTCACCTCCTCTTTTTGGTGATGCTGCCCGATCTTCCCATTTGAATTGATCGAATATCCTATAGGCGACCCAGATAGCGGCTAGAACCGAAACGACGTACATATAGTAAAAATTCAATTTAGGTCTGTTGACACTGTTGATCGCTTCTAGGGATCCTCCCTCTTTCATCACACCATAAACAGAGAGCCGATCCCCCTCTTCCGGGGAAACAGTAGCGTTTAAAATGGTCAGTTCCATGGTATCTCTACCGTACTTCACTTCTATGGTCAAGGGCTCGGTTTCTACGACCCTTCCCCCGACATTCACTTTTTCGTTTATGTAGCTCTGGTAATCCTTGATCAGATGCTCTTCGCCGGGATAGTTTCCATACTCCGGTCTCGGAGACTGGCTCCCGTAATAAACAAAGGAAGTAAACAGTAATATTAGGAGTATCAATATAGCTGTGAACCGGGCTTTCTTTGACTCGAACATTCCTTTAGCGATTCCAACCATGGTCTATATGCTTTTTGTTTTTGAGCAGCATCTTTAGAACGATAAAAAATTGTGCAAGATGACTCCATGCCATACCCCGCGGTTTATCCGTTCTTCTCGTGGGCGCCGGTGTTTCAGTTATCCTGGCTCCTTTTTGATGGGCTTCCAGAGCAAATATACCGCAGGTGCATCTTCCCTCTAGCTGTAAATCGACGGCTAGATCTCTTTTTATAGCTCTGAATCCAGTTCCGGAGTCCGACACTTTGACTTTTCCTTTGACCATCATGGATATTACTCTCTCGGAGAACCTCGGTACATCATTTCTTTTACCGAATACCAGGTCCGCTTTGTCTTCTCGTATCTGTTTGACCAATAGAGGGATATGCCTGGGATCGTGCTCTCCATCGGCGTCCAGAGTGACGATGATGTTTCCGTCCGCTTTACGGAATCCCCTCTTTATGGATCCGATGTACCCCAGATTATTATCGTTCCTGAATACCTTCGCTTTATGGCTCCGGACCTTTTCTTCAGAGTGGTCGTCTATCACGATTATTTCATCAACGTATCTATCCGTTTCTTCGATCACACGAGCTATCCTTTTTCCTTCGTTATAGGCCGGTATCACAGCGCTTATCTTCATGCGTTCAACTTCAATCATTCCTTGCCTCTACCCATTTCATAGCCGGTCTGGCCGATAAACCGTGCATCAGTACAGAGAAAATGATAATTAACGTGACCAAAGCGACGACTTCTCGAGCACCCTGGAACTCTGCCAAATGTTTTTCGAGTGTACGCGGAAGCAGAGCTGACATCAATACTAGAATACCTGCGGCCAGCAATATTATGTCGTACACATCAGGTTGCAGCATATCTGATCACTTTGAAGGATTAGGCAGCCTACACATAAAAAATAATCGCACCGAAAATTTTACAACATATTAACTACGTACTTATTGATATGTACGGGAAGATGATATTACCTACGGACGGCTCCGAACTTTCATACATAGGAGTCAAAGAAGGACTGGAAGTGGCTAAGAAACTCGGGATACCCGCAGTGGCGATATACGTACTGCAGCCTGCAAAATACACTCCGGGACTTATGGAGTACGGCCTGGCCGATGCAGCGGTAAACGCTCAGGAACTGATAATGGAAGGCTTCGAAAAGAAGGGAAAACAGATAATGGAGAACGTGAAAAAAATGGCCGATGCCAAGGGCGTCAAGCTGGAAACGAAGATAGTCGATGGTATCCCATACAAAGAGATAACCAACCTGGCCGAAGATAACGACATGATCTACATTTCATCCCACGGACACTCTGGCTGGTCCTCGCTTTTCATCGGAAGTACCACAGATAGAGTTCTGAAGCACACTAAATCCACGGTGGCCGTTGTTCACTCCAAGAACTCGGAATGAGAAACCGGCTCAATCAACTCATCCAAGAAAATTCTTCACCAGTACCACCGGTGTACCTGCATCCGCGGAACCGCTCACCAGATCCGCAAGGCTGCCGAGGATGTCTTCCATCCTCCTAGGAGTCGTGCCTTCTCTTTCCATGGCAGATTCCGAAGAACTGGCCTTTTTCTGTTTCAGAATATCTTCGATCTCTTTTACGCCTTTACCCTGATGGTGCAGACTGTCTGCCAGAAATTTGTACTTGAATCCCCTGCGGAACAGATTCAAACCGTCGGTAGCCGCTACAGTCACACTGGGGTCCGCGAGCTCGTAGATACCGCTGGTTGGATCCTTGTAGGCACCGTCTCCGTAAATAAGTGCTTCCACATGTACTCCCAGTTCTTCTTGAATTCGATGCTGCAACTCCGTTACCACTTCGTAGCCGTCCCTGGGAGCCAGTTTCAAACGTCCTCCGCTGGACATATTGCTTCCCAGAAGTCCCCAGTCCGAACATGACTCTCCGGTGGTGAATAACTGGCACAGCGTTATACAGTTGTCGAACTCGCTGCAAATCGCCTCTTTGGTTTGTTTTCTGGTATGTATATCCGCAGCTATGACGCCGTCGGGTTCCAGTTCCAGTATACTCAGAGGATCGTTGCTCAGGATGATCTCCGGTGTCGCTCCGGTCTTCGCTATAATGTCATGATAGTACTGGATGTAGTTCATATCCGTTATGGGATGCTTGAATTCTTTTCCTTGGATATCGTCCATTGTGATGAGCTCTTTACCTAGCTCCGTAACGAAGTCGGGACAGATCGTCTGATTGCCCACCTCGTCGCACGGGAACGAAAACTGTACGATAACTTTTCCTTCGGGCACCGCTTCCGCCACCGACTCAAGTATCATGGAAAATCTGTTTCTGCTGGTTATGGGAAACACCACGCCGATGGTTCCATCTTTGGAAAGCCCGAGCCTGTTTCTTATCTCTTTTGAAACTTCATCTACAGTAACAAAATTATCCTGTGCTCTGGCAACCACGGATTCGGTGATGCAAACAATATCTCCGTTGTGAAGTAACTCATCTTTGTAGCAGCGTTTTACCGCCTGAAATACCTGGTTAACTATATCTGTTCCAGGTACGATAACTCCCATCTTCAAACCGAAGGCCATGGGCCCTACGTAATCTGGTATCTCTATCATGTATGTGCAAACCGTGGTATAGATATAATACTTTTGGAATATCTGTGTGCACCCTTTCTTTTTTTCACAAACTATTTTAGAAGTAACTCATCTCTTACTAGTCGATGAAGAAAAAGGATTATCTCTGCATGACCCAACTTTCACCCAACAAGTACGTAAGGGTACTGCTGATGATCGCCGGCACTTTCTTCGTTGTTATAGGTATGATCGGCGTTGTTCTCCCGATACTACCCACCACTCCTTTTTTGCTCTTGGCGGCAGCCTGCTACTCCAAGAGCTCAAAAAGATGCCACGACTGGCTTCTGACCAACAGAGTCTTCGGTGATTACATACGAAATTATCTGGAAGGAAATGGAATCTCCATGAGAGTCAAGCTCTCCACCATCGCTTTCTTGTGGGTCACCATATCCACATCTGCATTTTTCTTTGTGGAGATATTCTGGGTACGGATACTATTGTTCGTGATCGCCACCGGAGTAACCATACACATCTTGACTTTAAAAACTTTGAAACACTAGCTCTAAAAACGTTTAAATACGGTTTTTAACCTATGTAAATAATCAAGAGGGATTTTATGGATAAAAAAAAGAAGATGACCACAAGTTCAGGCAAGCCCGTTGACAATGACCTTAACTCCATGACCGCCGGTGAAAAAGGACCCGGTTTACTTCAAGACATGCACCTTTTGGATAAATTGGCACATTTCGATAGGGAGCGTATCCCGGAACGCGTAGTACACGCCAAGGGCACCGGCGCCCACGGATATTTTGAAGTTACCAACGACTTGAGCGAGTACACCAGAGCTAAGTTCCTCTCGGAAGTTGGCAAAAAAACCGATGTTTTCGCCCGGTTCTCCACCGTAGGCGGAGAGCGTGGTTCCGCCGATGCCGAACGTGACCCCCGTGGTTTCGCAATCAAATTCTATACCGAAGAAGGTAACTACGATATGGTGGGCAACAACACCCCGATATTCTTCATCAGAGACGCCATGAAATTTCCTGATTTCATACACACCCAGAAACGTAATCCCAGGACCAACCTAAAGGACCCGAACATGTTCTGGGACTTCCTTTCTCTAACTCCGGAATCCATACACCAGGTGACCATCCTCTTCTCAGACAGAGGCACGCCCAAGAACTTCAGGCACATGAACGGATACAGCAGCCATACCTTCATGTGGTACAACGAAAAGGGAGAATACGTATGGGTGAAATATCATTTCAAGACGGACCAAGGGATCAAGAATCTTACAAGAGAGGAGGCCGCTGAACTGGTGGGAAGCGACCCGGACCATGCCACTCGAGACCTATTCGAGAGCATCGAAAAGGGAAACTATCCTGTATGGAACGTTGAAGTACAGATAATGACACCGGAGGAAGCTGAGAACTATCGCTTCGACCCCTTCGATATCACCAAGGTCTGGCCCCATGAAGACTACCCTCCCATACCACTGGGACGCATGGTTTTAGATCGTAATCCGACAAATTACTTTGCAGAGGTGGAACAGGCCGCATTTTCACCTGCCAATTTCGTTCCCGGCATAGGCCCATCTCCGGACAGATTGCTCCAGGGACGTTTGTTCAGCTATCATGACACCCACAGGCACAGACTGGGTGCCAACTACGAATTACTGCCTATCAACGCCCCTAAATCAGGAGTAAACAACTATCAAAGAGACGGTCCCATGCGATCTGACGACGGCGGCAGCGGACCCAATTACTGGCCCAACAGCTTCCAAGGACCGGATCCGGATACGGACTATGCACTACCGGAAATCGACATCCACGGTATGGCGGCGAGACACGAATACGAACTCGGCGATATCGACTTCGTTCAGCCCGCGGCACTCTTCAACAAGGTGATGAACGACCAGGACAGAGAACATCTCATAGGAAACATAGTGTCCCATCTCAGTGGAGCTCACGAAAAGCTACAGCTAAGACAGGCTGCGCTATTCTACAAAGTCGATCCGGAATACGGCGGCGGAGTCGCCGAAGGCCTGGGTATCTCCATGGACGAGGTCAAAAGACTTGCGGAGATGTCACAGGAAGAGCGTGTAAAGTCGACGGCTCTATAGGTCGGAGTCTAAATCATGAGTGAAATACTGTTACACGTGGACGGAGCATATCGTGGAAAGGGCGGCGGAGTCGCATCTTACGGTTATATCGTTAAGAAGAATTCTAAAACCATACGGAAAGATTACGGTTTATTTCTCGAAGAGCGAGTCACCAACAATTACGCTGAGTACATGGCACTGATCAAGGCTCTGAGATGGATAAAGGATTCCGATCTGAAATTTCAAAGTATCTTGATAAGGTCGGATTCTCAACTGGTGGTCAACCAGGTGAACGGAGATTGGTCCGTCAGATCCGGTAATCTGAAGGATCTATATAAAAAAGCACGTGGACTGCTCGATCACTTCGAAGAACTGAGTAAATCAGTCCGATTAGAGCACGTTGTTCGAGAGAAAAATACGGAAGCCGACGAACTCTCGCAGATGGCTATCGAGGACCATTTTCTAGCCCGGAAATTGAAGAAAAAAGAAAAAATGTGTTCATCTTGTGGAAAAAGGATGGTACTCCGAGAGGGAAAATACGGTAAATTTTGGGGATGCACCGGCTATCCGGATTGCAAGAAAACGGAAAAACACGGCTGAACGAAAAGATACAAATACAGTTTTTCAATCGTACATTCATGGAAGAACTGTATCTTTGGTTCGGATTATCCATAGGTCTAGCCGCCTTTGGTTGTATATGGACAGTCATGACCGGATTCAAGGAACGCCGTCGGGTCCTGGATTCTCTGAAGATGGACTATTCCGTCGGTGAAGATAAGGAAGAACAACCCGGGTTTCCCTTCCAATCACTTGTTTACATCCTATTGGCTGTACCTCCTCTTACACACACGGTTTTGGTAGCCATACTGATCTTTATCTTCAGTCCTCTGACCGAGCCACAGCTTGTGGTCGCTAAGGGTGCATTATTATGCATAGGCCTAAGCGCTCTATTCGGTAATCTGGGATGCAGTATGATGTACGCTGAAGCTATGGAAGGCCTCGGTAAGTCGGATAAACAGTACTACGGAAGGTACATGCTATTCCTGGTTTTGCCAGAAACTATCGTCATCCACGGTCTTCTATTAGCCATATTGGGTTTAACTCTCAGCGGTATCATCGGCGAACCCGTGGCCCTGAGCATCGAAACCGCCGATATCTACTTCCAGGCATGTTTGTTACTCGGTATATCTGGTGTTGCCGCACTATTCATGGGCTCGTCCTTCCGAAGAGCACCGTCTCTGGTCGAGTCTTCCGAGAATTACGTAACCAAAATATTCCGTACATTAGCTCCCGTGGCACTGAACATAACCGCACTGGTCATCGCTCTATGGCTCATGCTGGATAGTGGTTTTTTCGCATAATTTTATGTGAGCTTTAGCTCTTGGATAATGTATCTGGTTTTACAATATCTAAAATTACGATTAATTATATATATGTCCTCTAACGTATAACTATTTGATAAATATGTTTGGGAAAGAATTAGAACAAAGGGTAGGAGTGATCGTAGCTATCTCAGCGCTTCTTGTGTTATTCAGCTTCGGTCTGACCAGTGGACACTCTCCGTCATCTATGGTCCTGGAGTACGATACGGAAGCTGGAGAATTGACCGTTAATATAACACACGTAGTGGCCGATCTGGAAACTCATTTTGTCGAATTTATAGAAGTCGAAATCGATGGTGTACCGGTAATGAACGAAACTTATGCGGCACAGCCGAGGTTCGATATTTTCGAATATATCTACGAGTTAGATGCAGAAGAAGGCAGCACGATATCGGTGACAGCATACTGTAATCAAGTAGGTTCCGTTTCCGCATCGTTAGATGTTGGTGTGGATGATGAGGTCGAAGTACCTGAAGAAGAAGACACTCCAGGATTTACATTTATGCTTCTATCCCTTGGGATCGTTTTCTCTGCTTTGGTATATGGCAAAAGAAGATATCCTTGAGATCACGATATAGCAGAGAATCTTTCACATATGAAATCAAAACATTGAACGCATATCTGTTTCAAATATTTTTGAAACCGTAAAGTTTATTAACAGGAAGG
>SKVC01000013.1 GCA_007129655.1 Thermoplasmata archaeon
ATAAAAATATGTTCCGATATTTTTCTTGATCGCTATATCAGGCGAACATAACTTGTTTCTTGATCTTCCTCTCCGGCGAATCGGACAGAACTTTTTCGATACCGTATAGAAATTCATCCATGCCAATTTCGTCTTTACCGTTTCTTAAAGAAAACATACCCGCCTCGGTGGTTATGGACTTTATGTCTGCGCCGCTGGCCTCCTCTGTTTTTTTTGCTAGTATATCCATGTCCACATCTTCCGATATCGGCATCTGCGATGTGTGTATCTCAAATATCCTCTTTCTAGCGTCTCTATCGGGTATCGGTACTTCGATTATCCTATCGAAACGCCCGGGTCTTAAAAGGGCACTGTCCAGTAACTCCGGTCTGTTTGTTGCGGCCATAATTTTTACGTCTCCCAGCGGGTCGAAGCCGTCGAATTCTGCAAGGAACTGCATCATCGTTCTCTGGACTTCGCGATCGCCGGAAGTAGCATTTTCAAAGCGTTTAGATGCAACCGAATCTATTTCGTCGATAAATATGATAGCCGGTGCCTTGTGTTTTGCCATGGCAAAGAGTTCTCTTACCATCCTGGCACCCTCTCCGATATATTTCTTGACTAATTCGGAGCCTACCATCCTTATGAAAGTTGCGTTAGTATGATGTGCAGCCGCTTTAGCTATCAATGTCTTTCCCGTTCCCGGAGGCCCTACGAGTAATATTCCTTTGGGAGGTTCTATACCCATTCGTTTGTACTTTTCCGGATATAGTAACGGATCTTCGATGGTCTCTTTTACATCTCTGATCTGGTCCTTCAATCCACCTATATCTTCATAGGTAACTATTGGTTTTTCAACTATCTCCGCAGCCATGACATTAGGATCAGTTGATTCCGGTAGTAACCTGATTATCGATAGAGTTTGTTTGTTCATGGCGACGCGTATGCCGGGTCTGATATCTCTTTTTGATATGTAATCTGCAGCGGTGACCAAAAAATCCGGACCTGTAGAACTCTTTACTATTACACGACCGTCAGGTATCTGTTCTTTCACCGTACCTATGATCAGTGGTGGTTTCTTTAGATTGGCAAGTTCTTTTTTGATATCTCTCATATCTCGTTTTAATCGGTCGAGCTCGTTGAGAATGTGTTCTCTGTCGCCTCCGAACTCAACGTCTATCAAAAGGCTATCGTGCTTCCTTTGTAGCTCCTCAATACGCCTCGTCAATCCTTGAGAAGATTCGCTCATATTTTCTTCTGCCAAGTAACCACCGTTATTGAATATCTGATTTAGCGTTAAGGGTTGTAATAAATATTGTGGTAATACACTCATTTACACGTCAATTTGTGAAGACGTCTGAGTGCATCCCTACGTTGTGTTTCTTTTACGTCGGCATCCTCAACCGCCCCTCGGAGTACTTCGATGGTGGAATCGTAAACATCTCTATCTACGGGATAAGGCGTTCCGTCTTTACCTCCGTGTGCAAAGCTGTATTTAACCGGATCTTCCCAGCTCGGTTCGCTACCATAAATAAGATCGGATACCAAGGCGAGAGCCCTCAGCTTTTTTGGTCCCATACCTCTTAAGCCCACCATCTCTTCATAATTACTAGGTTGAAATTCATATGCCCGTTTTAGTACATCCCATCCCCTTTTTGATATGTCGATCTGTAACACAGGATGTCGTTCGGGCATATTAAGATCTTTATTTTGAAACGTGAGCAGATTAGTTTGCCCGCTTCCTGCCAGGTATCTACGTAAGTGCTTAGGACCGTCGTTCACTAAATCCACACTGGTTTTTTGGGCTTCTTCACTTCTCTGGGAAGTCATATCCAAAACGTTCTCTTTTCTTGTATCGCAGCAGATCCCTGCATGCGGCTCGTCAACAAATCCTTCAGCTGGATCATTTCTCCAATGATACCTTCTAGCAAAACCTCTTTCTCCATCCATACCCTGTTGGACAACGCCCCAATCTCCGTCTTCGGTAACAAAAAAAGAGTGATGATATAACCGATAATCGTCCTGTATACAACTGTTGTCGACCTTTGATGACATCTTAGATGCGTAGACCATTTCGTCGATTACAGAAGATCTTAAAGAAAAAACATCTTCCAAACCGCTTATCTCAGCCGGAGTTTTCAGGCCGGCTTTTCCCTTACCGCCGAGAACAGCTACGCCAGATTCTTCTGGCTCTATTGCCATTTTTAGGGCTCCGCAGGTCGTCGTAGTTGTACCACTGGAATGCCAATCAAAACCGATGGTACATGCAAGTGCCTGGAACCAATAGGGATCGGTGATTCGATGTAAAAATTCCTTTCTACCGTACTCATCCATAACCGCCTTTGATATAGCTCCGCTTAACTCGACCATCCTTTCGAAAAGCCATGGAGGCGCTCTTCCATTGTGTAGAGGTAGATCAGCGGTACCGGACACATTCATGGTCGAAGATCATTACATTTGTATTTATAAACAAATAACAGGGGTGCGTGAAAGTATATGCTGATAATGTTAGAAAAGATATATATACTTGAAAATAGTAAGCGGATTACGTGATATCTGTTGAGGAGGTATTGCTAAAAACTGCAAAGTGGCACATTTGAGTATATCCAGTATTGACGATGTCGCTGAATGATCACATATTACCTCCTCTAGATATATAAATATAAAACGCCGGCGGAAATGGGTCGGAAGCGCATTCCCGCGCTCGGTTGAGGAGGTCCGGCCCATCGTCGGCAATGACTATAACGTAATATACATCCGATAATTCTGGCCGGTTATGGAAGACTTGGAAGGACTCTACATCAAATTGTACAACCATTTCGGCCCTCAAAACTGGTGGCCCGCGGAAAGCCGTTTTGAGATGATGGTGGGTGCGATTTTAACTCAAAACGTTTACTGGAAAAATGTAGAGATCGTGATCGCCCGTTTGAAACAAGAAGGTATACTAGATCCCAAAAGTATCCTTAAAACACCGGATACCGTTTTACAAGAGCTTATCAGACCCTCCGTTTTTTACAAACAAAAAACAAATAGTATCAAAAGGCTGGCACTAGCCATCATCGAAGCAGATGGAGTCGACTCTTTTCTGAACAAAAACGACCTGAGAACACGACTTCTTGATATAAAAGGCATAGGACCGGAAACAGCCAACAGCATCGCACTCTATGCCGGTGATAAACCCTACTTCGTTGTCGATGCATACACCATGCGTATACTAGAAAGGATGTACGGCATAGTAGGAAATTACAGCACCATCCAAAATATGTTTCACAAATCTTTGAAAAAGGATATCGAACAATACCAGGAATTCCACGCCCTTTTGGTCCGAACAGCAAAAGATTTCTGCACGGTTAAACCGAGATGTGTAAAATGCCCTGTTTCAGATAGATGCAGATACTCTAACCAAAAAAATACCTCTTCCATCTGAGTATGTCCCTCTTTATACTACGGTAAAATGAAGGAAAATACACTACACTCAAGAACGTACCCAATATAAATACCGCGATGTAAAACACTTCACTATCCGCCCTGTAAGGCTCTATCCCATCTATTATGAACCCGAGTTCATCCACTATAAAACCTAAGCCCGCACCGAACAGTATCGAACTGATCCTGGCTATGGAACGGCTCCAATAATTTATAGAGAGCCAGGCAGCTATAGATATCAGCACTATTCCATATGTGATATGGTGTATATGATAACCACCTATTATCAGATTACGGCCTACAACAAAGGTAGCCTCCGGCGGAGTCTTAGTAGCTTCGAACAGTATGACCCATAGTCTAGCCGCTACGAAAGTGATGGTAAAAGAGATGGAAACTAAAAACGGGGTGGAACTGCGGTTTTTTTTGAACTCATTATGAACGGCCCGGGGAAGAAATGAAATTATCGGTTTTAGCTTGTCCTTTGCAGTCATGTATTAACGAAGATATGCCAACTATCTCAAATAAAACTTTCCGTAATCTACGGAACTATATACAACTCCGTTTCATCACCCGAATAAAGTAGATAATTACTTCTGTAGAATCCAAGAATTTCCCGGTTAAATGGATAAGGATGATGACCGTCTTTGGTGGTAACACCCTGTAAAGTCTTTTCGTCCCACATAATATACCGCACATACAGATCATGGGCTTCGTCAAGAGCTTCTTGATGATCACTTGAGAAATATATATCATGCCCTTCAACCCAGGTTAAATTTCTGTTGCCTACAGCGAAGAGAGATGCGCTTAATCTGTGATCCGCTGCTACTTTATCCCCTAGATTCCTTCTCAACCAAAAGCCACCCTCTACTTCGTCCCAATCCGTAGATTCGTCGTATCCCTGTGCCATCTCCTGAGATGGATATATCAATGGAATGTTGTACGCGAATAACACTGCTAATAACAACATAACAACTACGGATTTTTTAATGACGGAATAAGGGTTGAACATAGAACTTAATCTAATAAGACCTAATCCAAAAAGCAAAGACACAGGTACCATGACGAATGCCAACTGCCGCATGGGCAGGAACGACGAAGAGCCTGTTATTACACCGGCCGTGAAAGATAACAATACAAATGTCATCCAGCCTATAACATGGGCCCCGTCCCTTAATGCCCAGATGATCTTTGTTGAGCCTAAAGTGACAACCCCGAGTAAGATGAGAGGAATATAGTAAAAAACCAGTTCGTTCAACTGTATTTCTCTACCGGGAATTGGATTGTGATACAGATATACGATAAATAAAACGATAGAGACGAAAAGTATCACAGAATATATGTAAAATAATTTGAGGTCTTCATTGTGTAAATCAATGGGGGGAACGATGCTTTTTCCGGCCATGATCCTGTGCAATATGATCAGTAGAGCCATACCTAGATACGGAACTAGTAGTATGGAATATGAGGGGAAACCAAAGACGTTGAGTAGACGATTCTCTGCGAATGGAGGAGCCGCTAAAAACCAGTAAGCTATAGAAGCAGTGGTGAAGAAGAGGAAAAAACCTATTCTGTATCTATCTGCCCGGGTTATTTTCTTTCGACATATCACCGAAAAGAATAGACCACCGAAGAGAAAAATTATCAAGAAAAATGATGAAAAATGATGCGTAACTATCAAGGCAAAAGAAGCTGCTATCATAAGTACCAATAATTTACGGTTCTCATGAGTAAGCATTGCCGAGAGAAGCATTATAAACAACATCAAAAAAAAGCCTAGGGTCTCCGGCTTCGGCTGGGAAAAATTGTATACGAAGGGGGCTAAAACTGTCA
Organism: Thermoplasmata archaeon; assembly: GCA_007129655.1. Lineage (GTDB taxonomy): Archaea > Thermoplasmatota > Thermoplasmata > Halarchaeoplasmatales > Halarchaeoplasmataceae > Haladaptatiplasma. Next base: position 5,236 of record SKVC01000013.1, read on the forward strand.
AAAATGAAGCCGAACATATTGAGGCTTTTATGCTATGTGTTATACGCTTAGCTAAAAGAAATACTATCAATGGCACCATGGAAGAAAGTATCAGAGGCCCTAATTGCACAGCTTCAAAAATATGTATGCCTGTAAAATTGACCGTACCGCCTAGAATAAACATCCCTGGAAAAAAGGGATAGGCCCTTGCCCAACCGTCCCTTGCTAGATAAATTCGACCGGTTGAAACCCATTGACGTGTGTAATAAACATATTCGCCGCAATCCATACCCCAGAATGTATGTTCGAAAAAAGGTAAGCTCCGTACAACAAATGATAATAAAACTATCGAAATCAGTGCACAGATATGTGAGCGTTTCATCAGCCCTATATACCCCTGTTCGTTTTATTGTTTTTCCTTAAATTAGATACTCGCTGTCCTTCATGACCAACTCACCGTCAAACCATACATCACAGTGTGTGAGTATGTTGTCGAGATGTTCAGGACAACTCCAATCGGCGAAGGTCTCCTCGGCCATGGGATCTCCAAAAGCGATGTGGACTCCGGGAAATTTTTCATCCTGCAGCATATTATCGCTCAGTTCCTTCAGGAATATGTTGGTCCCCATTCCAAATTCACCTATGAGGGATGCACAATCATGTTGTTTGATGTATTTATTCAATTCAGTCATCAATTCCGTGTTCTCACAGCGGATATCCACAACCCTAGGTCTTTCTTTGGTCTCGACTTTGATGTGTATCGGGGTTTCTTGCAGATCCTTATGGAGATACTTGTTGCCCAAATAATCTCCGATTATTCCATCAACGACTATCTTACCGTCCATCTCGATGGGAGCAGTAAAAACTTCTCCATCCGGTAGGTTATTCCAGTGTCCTACATTATGACATATTCCTGCAGAAGGAACCCATTTCCATGAATCCCGGAATTTAGCTGTGATATCCGTGCCTTGAGGATTCGTAACCCGTATAGTTTCTACGTCTTTTAATCGATCGTAGAGCTTATTAGTGAATTTTTCTATTTCGCTGTAATCCACCGCTAAAGCGTTCTTAACCACTTCTTCGGTTATATTAACCATATGTCCATGCCGCCCACCCACCAATGCCGCATCTATGAAAGGACCTCGAACACTTTCTAGCTCACCCTCCATGGAGGATGCCGTCCAAAAAGTAACAGTCGAATCGAGTGCTGCCTTTTTTACTGCATCCGGGAAATGATCCAATGGGCGTTTACCGTAAAGGTCTAGATTAAAATACCTGACCATGGGTGTGATCTCCAGGGCGATAGCTCTAAGAGTCTTTCCTATATTTTCACTTTTTTTATCGGACAGTATGGTAACTCTATCCGATTCTTGCACACCCATACAGGTTATCACTGCGGTCCTACATCCTTCTTCAAGAGACATGATATTATAACTCGGTTACACATATTACATACTTAAATGTTTG
>SKVC01000092.1 GCA_007129655.1 Thermoplasmata archaeon
AGCCATGTGTATTCTGGAACCACTCTACAGTAACGGCTGCTGCTCCGGCTACAGCCGGGTTAGCCATGGATGTTCCTGATTTGTAAGAATAACCACTGGTTATACCTGTTGAATATATGCTTCTCGCAGGTGCTAAAACATCAGGCTTTACACGATTGTCATCAGTCCAACCACGTGAACTGGAAGAATACATATTTTCCGGAGTGTAGAATCCTTGAGTTGGATTGTAGGGTTGTGTTCCACCAACTGTTATAACATTCTTCGCGTTACCCGGACTACCGATGGTATTGTCTCCGGAGCCCGAATTACCAGCGGCAACGGTGATAACCATCTGATGGTTACCTGGAGAATCTCTATCGGCATCTCTTACTCCCACATCGTATGCTGTGTCTCTAGCACCATAGTTACCGCTAGTTGTAGCACCCCACGAATTGCTATGAACATACGAATCAGATAGCTGTGCAGCCATTTTGATTATTTCATAATAATCACTCGGTCCTATCCAGCTTCCTCGATGATCAAATATCTTCACAGCAAAGAGTTCGGTTGCGGGTGCCGAGCCTTGACCGGCGTAATAATCATTGTAAACTGTCGTTGTTGTACCTGCATAGGTATGCCCCGCAGCAGAGCCTGCACAGTGTGTTCCATGGCTGTGGCCGTCTTCCCAACCCCCATCAAAACTATGACCGCCGACAACTCTATCCTGAAAATCCGGATGCTGATCTGTTGTCGTACCACCGCCCAAACCGGTATCTGCAACGGCGATAGTGATACCTGCTCCGGTATATCCTATCTGATTCATATAGGAACCATAGTGACCGTGGAGTCTGTATGCGGTATCCGGATTATCATCTTGGTCATCGAAGAACCACAAACCTCCGCCGGTCACCTGTGTTGCCATCTCGTCGGTCAACACCGGTTCTGAATACTGCGATACAAAAAGAACGTCGTTTATCTGTGTTAGTTCGTTTATCTTGTTTGCAGAATCGACGTATCCTACGAATCGATATCCATTTTCATTCGACTCGGAAAGTGAAAAATAATTTACAATATTCTGAACTTCAAAAATGCTCTCCGTACCGGCGTGCGGAACCATGCCTATATTAATCATACCGGGTTCCATATCCGGCTGGATCTTGTAGTAAGGATGATATATGCCCGTCCAATCCACAAAGTACAGTTCAGAGACTTCATCTGCAAGTTCGGGAGTCATCCGTACTCTGTAAGCGTTATTTGGCATATAGTTCAACACATCCACACCCATATCCTCCAGTGTGGAACGCCAATCTTGTGCGATAGGCCCTACCATGTGTACGATATAGAGTCCTTTAACATTTGTATTATATCCTTCTATCCTCAGTTCATCCGGGATCGAAGTATCTCCGTCCTTTATGTCAAAATCATATCCGTTGATATATAGTTTAGTTCCATGCTCCATGGCATCTATATCCATACCCATATCTTCCATCATGGATATGGCTGTCGGGTTAGCTTCGATCAATACATGATCATCATATTCGTAGATAACTTCCGTACCTAAATCCATTATTCTCCTCATATCGTCTGCATCGTTCACTTCCACCAATACGATGTCTGTCTCTCCTTCTTCCGAAGACATGACAGGCATCGCCGAAAAGAGCGATATCAACAGAAATGTTGCCGTCAAAAAAGCCGCTATCCTTACACTTGTTTTTTTCATATTAAAAACTCCATTTTCTCCACCTCAAATATTATACTATTTAATTCGATTGAAGGTTTATATAGTTTTTGTAAAGAAACCAATTTCAACGTCGGATCTCGAAACCCTCGTATTCCCCGGTATACTCTTCCTCTTCGATGTCCGCATCGGTCACCCCGGCTCGTGGTTGATCGTGCTTGCACCATCGTATAACTTCGTCCACTTTTTCCTGCGAACCTTCGAAGACGGCTTCCACCCGTCCGCCTCTGAGATTGCGGACCCAACCCGTGACTTCCTCCTTTACAGCTTTCTCCCTGGTGTTAGCTCTGAAGAACACACCCTGGACCTTTCCCTCGAAGTAAACGTGTTTTCGTATCATGGTGATACATGTGTTTTAACGTAAAAAAATGTTGCGGACTCACAAAGCGGTCATCACCAGTTTGCCGTGTTTAACCCCTTTTGTAGAGATCAACCTGTCGGCTATTCTTCTTACCTCTTTAGCCTTACCTCTTATGGCCATCATCTCCATGCAGTTATGCTTGTCCAGATGGATGTGCATAGTAGATACGATATGTGCGTGGTCATCGTGCTGTATATCGGTTAATTTGTCGGATATGCCTCTTTTCTCGTGGTCGTATATCAGAGTTAACGAACCGTAAACCTCTTCGTCCGAAGCTTCCCATTTTTCCACGATCAAAAAATCTCGTATCAGATCTCTGATGGCTTCCGAACGATTGGCATACATCTTTTCTTTTAGCTTTACATCGAACTCGTCCAGTAGATCTGCAGGAAGAGAAACCCCGAACCTCTTAAGAGAATCCGTTTTATCCATGATAATAGATTGGCAAGACGGGTATATCTTTTTTATCCCTGAGAGGTTTCCTCTTCTATCCAGTTCAGGTAGGCCGGTGAACCACTTTCGATGTTCAACTCCAATGCACAGGGTACATCGTAGGGATGATGTTCTTCTATGGTTTTAATCAACGACAGAACAAGTGATTTTCTAGTTTTCAGAAAAACAGCTATCTCTTCATCGCTCACTATTTTATCATCCCAACGGTACATGGAATTTATTGGAAAAATGTTGGCACAAGCGATCAAACGTTTCTCTAGTGATATCGCTATAAAATCTTCGGCTTCATCCCGGTTCTTGAAAGTGGTATACACGATGGAATACATATTGAGTGAAGAAGCAAATCGATATTTATGATTTCCCTTTTCATGATAATACCAGAAAAGTTATACACACCTTCAGTAAATACCGCTCAGGTAGATGATTCCAAGGAAGAGAAGATGGAAGATCATTGAAATGGTAGGTACCAATCCAAAAAAAGTAGTAGTCATTATCTTAGCTTTTACTCTGATAATGAGTTTTTTCGCGTTACAGATGAGCGTTGATGTGGATGAAGAAGGCTTCAACCCGGAAAGTCCTAAGGTCGATGCCATGGACGAGATCCGTGAAAAATTCGGTACCGCCGGTGAAAGCGTACAGATAGCTTTTATTGCAGACGATAAGGACGTATTCACCGTAGAAGTTTTCAGAGATGTTCTAAATTCGAAGGTGGCATTCCTGGAGGATGAAGATATTTCCTATGTACTACTTCCATCGGATGATATGCCGCAGGGTATAACCACCATAGTTGATACTTACTTTACGGGAGAAAGTGTGCTCGAGATGGAAAAGGATCTGATAGGTTTTACCAACGCCTCATACTCGATGGTAGAGATGTCATATCATCAACGTGAGATGTACGGATCCAAGAATATTTCACTTTCTTTGTGTGCCGGATTATTACAGGAACCAACGGCCTATACCGGAGCAAAGGGTGCACTGGAAGCCATGGCTACTATCACCGCAGACCCGTCTAGCTGGACGGCTTTCGGTGAGCATCCCCAGGAATTCGGTGAATTGATCGGGAAGCTAAACGATACGGAAACCGATGTGGAAGAAAGGATCGCCTACATAGATAATTTCGTCTCCAGCATGGAACACCATGAAACCCATGGTCTCGACGACTTTCTACATCTACTTGATTCCACCAATACGATACTAAAGGAATCTGATTCTCCGGATATACAGACTTCCGCTTTGAATATGGTGTTGAGCTACCTGGGTATTTCCCAGCATATCGAATACCTTAGCGATGAACTCGATTTCGATATGGAAACACCGTCCCTTACACTCGGCGACGACGAAAAGTTAAGCAGGCTTGACGAGATGCAAGACGACGACATAAAGGACACCGTTCGTAGTCTAAGAGATCATACGGGAGACGAACTTATCGATTCTTTGAATACTACATTGGATAACCTAAGGGACATCGAGGATCATAATCACTATTCCATGATCATCCTGGACAACATGATGGGTATACTGCAATCCATCTCCGATGTGGACGAGCTGACTGAGCCTGTTAACATCTATTCTACGGCGGTCGAAAATACCACTGAGATGTTAGAAAGTGGTACGGAAGAGACGGTCGGTACACGTATGATGCTTCGTTCCGCGTATAACCTTCCGGCGATGATACAAAATCTCTACAACGGTATAGAGATGATGGCTAGTAAGGATTTTACTTCAGCCCCGGGGCAGCATTCAATCAGGGCAACCAGCACAATGAGTATCGTGCTCATGAACAATTCCATGGAATCGAAGCCTAGATTGAAGGCACAAGAAAATATTATTTCGATCAGTGACGAGACCACGGAGAACTCCAGGGCCCGTGTATTCGCCGGTCAGGTGATGATGGAAGAGATAAACGAAAGTGCAGATGAAAGTTTGAATACACTGCTTCCTATCGCCTTCGTGTTCGTAGTAGTGGTTCTCTTGCTCGTGTTCCGTTCCATGGCAGAGACCATGCTCAGCCTACTTTCGCTGGTATTCGCCATAATATGGACCTTCGGTATAGGCGTACTCTTAGGTTACAATTTCAACCCTATATTGATAGCCGTACCCGTACTCATAACAGGTCTTGTTATCGACTACGGTATACACATGATAATGCGTTACCGGGAAGAACGTTATGATGGACAGGAAGCAGAGAGAGCAACTATCATAACCATGACCACCGTGGGCGGTGCCCTGATACTTACCACCGTGACGACGGCCATCGGTTTTTCATCTAACTATTTTAGCAATATAGAAGCTATGAGGCAGTTCGGCATACTCGCCGCAGTCGGTATACTCTCCAGCTTTGTACTCATGACAGTGTTCCTGCCGGCCATGGTATGTCTTATGGACAAAAGGAAGAATTCGGTAAAAGTAACAAAAAGAAGATCTAAAGGTCTGGAAAAGGTAGGCAGTGACATACTCGGTAGGATCTTATCTCGGTCCGCTGATTCTTCGGATAGGCATCCCTTCGTAGTTCTGCTGGTAGTTGCGATGATCAGTGTGGCGGCTCTTTACGGTGCCTTGAACGTTGATACCACTTTCAGTATACAGGATTTCTTACCCGAAGGAAAACCCCAGAGTGAGAACATCAATTATATTGCCGACAATTTCAGAGTGAGTACATCGTATGCATATATCATGATAGAAGGAGATGCCGACACTAGAGATTATCTGCGGGCCTTACATGATACCCAGAACGATATGGAAGGCAATCGTATGATACGATACGAAGATGGTGTGTCTTCTGTTCTTAATGTACTGCTGGATTTCGGTACAGCTCCTTCTGGTAGCTTGAGATACAATACTAGCATAGTCCAAGTTTACGAAGATAGCGAACCGGATGAACAAGGGATACCTACTACCAATATCCGGGAGCTCTACGATATACTGTATACCGCAGAAGAAAGCGGGGATGTTATACGCAGGGTACTCTATAAAGACGGCGATAGATACACAACCTCGGTTATCATGGTGAGAGAGGACGGCTTGAGGATGGCAGAGGATATGGGCAACGCGGCGGTGATGGAAGACGAGCTTCGTGACGATGTAGTGTACTTGGAGGATTCAGGCTATACGACGACTATCACCAGCAGTTCTATCATCGGGTATGAAACCACCGAAGAATTGAATGCTACCCAGATACGCTCGTTGATCATAACCATATTCATCGTGGCTCTGCTTCTAACCATTGTGTTCTATAAGGTACATAAATCTAAATGGCTTGGTATGATCACAACGGCTCCGGTAGCTTTGATCACCATATGGATCGTAGGAACCATGTTCTTACTCGACGTTTCATTGAACGTGATGACCGTAAGCATCACCGCTTTAACCGTGGGGATGGGTGTGGATTACAGTATACATATAACATATAGGTTTTTAGAAGAGAAAGAGAAGGGAGAACTGTACCAAGCTATGCACGAAACCGTTCAGAACACCGGAGCGGCTCTGGTGGGGTCAGCCGCCACTACGGTGGGTGCTTTTGCCATCATCTCCACATCCAATATATTACCAATGTCCCAATTCGGTTTCATAACTGCTATCGCTATAACCTACAGCTTTTTATCCGCGGTATTCGTACTCCCCTCTGCACTGATGATTTGGGCCAAGTATACGCAATAGTTTTTTTTCGGAACCCAAAAGTTTCATATAATCCTCACGCTATAAACCGGTATGTACGGAGACCATGTGATACCTGTGGAGGTAGTTAAGGACGAACTCTCTATCTCAGTTACCCATATAGATGGACACCTTTTGTATCACAGGGAACTCGGAGAAGACGTGGTCGAGAAGGAATTGTTGGCCGGGAAAGGTGATATTCTGATCTGTCCCGTAGAGCCGATGAATCTACCGAAAAACATCACTTCTTCGCTCTTGGTGGAGTTCGAAAAACCTCTGGTGGTTGAGCCGAGATACAAAAAACGTGTATTCGTCACTTTTCCGACGGAGATAGGCGTATTCACCGGTAAAGGAAAGTCGGCTAGATACATAGATATATTCGGGTTGAGCAAGCCTAAATTTACACTATACGGCGATGTGAAGACCGGAAGTATCTGCAAGTACTGGAATAGTGAAGTTTACCATAAATTACCTAAAGTTGACCCGGCC
>SKVC01000137.1 GCA_007129655.1 Thermoplasmata archaeon
ATGAATACTCTGACGCTCTCGTGTACACCTCTATCTAACAGATCCTGGAACATCTCCCAGTAGGTATCCTCATCGGGTACCTGACCTGTCATCAGAGGTTCTGCGAGCTCGTACAAATCGTCTGCTGCTGGGTCGTGGGTATGATATGAATATCTAGAACCGCCTATGTACATCTCGAAAGCGTCACCTGGCATGAAGGGGTAATGGTGTGTGTACATCTGTGCAGCACCAGCGTGCTGGAATGCAACAGCTGCTGAAGCTATCCATCCTCCTGTGTACCATCCCCACTGCATCTCGGATGCATCGGACCATAACCAGGTATTTGTAGCTGTTCTATCTACATCGTCACGCTCAACCTTGATACCACAAGCTTCCAGATCATCTGAGAACTGGTGCCCGATATCGTTACGCCTGTCCTCAATTCTTATGAGACCAAGTGTTTCTACATCCATCCAATCTCCGCCTGGTGGTCTGTACTGCCAGAAAGATGATGAAGAATCTGTAGGGGTTCTAAGATCGCCTTCTAGATCCGGATGGTTCATGGCATCGGTCATGGCATCTTGTATCATATTGTACGCTCTATCGAAGTTACCGGAATATGTTATCCCGTGCCTATCTATGATCGGCTGGAACATCTCTGCCCATGCAGGATTTCTCTGTCCTATCGCTGCATATTGAGCTATCCCATATCCATCATAGATATCTTCGACTATACGCTGCCTGTTGATCAACCAGTTAGTCGAATAACGTATCTCTCTTATGTTCCAAGGGTTGAAGTAATCTATATTACCGTCGTTATTGGTGTCGACTTCTGCGTATCCACCGGTTGTAGCTGTATTGTAGTACATATTGTTGTAACTACCATAGCTCTCCAACACGGTCAGCTGCGCCTTCCATTCGTCACGGACACCATCGTATATCGGCCCTTCTACAGCCTGTAGAAAAGCGTCCAATACGCCGGTTGCGGCATCTCCCACTCCGACTCCTTGGTCCATTCTCACTTCCAGCCTTATTTTTTGGACATATTGGTCCGCTGCGGCTGGGTTGCTTCCTAACGCTGCAAATATGCTGCTAACTATAACAGCAACCATCAGCAGGCTCAGTATCTTTTTCCATTTCATGATTGTCTACCTCTAGGTAAATGAAGAATACATATCATATTTAAATGTTTTGTAATGGCCTGGAGTATTACTTAGAAAGATATATTTAGATAGTTAGCGATATAAGCCCGATAAAATGACCGCTTTGATGATCTTATCGTATCTCGCCTACTTTGCTCTTTTACCTTTAGGGATATTAATATTGCTTCGAAAGATCTGGTACGACGAAGGGTATCTTAAGATCGCCAATGAACACTGGACGAGTAAAAGAAAGGTAAAAGAAGTTAAAGACCTAGAAAAGAAATTAAAAATGTTGAAAGTATTCTCAGTATTATTTCTAATACTTGTACTACCATTATGGGGCATAGCGGCTTCCGAGATAACCGACAGAGGGGTTAGAACTACCATCATTGGAGATGTTTTCGCTCCCGTAATAAGAGATGACGTAGTGCATTCGTTGGGTCCCTCTTATGACGTAGATAGCATAATCGAAGAGATGTACAATCGATCGCGACTTTGGTTTCCTGAACTAATCAACGAGTATGTAGACTTGGATGGAATGACCTCCAAGCCGGGAAGGATTGGTGTCTATCTACTGACCGGTGCAAGATATATTATCACGTATACTTATCTCGCCCCCATACCAATAGTAGAAGCTCATGGTTTTGTTTTCAGAACGTCAGACAACGGACGGGAAATACTGTTTTATCGAACGGAAACTTACATCTTCCCGTTCAATCCTGCAAATGCAGGAGAATTAGCCGACATCTAAGATATTTACCCTACTCTTCCTGCTCTTCTTCACGGTTTCTTAATAACAATATTATGATCGCAGCTAGAGCGAATCCGACTATCGCCTGTATGAAGAATATATTTGTGTAGAAGGGTTTACTGTCGCTTTCTGTATCCGTTACTTCATCATCATTCGTTTCATCCGGCACTCCGTTGGCTTCCTCGATGGTAATACTGTGTATAAGGATATCTTCTGTTGGTACATTTTCGTGTCCGCCTATGGTAGCCGTTTGAACATTAGCGATATCATCGACCACATTCATACCTTGGATAACTTGACCGAATACGCAGTATCCCCAGCCGTCCTGTGCTTTGTCCCAATCCAAGAAGTCGTTGGCACCATGATTTATATAAAATTGAGATGTGGCGGAATGAGGTTCCTGTGTTCTCGCCATGGCGATGGTCCCTCGTGTATTCCGATGGCCGCTTATCTGTGCTTCGTTTTGAATAGGCCCATATGTGGGATCTTTATACTCCAATCCACGTTCAAATCCGCCGCCCTGTATCATAAAGTCATAAATAACTCTATGAAAAATCAAACCTTCATAGAATCCGTCCTCTACGTATTTTATGAAATTCTCTACCGTTATAGGTGCGTCGTCCTCGTACAGCTCTACCCTGATAGTACCTTTGTTCGTTTCGATAACAGCGATTGGATTATCGCTACTTCTCGTATCGTCTGCAAATACATTTCCTGACATAAACATCATTCCTATCAAAAGCATCAGAATGCTCGCCAAACCTGAAAGTTTTTTAATTTCCATGATACCACTTTTTAGCTGTGATTGAAGTTCGTTACATAAATATCTATCGACCGACTAGTTTGAAGATCAGTATTTTACCCGAAAGTGTTATTAAAATACATCATATCTTTCCTATCATGCCCGAATTCTATGTTGTACTGATAGCAACTAAATACACCGGCAATCTAGGTGCGGTAGCCAGGGTGATGAAAAACTTCGGCATCAGCAAACTACGTCTTGTTGATCCGCCGGAAATAGACGATGATGCAATATCTAGATCGATGCATGCGATCGATGTTCTCGAGAACGCTGAAACATACGATTCCATTACAGATGCTTTCAAAGGCATGGATATGATAGTTGGAACTTCTGGGATAAACACACTCAAAGAGAAACATTTTCTTAGACATTCTGAAACCCCTGCTCAATTTACAGAAGATATCAGGGATTATGAGGGGCAGGTCGCCCTTGTTTTCGGTCGGGAAGACATAGGATTGACCAACGAAGAGCTCATGCGGTGTGACAGGCTGATCACCATTCCAACTTCCAGTGTGTACCCTATCATGAATCTTTCCCACGCTGTAGGAGTTATACTCTACGAGCTTTACAAAATAATGGGTGAAGAGATAACTGAAAATGACTTTAGTGACATCGTAGATTCCGATAAAGAACGTTTACTCGAATTGTTTGCCAACATATTACGTGAGGTTGAATATCCACCGCATAAAAGAAATATCACTGAAACCATGTTCCGTAAGATACTCGGCCGGGCAAATATTACCTCGACGGAATACCACCGATTGATGGGTGTGTTCAATTACATAGAAAGTAAACTAAAATGATCAGTCCTTGGATGTTTTCTCGGTCATCAATCTTTTCAACTCTTCCCGATCACCGGCTTCCAAACCAAAATATTCCTGGAACTTGGAACTTGTCCTTATGGAATAGGTACGACCGTCTTTTTCAAGTAGTATCAATCCCTTCTCCTTTAACTCGTCGATATGACCGTATACCTTTTCACCTATTTTCTTCCTCAACTCGCTCTGCCTTACGGGTTGATAATAGGCGATAAGCGCTGCGGTTTTAAGGATATCACTATCTATCTCATCTTCCATCACCGGTACAACATAAGGTTTAAAGTCTGGTTTTAACTGCATGGCATAGCTGCGTCCGATCTTTTTTATCTCGATAGCGGTACGGCGGCTCCGATACATACTGGTAAGTTTTTTTACCGCTTCCCTTACCGTCTCCCGGGATATACCGGTCGCCTCTTCGATATCCGGTACCGTAAGAGGGGAGCCTGCAGAAAAAAGCACTGCTTCGACTGCTTCAACAGCAACTTCATCATCCTGAATTTCTTCGTGGTCCTTACCCACCATGTTCATCTTATCTGGGAATGAATAAGAGGATATAATAGTTTACGGTAAAATACCCAAACTAGAATACGAAAACACATATAACATAGAATATTATTAGAGATAATTATGCCCGTTGTATCGGTAAATGAAAGTGAACTGCTGAAGCTCTGTCAGACGGATAAAGAAACATTGATGGAATCTCTCCCTGCATTGGGTGTAGAGATAGATGGTATCAAAGATGATGTCTGGGACCTGGAGATCAATCCGAATCGCTGCGACCTTCTATCAGTTGAAGGTATCGGCAGAGCTATAAGAGGATACATCGGCAAAGAAACCGGGCTGCCTGAATACACTGTAGAAAGATCTGATGTTGTAACCAATGTAGAAATGAGCGTTCAAGAGGTCAGACCCTTTATCGTTACTGCGATCATAGAAGATGTACAATTGACGGATGAAACTCTAAAATCACTCATGGATGTACAGGAAAAATTGCATCTCACTCTGGGTAGGAAGCGTAGAAAAGTAGCTATAGGGGTCCACGATTTGGATGCCGTCAAACCCCCTTTTACCTACAAAGCTATAAAACCGGATAAGATCAGTTTCGTACCGCTGCAGAGAACCCATGAGATGAACCTTCAAGAGATACTTGATAAGCACGAAAAGGGGAAGGAATACGCAAACATACTGAAGGATAAAACTCATTATCCCGTGATAGTCGATAGCGAAGATAGGGTCATCTCTTTTCCACCGATAATAAACGGTGTTCTTACACAGGTTACATCTGAAACAAAGAATTTGTTCATAGATATGACCGGCACCGACGAATCCAGCCTGGTTAAAACACTGAACATATTATGTACCATGTTCGTAGAGCGGGGCGCGACTATCAGACAAACTACTGTGTCCTACGGAGGTAGAGAAAATGTTTACCCTGACTTATCTCAAAGAGATATGGATATTGATATAAAAGAAGTACGAGATATGTTAGGCATACCCTTAGATACGGACGCAATAAAAAATTCACTTGAAAGGATGAGATATTCTGTCAACATATCTGAAGAAGGTACTATCGATGTGAAATATCCTGCATACCGCCACGATATCCTGCATCCGTGGGATATCATTGAAGATCTTGCAATAGGCCACGGTTTCCATGAATTTAAAGGAGAAATACCAAAGATGGTAACCACCGGTAGCGAGCTTCCGAAAAAAAATATCGAAAAAGCCGCCACCGAAGTGATGATAGGTTTGAGATTTAATGAGACCATGAATTATCCTCTAAGCAGTCCCGAAGATGAATACGATATGCTCGAACTCGTACAAAATAATTCGCACACGATTATAGAGAATCCTGTCAGTGAAGATAATACTTGTTTACGTACATGGCTTTTACCTTCTTTGATTTTCAACCTTCATAACAATAGAAATAAACCGCATCCACAGAAATTTTTTGAAATAGGAGATGTGGTGATAGATGGGTGTCAACATACGAAGATCGCAGGCGTAGTATGTCATTCTGAAGCAGGTTTCACAGAGATGAAATCCATAATAGATGGTTTGTTGGACGTTCTGGGTATCGACCATTATTTAGAAGACAAGAGACATGATAGTTTCATCAGCGGACGTTGTGCATCTATTATAAAGGATGAGGAGGAAATAGGGTTCTTCGGAGAGATTCACCCTCAGGTATTGACCAATTTTGAATTGGAATATCCGGTTACGGCATTCGAGCTAGGCATTAAAAAAATAAAGTAAAAAATGCCGCACAATCTGAACCGATTCGCTGGAATCATAGATTCTGCTTACTTTGTATTTTTTCACATCCGTTCAAAAATAAAAAAGAAAGGGGTTTCTGGTAGATACGATCAACCGAAGATATCGTCTACTATGTCGTCCTCGTCCAAATCTTCTTCCGGTTCTCCTACGAGTTCTTCTACGATCTCTTCATCGAGCTCTTCCTCTTCATCGAATTCATCGAGTATTTCTTCCTCAACTTCTTCTTCGGGTTCCGGCTCGATCTCACCTTCTTCGAATTCTTCGTCGTATTCTTCTTCGATTTCTTCGTCGTATTCTTCGTCGTATTCCTCTTCCATCTCTTCGGTTTCCTCGTAGTATTCCTCTTTAGCCGGTGATTCTTTTGAGCCGAATGCACTAGGCATGACCTTGTATCCAATTAATAAACCGATGAGGAGTAGTAATACCATTGCAACGGCTGCGAAGAGCATCGTCATCGTATCGTCGGTAGCCTCCGCTCCAAGATCGATGTAGCGTTTGGATTCTGCATTATTTCCCGCTGAATCCTCTGCAACTACAGATATCTCATTCATGGCGTTAGCACGTAACTCTACTTCCTCTTCGAAGCGATTGTTCGTTAGTCTAGCCGGTCTGCCGTTGATGAATACTCGTGAGCCGGCTTCGTTGACTTCCCCACTTACTATAGCACTGTTACCATCGAGTTCGTAGTCCCAGGCTACCTCAGGTGGTATCGTATCCTTGATTATGGTACGATTCCTCCAGAATAGATTACCTGCCTCATCCGATATCTTTACTTGAATATCATTCTCTCCTTCAGAGAGTATTAAGGTATGATCGAATGAGCCATCCGCCATAACTGGTCTTTTGACGTTATTGACCCAGGC
>SKVC01000109.1 GCA_007129655.1 Thermoplasmata archaeon
GTGGTGAAGTATCATCCGTCGTCGGATTACGTATTCAGGACTGAATTTTACAGAGAACAGAAGTTTTCCCGGCAGGATGTACTGGGAGAACTGGCACTCCAGGCACGGGACCCCATATTTTTGGGATATCCCTACGGACTGGTGGATGCGGATAAAAGAGCACGGGTAACGGATGAAGAAGTTGAATATCTGAAAACCGTGGGGATGGGGGCCATGGGAGATTCCATGCGTTACAGGATAAACTCCCTGAATGCCCACGATATATTGAGCAATATTTAGGTGATAAAGATGGTATTAGGACAGATAATAGGCGGTGAATACGGCGAACTCGTCGTTAGACAGAAAAGCGGTCAGATCATCGAGATAGGAGACTTGCTGTCGATAGATGATATTATACTGCAGGTGTACGATCTAGCATACGGAACGTTACTGGAAGCTACGGATCTGGCAAGGATGAGCGGTATGCAGTTGGAGGGCTACGAAGAAACGGTGCTCATGGAGGAAGAGATACGGAATTTCGTCACGGCAAAGGCGAAGCCTTTGGTACATGTGAAGAACGGTGTCGCCAGGATACCGAAAAGACTACCGGGATTTTTCGGTACTGTGAACCGGGTGAACACGGATGATTTTAACTTCATGGAGAAGCCGGAAAACAGCCTATATCTGGGTAAGGTTCGCAGCGGCAGTACCGTTCTTGATGTACCGGTGAATATCGACGGAAGGGAGGCATTGTCACATCATATATTGATCCCGGCCACCACTGGACGTGGTAAGAGTAATCTGGTTAAGGTGATGTTGTGGGACATGGTTCCCAAGGAATGGTGCGGTATACTGGTCATAGATCCACATGATGAATACTTCGGACGGAACGAGATCGGTATAAAGGACCATCCGGAGGCAAGAGAAAAGGTACTGTATTATTCGCCGAATCCACCTAAAGGTGGTTACAGTCTGAGGGTGAATATCTCGCTACTGAAGCCATGGAATCTCAGAGGAATAATCGAGGTTACAGATGCACAGAGTCAGGCCATGTACGTATTCTATAATCATCATTACGATGACTGGTTGGATGCACTGTTGACTACGGATCCGGAAGAGAACAATCACGGAATCCAGAGCATAACACTGGAGGTTCTACAGCGCAAGCTTCGGCTGGCATTGGACATTAATATGGTGGGTGGAGAGGTACGCACAAGAGGTAATATATTCGTTACTCAGACCAACAACGACATTGTGAACGACATCGCAGATGCCATGGAAGAAGGTAAAAAAGTGATCCTGGACACCAGTTCCATGGCCGGTGACAAGGAATTGTTGATCGCTGGGATGATCACCCACGAGATATTCAGACGGTACAAGAAGCATAAGGAATTCGGCAATCTCGACGATAAGCCGTCCATCGGAATAGTGATCGAGGAAGCACCGAGGGTGCTTGGGGAACGGGGTGGAAGGAATGTATTCCACACCATAGCCAGAGAGGGAAGAAAGTTCAGAGTCGGTTTGATAGCTATCACTCAGCTTTCCAGCATGATACCACGTGAGATACTGGCCAACATGAACACGAAGATCATACTGGGTAACGAGATGAAGAGCGAGCGCGATGCGATAATAGGCAGTGCCGCACAGGATCTGTCCAAGGACGGCAAGAACATAGCCAGTCTCGACAAGGGCGAGGCAATAGTCAGCAGTATTTTTACCAAGTTCGCAGTACCCATTAAGATAGACCTGTTCGACGATGTTGTAGAGAAAGAAGGAGGCAAGAAGACCAAGCTGGAGTTCTTCGGGTGAAATCATGGTAAGATTCGCACACATAGCCGACTGTCATCTTGGCGCTTTCGGGCGTAATCCGGCCTTGAGGGAATACAATCTTAAGGCCTTCGAGGAGGCAGTGCGGATATGCATCGAACGGAAAGTTGATTTTATAATCATAGCGGGAGACCTATTCCACAATCCACATCCTGATATGGAGGTGGTCAATAGAGCCGTGAAGGCCATGATCGACGCCAGGAATCATGACATCAGGATATACGCGGTCTACGGCTCGCATGATTTCAATATCGCCAAGGCGTCGCTCATCGATGTTCTTGAGAGTGCGGAGGTGTTCAAAAAAGTGGTTCAGTATCTTGATGAAGAAGGTGCCCTGGAGCATGTGGAGGACCCTACGGGAGTGGAGATAGCCGGACTCAGTGGTAGAAAAAACCGCATGGATGCAAGTTACTATCTTTCTTTGGATTTTAAGAAACCCAAGGGAGATGCCATCTTCGTGTTCCACACGCCGGTAGCCGAGATGAAGCCGGCGGATATACACGAATCGGAAACGGTACCTATATCGGCACTTCCGGAAGGCTACAGGTACTATGCCGGTGGGCATATACACAGAAGACTAGAAGCTACAAAGAACGGAGCGCCTGTATTGTACACTGGGGCAACTTTCGGTTCGTCATATACAGATCTTGAAAAGGAGACGGAAAGAGGTTTCTACATCGTGGATGAATGGGAACCGGAATATGTTCAGTTGGATGTGTGCAGTATACGGCGAGAGGATGTTGACGCCGACGGGTTGAAGGTCGGTGAACTCGATGAGCTTCTGCAGGAGCTCAGCGAACAGGCGGTAGATGAAGATATATTTCTACTAAAAATACACGGAGAGCTAAAGGAAGGTGCTCCGGAGAATATCGATTTCAGCGCCATAAGGGGAAGGCTGGAAGAAAGCGGTGCGAAGACGGTATCCATAAACAGGCGGCAGCTAACCGGTAAAAATCTGGAACGGATCAAGATAAACGAAGAAAGTACCGAGAAGATCGAGGAAGGTTTGTTGGAAGAGTACGGTACTCCGGAAGGTGTGGATATTCGCTTTGCCGAAGAGTTGCTTGGTATATTGAAGGCTGAACAGGTAGATGGTGAAAGAAAGGACGATTACGAAGGGCGATTGTGGGACAATACCTGGGCACTGATAAATGAACTGGAAACTCCTAAGTCGAAGAAAGGGAGTGGAAAGCCCGGGCAGGTATCTTTGGTCGATTTCGGAGGCGATCCCAAATGATGCTGAAGAGGATGAAGCTGGAGAATATCCGGAGCTATGTGGAAGAGTCCATCGATTTCGACAGTGGTATACTGCTATTCCAGGGAGATATCGGCTCCGGTAAATCGTCTATACTGTTGGGTCTGGAATTCGTACTCTTTGGTGCGATCAATCAGGGATTCTACGATAAGATAACCCGGCATAACGCAGAGAGAGCCGCAGTGGAATTGGAATTCAATGTGGATGGTAAGGATTACACAGCCTACAGGAGTATAAAGAGAACCAGTAACGGGATGAAACCGCATAGATCTCATCTTGTTTACGATGGTACAACAACAGAACTCAGTCCCGAGGAGATGAGAGAACGGATACTGGAGCTCCTTAAATTGCGTGAAAAGAGCAGGGGAAAGGTAGAGACATTCCACATGAGCATATTCACTCCCCAGGAACAGATGAATGCTATACTTTCCATGAGAGACGAAGAAAGACTCCAGGCAGTACGCAAGATATTCAATGTTGAGGAATACAAGAGAGCGATAGACAATATATCAGTAATCAAGAGAGGGATGGAAACTGAAATAACCCGATTGGAGACTAGAGCGGAAAGGATCGGGGAAGACCAGGCGAGATTGGAAGAAAAAAAGAAAGAATTGGAAGAAAACGGTGAGCAACTGGAGAAAGTAAAAACGATACTAGATGAAAGGAAGAAAGAGCTGGAAAAAAGCTCCGTAGAGATGGAGAAGATGGGAAAATTGAAGGATGAAAGGCAAAAGGCAATATCCAGCAGGGAACGTCATAAAAGTTTGGCCGGTTCTTTGAAGGAGAATATAGTAGATATAGAAAAGGAATTAAAAGAGATAAAAGAGGGAGAATCGGAGCTTGACAGTATCAAAAAGTACTACAACGAGTTCGAAGAGGTAAGGAAAGAGGTAAAAAAGGTACGTAAAGAAATTGAGGAACGAACGACACTGGAAAGTAAGCTGGAAAGGCTAGGTGTCGAGTATGATAATTTGACGGTAAGATTGGCAAATCTGAAGGAACAAGTTAAGAGACTGGAAGAGTTAAAGAAAGAAATAGAGGAATTAAAAGAAGAAACAAAAGATATGGATAAGCTGGTCAAAAATAAAGACAAATTACAAGCAGAGATAACTGAGCTAAAGGGCGATATAAAGGCGGCTAAGAAGGATTTAGCTGTTGTCGAGGATGAGATAAGGGAGATGAGCAGCCTTGAGGGGGAAGGAGAGTGTCCAAAATGTAAGCAATCTCTAAGTCAAGAGCACATAGAGAGTATGCTGAAGGAACTCCGTAAATCCAAAGGGGAAACCGAAGAAAGATTGTCGGATTACAATAACGCTCTTGACAAATTAACTAAAGAACTCAGAACAGTACGTAAAGAGATAGAAGAGAAAGAGGGTTTGGAAAGAAAGCTGGGATACAGAGTAAAGGATGTTAAAAGATTGGAGAAGGAAACCGCTAAAATACAGGACACCGAGAAGAGTGTTGATGAGTTGGAGAAAGATATGAAAGAACTCAAGACATCTATGGATAAATTCGAGCATACCAAGGAAGATTTAAAAGAACTTGAGAGTCTACGTAAGGAGCTGCGTAAATACAGGGACAAAAAGATCCAGCTGGAAGAGAAAATCGGACAGAAAGATAATTTACTGCAGAAAAAGAAAGACAAGGAAGAAAGGCTGCGGGAAACGGAGGAGATGCTGAAGAAAATTCAAGTTAAACTGAAAGAGTTGGAAGAAGAGTTTTCCGAGGAAGAGTATCAAAAGTTGAAAAAGGAACATGAAGTGTTGATAAGGGAAACCAGTACGTTGAAGGAAAAGCTCAATTCGATAAAGAAAACCATAGAAAGGTTGGAGAACGATATCTATACTTTGAAAAATAAATTGGAGGAGATGAAAAAATCAAAAAAGCGAGCTAACGAACTTGGGTACCTGAAAACGTGGTTAAATAACGATTTTAAGGAGTGCATACGAGCTATTGAGGAGCATCGTATGGCACAGCTGAACGTTGATTTTGAGTCTTACTTCCGGGCTTGGTTTGACGAAATACTGGATGATCCAGATATCAACGCAAGTCTTGACGAAGATTTCGCACCGGTTATCACCGTTCATAATAATGTTACATCAGTGGACGACATCAGCGGCGGCGAGAGGACTTCCGTGGCATTAGCTTATAGACTGGCTTTCAATACCATGATCAAGAAGGAACTTGGACTCCACAGTAATTTACTCGTATTGGACGAACCGACCACTGGCTTCAGCCGAGAACAATTGACCAGGTTGAAGGATGTGATGGAAAAGGTCACTGCGGACCAGATAGTGATCGTTTCCCACGAAAACGAGATAGTTAATCTAGCAGACGTTGAATATTTGGTGCAGAAGAGCGATGGAGAATCTAAAGTAAGACAAATCATCTAGATTTTATCATTATGAAGCACCAAAGTTTTATATTAGTGCCTCTAATCCACTTCATCATAGAAAAAGGTGTATTCAAATGGCAGAACTTCAAGTTGTAATTGCAGACCCTAAAGAAGGGAAAAGCTACCAAACAGAGGTAGAGAAAACTCACTTTGCACGACTAGTAGGTCTAAGAGTGGGAGATGAAATAGATGGGATTTTTGTAAATCTTCCCGGTTACAAATTAGTGATCATGGGTGGAAGCGACAAAGACGGAGTACCCATGAAAAAGGGTATACCCGGACCAGGTAGAAAAAAGATACTAGGCAAAAGTGGTATCGGATTCAAACCAACGCCCAACAGGACAAAGCGTAAGAAGATGGTGCGTGGAAATACTATTTCACAAGATATATCTCAGTTGAATATGAAGATAATAGAATACGGGCCTGGAAAGATTCCGGAATTACTTGAAAAGGAAGAGGGAGACAACGAATGAAGGTTCCTTATCAACCTGAGATCAATATAGGACTCGTAGGTCACGTTGACCATGGTAAGACAACACTTACCAAGGCGCTGAGTGGCGAGTGGACCGATAGGCATTCGGAGGAAACAAAGAGGGGTATCAGCATCAGATTGGGGTACGCCGACACCACATTCTACAAATGTTCAGAATGCGAAGGAAGCCAGGCTTATTCTACCCATGAAAAATGTACCTATTGTGGTGGGGAAACTGAATTGCTAAGACCTGTGTCCTTTGTAGACTCCCCGGGACACGAAACTCTCATGGCCACCATGCTTTCCGGTGCATCCATGATGAACGGCGCTATATTGTTGATAGCCGCTAATGAAAAGTGTCCGCAACCGCAGACTCAGGAACATCTTATGGGTCTTGAAATTTCTGACGTTAAAAATATAATTATAGTACAGAACAAAGTGGACCTTGTTACTTCGGAAAGAGCAAAAGAAAATTTCATGGAGA
>SKVC01000007.1 GCA_007129655.1 Thermoplasmata archaeon
ACAACTCTCGCCATTTACATAGAAGTCGTCAACTCTTTCCACTGGTCTAAATTTTCTATTTATATAGAATCTTCTAGCGCTCAAGTTAGATGGTCGAACTTCAAGCATGACTTTGTCGACACCTACTGAAATAGATACTGAAATAAAACTGTCGAGAAGAGAATTACCTATGCTTTTTTTTCTATATTCAGGATGTACCGCTAACATTAAAATGCGAGATGTATCAGCATCTTCTACGAGACCATTTATAAAACCCACTATAACCCCATTTTCAATCGCTACTAAAAATATACCATTCCATGATTCAGATATGGAAAAATATATATTTGTGTCGTAATCCTCGTTGAGTGATATATTCGAAATGTGTACCACGGATTCGATATCTGTAGCTTTGAATGGTCGAATAAGGGGCATATGTATCATATAAACTACTGGTATTAGATATAATTTACGATATTATTGTGACTGCTTCACCCAAAGGTTTATATTGTTTGCACACATGTATCAATATGCAAGTGTATAAAGTGTCACTTAAGGGGACATATAAATGCTGGATCATGATACCGTTGCCGGGCAGATAAACCCAAACGACGAATCAAAGTATCCGTACAAGGATTCCTTTATGGAATGCCTCCAAAGGGCCAAGAAGATTGCTAATGACAGATCATTGGTATTATGTATAGAAAGAACGATGGAATTACTAGATTAGAATTTGCGATAATCACCCTCACTCCTTTTTTCTTATCAAAAAACCTCTTCAAAAAACTCACTAAGGTATTAACATGAATCTCGAAAAAGGATGTCGGAATGCTGTCGAAACGTGCATGGGAGTTTCCGAAGAAGATAAGGTATTGATAGTCTGCGATGAAGATAGTTTATCCGTAGGTAAAGCTTTAAGGGATACCATCAGGGACTATACACAACATATAAGATTTTTTAACCTTGACATATATGGAAAAAGACCTCTTGGACAACTACCTGATGCAATACTAGAGACCGCCAATGCATCTACAGCTACTTTTTGGACTGCGAGCTCATATAAGGGAGAGTTAGAAACAGTCAGGATGCCCTTCTTTAAAGCTGCAATAAATGGTGGAAGACATGCGCATATGGTCAGTATAACCGATGAAATCGTAAAGAGAGCGCTAACCGGCGATTACGTCGAGATCGAAAAGTTCACCAATAAGATACATTCCCTGGCTGTATCTGCTGATGAAGTCAGGATCACTTCCGAAAAGGGTACGGATCTGATATGTAAGGTTGGTAAGTACAAGTGGATACCTTCTACGGGCATCATACGGGGCATCGGTAATTGGCACAACCTCCCGGATGGTGAAATATTTACTACGCCATATGCCGCTGAGGGTACTGCTGTGATCGATGGCACCATAGGCGATTATTTTGATAAAGAATATTCTCTAGCCGAGGTAGAAGAAAACCCGGTTACACTGAAAATTACAGGTGAAGATCCCGCAAGGCTGGTTGACATTGAATGCGGTAATAAAAAATTAAAGAAAGAATTTGAGGAGTACGTCGATCAGAACCCGTGTTCCCGTAACCTTGGCGAGCTGGGTATCGGTACGAATCTCTTCATCGATGGTCTTATCGGCAACATGTTGATGGACGAAAAATATCCCAGCGCACACATAGCCTTCGGCGACCCTAACGATGCCATGACCTTCGCCGGCTGGAGTTGCCCCGAGCACGTGGACATGATCATCCGCCACTGCGATATCTGGTTCGACGATACTATGGTGATGGAGAAGGGAAAGTACCTGATAGACGAGATATGAATTGACGGGCTATTATTAAATACGCATAAAGAATAAATACTATCACTTTCATACTCAAAATGGTTATGATGAAAAAGATCGCTGTATGCATAGTGGTACTGCTTTTACTTGTTACAGTGGTACCTAACGGGACAGTGGGAGAACCGGTAGCACTTTATCTCCAAGGTCACGCTTATGACAGCCATGATGGAATTGCGGTATGGAACCGTGGTGAAGGCGTCTACTCTGGTAACATCACTGCAATCGACATCAATGATCCTAATGTGAGTCCTCGGGGAGCGGATGATGCCATAAACGATGGGAAGGTAAATGAGGACGAGGGAAAGGGAACGGAATTTTATTGGGATGCAACTCCCGTAGAAAAATTACCGCATGCATGGTCTTCGCTTCCGGACCTCGGTAATAACATAATATTCTTGGGTGAATATCAGCATTACGACAAAGAGCTGGGACACATAAATTATACCTGGGCATCGAACTATATAGCCGAATATAAGTACACGCCTTTAACCCAGGATGAACACGTTGTAAAGTACGAACCCATACCGAAACCGGAGGTAAATCCGTATGTCAAAGAAGGAGAAGCTATTGGGCCTACCTGGATCAACATTTCTATACCTAATTTCAAGTACACCAGCAGTACGATAGAAGATGAACAAACATCCAGAGGAACATATGATTTACACCAGAGCTATGCGGTCTTCATAAGACAGGAAAAGGACAAAGAATGGAAATATATCGGTAATTCGAAGGTAGACCCGAACAACATGGAGAAGTTAGATGAGCCTCTACTCCCGACCAATAGTGAAATGGACCCGAATAAAATCAACACGGGTTCGCAATACTTCTTGGCTGAAGATCTGGAACATGATACGGGATACGAGTTCATGGTCCGTGTGAATTTCCGTACGCTGGACGCTCCTGTTAACGGTCCAGTGTGGGGATACGGGGGAGGACTAGGCGATAAGGAAGAAGAGCCAAAGGTTTCTTCTAACAACAACATCATGAGTATAGGCGGCGGAACGATCACACCCTTTGGTAGCAGTGGGAGTGGAGGTGTATTCCCAACGAACTCCGCGGATCTGCCGTCCGAACCGAGAAACCTTACGGCATACACAGATATCAATCATATATATCTCGACTGGGAACCACCCTTAGATGATGGAGGAATACCTCTCACATATTATGTAATTTACCGCAATACAACCACAGGGGGCTTCACGTATCACGACCATGTTGGCGCAACCCAACAGGATTACTCTGATAACACAACGGTCAATGGTGTGGAATACACCTACTATGTAACAGCAATGAATGATGCCGGTGAAGGTCCGCCGAGTAATCAAGCATCCAACATGTCCATAGGTGTAGCCTCAGAACCAGTGAATTTAACTGCTGAAGATGGATTAGATTGCATATATTTGGATTGGGATCCACCCGCTAGCGATGGTGGAAGTTCGATCACCGAGTACTGGATATATCGAGACGGTTCATATTACTCATACGTAGATGCACCTACTACATCCTTTACCGATAATTCGGTAACCAATGGTGTTGAATATATCTATTATATCAGAGCCAGAAATAGTGTGGGTATAGGTCCTGCAGGTAATTCCGATTCCGCTGTTCCGTATACCATGAAAAACATTACACTATCCACGACCAACGAATCAGACAATTGGGTATTTATATCATTAAGTTTGATTCCGGATGATACGGATATAGAAGCCGTTTTGAATCACCCTACTTATGGCATAAATGGTAGTTACGACAGGGTGATGTACTACGATACCTCCACAGACCAATGGCAAAGCTACATCCCGGGTAGAGCGGCACACTTCAACCGCTTGACGAATATAGATAACACCATGGGTATCTGGATACGGATGACAGGGAACGCCACCTTGACCGTCATCGGGTTGGAACCGGTCAATACGACGATCACGCTGTATCCGGGCTGGAACATGGTAGGGTACCCGAGTTCTGAGAATTCTGTGGCAGGCGGCGGACTGCCGACGATCGAGGTAACGAAAATAGGTTATTTCGACGAGAATGAAACTTACAATATGGCCTATAACTACGATCCTGGGAATTTTATCTTCAAACCGGGAAAAGCGTACATGATATATAACGGCGCTAACTACGCATTATATTGGACAGTTGACTACTAAAAATACAGTATTATTAGCCGATACTAACAATCATGTTTCGTGTTAAATCCATGTCCTTTTTCAGGTTCAGCTCTTCTTGTATCTCCAGAGCCTTTTTTAGGTATTTTTTAGCTTTATCAACCTCTCCCATCGCTTTCCATAGAACTCCGTATTCATAAAAGAGGGAAGCAAGTTCTTTTTTCTCATCTCCTTTTTCCAATATGGATTTCGCTTTGTCGAACTCTTGTTGTGCACTGTCCCATCTTTTCGTTTCGCGATATACTCCGCCTAATGTTCGTCGACTTTGTCCCTCGAGAATATCGCTTTCTATATCTACCGAAATTTTCAGGGCTTTTTTTGCGCTCTTTAAAGCGTTTTCCGTGTCCTCCATTATTATATATGTTTCAGATATGCTGCACAGTATCTCAGCCGAGAGATACTGTTCCTCTATCTCCATGGATATGTCAAGTGCTTGGGTCATATGGTTTATCGTCTTATCCATTTCATCGATATCGGAATACACTTTACCTATATTGTGAAGTGACATGGCCGTACCCTGTTTATCACCGATATCTTCCCTGATCCGTAAACTATGTTTATGGTATTCCAACGCCTTA
Organism: Thermoplasmata archaeon; assembly: GCA_007129655.1. Classification (GTDB taxonomy): domain Archaea; phylum Thermoplasmatota; class Thermoplasmata; order Halarchaeoplasmatales; family Halarchaeoplasmataceae; genus Haladaptatiplasma. The sequence continues at coordinate 4,561 of SKVC01000007.1, forward strand.
TCCGTATCCCCCATATCCTGCTGTACTAACCCCAGATTATTCAACGAAGTAGCGATACTGCCCTTGTCCCCTACCCTTTCGAACAGCTCGAGACAGATCTCGAAGAATTCTGCTGCCCGATCTAGTTCACCCAGTTTGAAGTATGCCATGCCCATATTGCCATATACAGAAGCAAGGTTTAACTTGTCACCTATCTTTTTGAACGCCCCGAGGGATTCCTCGTAGTATTCCAATGCTTTTTTCATATCTCCCCTTGAATAGTACACGATACCTATGTTCGTAGCCGCCCGAGCCTTACCCCTGGGGTCGTTCATCTTCTTACGCAATTCTAACGAATATTCAAGATGTTCAAGTGCTTTATCGTATTCTCCTCTATACCACTCTACCGTCCCTTGGTTGTGGCTTATCTCGGCTATCTCTTCGTCGTCACCGTTCTGAACTGCTATCTCAAATGCTTGGTTAAGAAGCTCCATGGCATCGTCGTAATCTCCGGTTCTCATGTATGTTCTTCCTTTGACACGGTTAAGCTTGACGACTTCCGGATCTTCGGTTTCCAATAAATCGAGTCCGATGTCGCATTCCTCTATGCTTCTTTCATAATCTCCGGTGGTCATGAATACATGGCCGAGCTTTCGATGTAATGCGGCCTTTACTTCATCGGTATTCGCAAGCTCTAATCCTTTATTGTAATATTCTAACGATTCATCGAAATCTCCCAGCAGACCTCTCATATCACCTATTCTAACGAAAAGTTCACAACGATTTTCGGTCTTATCTTCTTTAACTCGTATATTATTCAGAGCGTATAGAGAGTTTTCGTAGAAATTGATTGCCTGTTCGGGTGCCAGGGATATTTCAGCCTTCTCACCGGCCTTGAATGAATAATCAAAAGCTTTGCCATGATCATTAGTATTGGAAAAATGCCTAGCGAGATCGTAGTATACCTCGGGCAGTCTGTCTTTATAATTATATTCATAGAACTCCCCAAGAATATGGTGATATGAATTCTTCCACCATCTGGACAGACTGTTGTATATAACATCTCTAAAGATCGCGTGACTGAAGCTATAGTGTTCATCCATAGACACAAGTATCCCGGAATCCATCAGTGATTGCATGGAATATTCGTGCTCCGTATTCCTATCGAACCATTCAGGTATCCTTGCATCTATCTCGCCGCCTTCGCAGGAAGCGTATTCGATCAGGGTAAGCGAATCTGGATCCAGTAGTTCGAGACGTCGATAAACAACTTCTTCGACGCTGGTCGGGATACTGTACGTATCGGTCATCAGCTTGTAGATATCTTCTTTTTTTCCGATGTTTCCCTCCTGTTCCATCTGTTTTAACATCTCGATAACGAAAAACGGGTTTCCCTCGCATTCTTTAGAAAGACGAACTCCGAGCTCTTCGGGAAATTCGTTGGGTACGAATAGTACATCCATCAATTCCCCCACCTCTTCCGATGACAGACGACTCAACATCATCTCTTCCAGGTTTCTATCTTCTTTCAGTCCATCGATCGTTTTATCGGCTATCTCATTTTCCTTGGGACGCCTGGTACACATGGTCAGTATCCTTTTGTTATTGACATTACGTGATATATAATCGAATACGAACAGTGATGATTCATCTGCCCATTGAAGATCCTCTAAGAGCAATAGTATGGGTGTTTCTGCGCTCAATCCGTACAGTAATTCTAGAATACGGTCGGCTATCCTTCTACGTTCGTTCTCAAGATCTAGATCTTCTATATCCTTTCGAACGATGTATTTGATGTCAGAAAGCGCAGTGATCTTTCTCTGTATG
>SKVC01000147.1 GCA_007129655.1 Thermoplasmata archaeon
AGAATGGCTTGTGGACAGCCTATCAACGTTTTGTTGATAATCTACGACAAACAGGCATTGCCATACAAGAACAGGCATTGTACTCGTAGGAAGCAACGTCACTTGGGGCGGTGTAGTTCACAGTTTGGCTACAAAATCATACCCTGCCTCTAGAGCCTCGAGATTGTTCTCTTCGTAGCGCTTTGGTACTGTTTTTACAACGGCCCTTTTAACCGCATCATAGTCCAGTTCTGGTAATAGATTGGAGAGTGCGCCTAAGAGTACCATATTAGCCGCCTTTGCATTACCGATATCCTTTGCTATCTCACTAGCTGGGATACTTATGAGCTTGTTAGTCTCCGGTACATCGTGTACCTGGTTTGAGTCTACGATGAGGCAACCGCATTTCTTTACCATGGGTATCCATGCATCCAACGTCTTTTGATACTGGATTATCATGTAATCCGGTACGTCTATAGCCAGTTCATCAACTCTTTCCTTATCTGCGATGATATCCGAGTATGATATCCCGCTTCTGACCGCTGCGGAGTATGAACGGGTCTGAACAACATCGTATCCCTGTCCTATAGCGAGAGCATCGCCGAGTACTACGCCGGCTAGTACAGTTCCTTGACCTGCCCAACCGCCAACACGGATCTTTATCATTTCAATGTCCCCCCTGCTGAAATGATCTGTTCATATATCACATCCGCCATCTCCGGACGCTCTTTATCAACGGATCTTCCAACGGTTATCTTTCCATCTTCCGGATTCTTACTGGTATTGTTCTTGTACCATTCTAGCATTTCAAGAGTAGACAGATTGTCTTTTTTTCCGGTCCGAGTGGGACATTGGGTGATCACTTCGATGAAGGATAGACCTTTTTTCTCCAGGGCATACTCGACCTCTTTTGTCAATTCCCTCATATGATATGTAGTCCAGCGAGCCACATGTGAAGCCCCGGCAGCCTTGACTAGCTCCGCCACATCCATCCCCTGTGAGGGATTACCGTATGGTGTTGTGATAGTCTTTTCTCCGTGCTCCGTAGTGGGGGCTACCTGTCCGCCGGTCATGGCGTATAATCCGTTATTTATCATGATCACAGTTAAATCTATATTATTTCTACATGCGTGTATCAGATGGTTACCACCGATACCTACACAGTCGCCGTCTCCGGAAACGACAACTACATTCAGATCTTTGTTTCCCACCTTTACACCGATGGCGTGGGGAATAGCCCTACCGTGGGTTGTGTGTAATGTATCAACGCGCCAGTAGGGAGATACAACCCAGGCGGCACATCCTATACCACTTACGGCTACGATATCCTTACGTTCGATCCCGAGATTTTCCACGGCTCTAGACATACCATTTAACACCATACCGTCTCCGCATCCGGGACAGAAGGCGGTCGGTTGATTTCGTATGTATTTTTCCCTGAGCTCTTTTCCGGTGATCATCCCATCACCTCCTTTATCTTAGTGTATATCATATCGATGGTCGGTAAAGAGTTGAGTCTATCATAAACATGCATCTTTTCACTCCCGACGCATCTTTCCACTTCCATACGATAGCCCCGAAGTGATAGCTCCGCAAGAAGTATCTTTGAATTTTTACCGATCTCCTTCAATCGTTCTTCGGGACTGGGCCACATCACTTTAGGCCGGAAGAATCCAACATTCAGGCCGTCTTTTCGTGCCCTTTTTACCGCTCCTCGCGCCGGTCGTGACATCGAACCGTATGAAACCACCACCAGTTCGGCGTCTTCGACTGAATCTTCCTCCCAATCTATGATGTCTTGTTGATTATCGTCTATCTTCGCCTTCAGGCGGCGTACCAGTTTGTCTTGAGTATCGTAACCCGCAGTGTCCCGGGTACCGTCTCCGCGATGTGTGGAACCGGTAACCAGTAATTCACGTCCCTCGCCGAAGGACGGCATGGGCGGTACGTGATCTTTTTCATCGGTGTGGAAGAACTCTCGATCGCCTTCTTTCGGTTTCTTTCTTTCAACTATTTCGATATCCTCCGGTATGGTGAATTTTTCTCTCATATGTCCGATGCCCGCATCGGCTAGAAGAACCACTGGTGTGCGGTACCTTTCGGCAAGGTTGAAGGCTCTTACCGTAAAATCGAACATCTCCTGGACTGAGTTCGGCGAAAGCGCTATCATTTCGTAATCGCCGTGGCTGCCGAAGCGCGACTGCATCACATCTCCCGTTCCAGGTTTCGTAGCCTGTCCGGTGGATGGTCCGGCCCGCTGCACGTTCACGATCACACACGGAGTTTCTGTCATATATGCATATCCAAGATTCTCCATCATCAGAGAGAATCCTGGGCCGCTGGTGGATGTCATGGATTTAAGTCCGGTCCAAGATGCCCCAGTTATAGCCGCCATGCTTCCAATTTCGTCTTCCATCTGTATGAAACGCCCGCCTGTCGCCGGTAGCGTTCTTGCCAGATGATGCATCACTTCCGAAGCCGGAGTGATGGGATATCCCGCGAAGAATCCGAGGCCGGCGGCCATTGCTCCTTCCGCACATGCTAGATTACCTTCCTGAAAATATACTCCCGGAGATCTCATTCTTTCACCTCTACACTTATAGCAAAATCAGGACAGTACAACTCACACTGTCTGCAAACGATACATTCTTCGAGTTTTTTCACTTCCGTATAAAAGTTACCATATTGGTTAAGCGTTCCCGATTCCCCCAGAACGTCCTTAGGACAGAATCTGATGCAAATGCCGCATCCCGTACATAGCTCCCGATCGATCTCGATATGAATCTTTTGAGGCATGATACCAATCGGGTTGAGATTGGAGGGGGATATAAAGGTTATGTGCGATCGTAACAGCCGACCATTATCACGACAAATGTCCGTATCTAGATCTGGATTTTGTTTCTATTGATGATAAATTTACTTCGATCGACGATATGATTCAAAAAGCTTATTAATCATCTTTGCTATGTCCTTTTCCCCAATCTTATGGGGATGACCCGGGAACATGTACATATATTGTACATATATGTGTGTCCGGGTGCAATGGAGATATAATATGAGATATATGAAAGAAAAGGTGATGGAGATATGAATAGAAAGGTATGTATAGTTGGAGTAGGCCACACCAACTTCAACTCTATGACCCCTGACGTGAGCTGGAAGGAATTCATGTACGATGCATGTAAGAAAGCGTACTTCGATGCAGGAATAAACCCGAGGAAAGACGTTGACAGCTTCATAACATGTGCAGAAGATTACTGGGAAGGATTCGGTATCTTCGACGAGTTCGTCCCGGACCAGATCGGAGCTACACTAAGACCATGCTGTACAGTCTGCGGTGATGGAATCCAGGGCATGGCCAATGCATATATGCAGATAATGACGGGATTGATGGATACAGTAGCAGTGGAGGCCCACAGCAAGGTCTCAGATCTACTTACCTACGGAGATGTGGTTTTACATGCTATGGACCCGTTATTCGAAAAACCCGTATCCGGCCCGGTTGAAAGGGAAAGGTACGCAGGCTCGCCGTCTTATCCGGATAACAATCCCAAGCCGCTGGTAGGTAGTACCGACGAAAAGGAGAGGGTACATCCTTATTTCCTCGCAGGCCTGGAGATGCAGCACTATCTGAGAAGTGCAAAGGTGACTGAGGAACAGTGTGCTTCGGTTGCAGTGAAGAACAAGAAAAATGCCTTCCTCAATCCCTATGCAATAAACCAAGCGGATCTATCATCGGAAGATGTTATGTCATCCGAATATCTTTTCAATCCCTTGAAAAGATTAGATATAAGTCCTCTGGTAGATGGAGCAATATGTTTCGTTCTTGCCGAGGAAAGTGTCGCAAAGAAACTCGGTATCGAACCGATATACTTGAACGGATTCGGATACAGTTCGGAAACACCTTGGTTATCAACCAGGGGTATGGATGCCGGCTACGCAAGGCAGGCGGTTAATATGGCCACCAAAATGGCTAAGTTAAAGGACCCCAAGAAAGCCCTTGACGTTGTTGAAGTGGACGACCGATTCTCTTACAAAGAATTACAGCACATAGAGGCATTAGGGCTTGCGGGGCCGGGTGAGGCCGCACAATTACTCGAAGAAGGAGAATTGTACAAAGACGGCTCGCTTCCAACAAACTTATCCGGTGGTTCCATGGGTGTAGGCAACTGCCTGGAGGCAACCGGACTGCAGCGCTCTCTTGAGATAATAACACAACTTAGAGGATTGGCAGGGAAAAGACAGGTTACCGATGCAGAAACCGGCTTGGCCCAGTCCTGGCGTGGTATACCGTCTGGTACCGGCGCAGTAGCAATTTTCAGCAGAAATCCGGAGGTGAAAACATGAGAAACGTATCGGTTATAGGCGGAGGGATGTCGTTATTTAGAAGACGATTGAAGGAAACGGGTAAAGAACTGTCTTTCTTGGCCAGCAAGATGGCTATGGAGGAAGCCGGTGTCCAGCGTTCGGATATTGACATGGTGGTAATGGGTAGTGCACCAGATGCCTTCGATGGTATCCACATGAAGGGAGAGAATCTCCTAGACGGTGCAGGTGGAAAGGACAAACCCTACGTACGAGTATTCAACGGCGGGGGAACAGGCGTTTTCGCACCCATAGCAGGCTGGTGGCATGTAGCTTCCGGTGTAGCGGATATGGTCATGGTTGTCTGTGAAGAGAAGATGGGTTCGTGTAATCCTCATCCTCAAACAGCGTTCAGAAATATCTGGGATCCTATACTCGACAGACCCCTTAATCCTAACCTTGTATGGCTCTTTGCCATGGAGATGAACAGGTACATGACCAGATACGATATCAAGAAAGAAGACATCGCAAGGGTTGCAGTGAAGAACAAGAGAAATGCAGTAGGTCACCCCTGTGCTCAGTTACCGGATGCAAACATCACCGTGGAAGATGTACTCAACTCGGAAATGATGGCATGGCCGGTAAACAGATTGGATATAAGCCCGCCCAGTGACGGTGCATCCGCACTCATATACTGCAGCGAAGAAAAAGCCAAGGAGTTCACCGACGACCCCATAAACGTAGCCGGAGTCGGCTGGAACATCGACAGTTCCATGTGGACAAATCGAGACCTCTACTTCCCGGATTACGTAGCCAACGCCGCTAAAATGGCCTACAAGATGGCCGGTATAAACGATCCCCGAAAGGAGATCGATTTTGCAGAACCGTACGACCCCTTTACATACAAAGAACTACACCATCTGGAAGGGTTGTTGCTATGTGACAAAGGCGAAGCACCGATACTTACCAGAGAAGGAGTTACCGAACGTGACGGTGACTTACCCGTATGTCCCTCCGGAGGACTTCTCGGTGTAGGCAATCCAATAGCGGCCACCATGGGACAGAAAGTTTGCGAACTCTACTGGCAGTTGGCCGGTAAAGCGGGAAAACGACAGATACCCGGCGATCCGCAGGTTGGCGTAGGTCAGGCCTGGGGAGACATCATGCAGATGGGTACCGTTCTTGTAATGAGGAGAGGATAAAAATGAGCGAAGAAAGAATAGAAGGACAACCGAAATACGCACCTGGAACCCATGTTAGGAGCAAGGATATCAGAGAACGTAAGATAACATATACTTGGTGGGAACCGGAAGCACAGTATGCCTTCAGTTTGGGACCTGCGAACAGCAGATTTCTCAAAGAGTTAAAGGCCGGTAAGATAATCGGCAGAACGTGCAGAAAATGCGACCGTGTGATCGTACCACCCAGGATGTTCTGTGATTGGTGCTACGACACTACACACGAGTGGGTATATCTGAAGGATACTGGCACCGTGGAAACGTTCTCCATATCTTACTTGGATCCGGACGCACACCTTATCGAAGATCCCATACTCGTAGGGGTAATATCCATAGACGGCGCCTCGCCGAAGCACGGCTTCATGCATTATTTCGGTGAGATGAAACCGGAAGACCTCCGCATAGGTATGAAGGTAAAGGCTGTTTGGAAACCAAAAGAAGAGCGGGTTGGCTCGGTTACCGACATCAAATACTTCAAACCTCTCATAGGAGGTGATGAGTGATGACCTATCTAGAGAAACAGAGCAACCCATTGGATCCTGTACACTTTAGGGGAAATTTACAAGCAGATTACCTCTACACAAGTGGAGCCGCCGGCGATAAATTCTTCAAACATATTATGGAAAACGACTCTTTCTTGGCATCCGAATGTGAAGAATGCGGAACCGTCTTCTGTCCGCCGAGATTGTACTGTGAGGACTGCTTCGTAGAGATACCTGATGAAAAATGGAAAGAGGTACCGGCAAAAGGTACCGTTAGGTTGTTTACAACCGCCATGCTAAACACCTTCGGCGAACCGCTAGAAGTACCTAAGATCATCGGCCTTATAGACATAGAAGGTACGGATAGCTCGATGCTTGGGATACTAAAGACTAAAGATCAGAAACAAGATCTTACCGGTATTACGGTAGAAGCGGTTTTCAGACCGACACAGGAGCGAGAAGGTACTCTAAAGGACATACTGTATTTCAATGAGAGCGGCTGAACGCGATCCCAAACCCCTTTCTTTATATTTAGAGGCGATTCAATGAAAATAATCGAAGAAGGCCAAGGCGAGCTAGTGGGTTGGTACGATCCCGACGAGCATAGAAGATGGGTGGCGAAGAATAAATCCAGAGAGTTGAAAGATAAACGTATAGATCCTAAGAAAGCGGTCGGCAAGTACATCAAAGACGGAGATTTCATCGCCTCCGGCGGTTTTGGCCATATACGGGTATCCATGGCGCTCATTTACGAGATAGTACGCCAAGGTATAAAAGAGCTAACGATGGCCGGTAAGACGGCAGTCCACGATTCGGATATACTCATAGGCGCAGGCTGTGTTAACAGAGTAGAGGTGGCATATACCTTCGGTCACGAGCTTAGAGGGTTATCTCCGGCATCAAGAAGGGCGGTGGAGTCCGGAGAGTGCGAGGTGGTTGCCGAAATAAGCAACGCCGCCTACCAGTGGCGTTTTCTCGCAGGAGCCATGGGAGTACCCTTCATTCCCTCCAGAGTTTTACTCGGTACCGACACATTCAAACACAGCTCCGCTAAGAAGGTCGAGGATCCCTACAGCAAGAGGCCTGTGTGCATAGTACCGTCCTGCAATCCCGACGTAGCCATGATACACGTTCACCGCTGCGACAAGTACGGTAACGCCCAGATCGATGGTATCGCCGTTGAGGACATCCAGTTGGCCCGGGCTGCACGAAGACTGATAATCACAACCGAAGAGATAATCGACGACGAGATCATACGTGAAAAACCATGGCGAACGGCCATACCATTTTATCATGTGGACGCCGTGGTCGAGGTACCTTACGGTTCACATCCCTGCGAGATGCCCTATCTGTACTTCTTCGACGAAGAACATATCGCCGAATGGTTGAGATCATCCAAAACTCCCGAAGGAACTGAAAAGTACTTTGAAAAATATATCTTCGGAGTGAAAGACCACGATGAATACATAGAGCTCGTCGGTGGTTCGGATAACATACAAAAACTGCATGAGATCGAAAATTACGAAAGACCCATGAGTGCCCCCTGGCTAAGAGGTGATTGAACATGGAATATGCTGAAGAATACACGGCTACGGAACTGCTGGCCTGCGTTGCTTCTCATCTACTTGAAAACGGAAAAACCTTCTTCGTAGGTACCGGTTTACCCATGATAGCGTGTATGCTGGCCCAGCGAACCCATGCACCGGATTCTTTGATCATATTCGAGGCCGGAGGGATCGGACCCAAGATACCCGCATTGCCCATATCCGTGGGGGACTCTAGAACCTTTCACAAGGCTGTATCCGCCTCTACGATGCATGATGTAATGTCCGCAGCCCAGAGCGGTTACATAGATTATGGTTTTTTGGGAGCGGCTCAATTGGACCCTTATGGTAACATCAACACCACGGTCATAGGAGAACATCGAAGACCGAAGGCTAGGCTCCCGGGCAGCGGCGGGGCCAACGACATAGGCTCTCTGTGCTGGAATACCATCGTGCTCATGAGGCAGGACAAAAGACGTTTTGTGGAGAAGCTTGATTTTCTCACTACTCCCGGATATCTTAATGGTCCGGGTGAAAGAGAAAAGGCAGGTTTACCGGAAAACACCGGTCCATATCGTGTTATCACTCAACTGGGAGTTTACGGATTCCACGAAGAGTCCAAGCGGTTGACACTTCTGGAAAGATATCCTGGAGTAACTTTACAAGATATAAAAGAACACAGCGGTTTCGAGATAGTTATACCCGAACACCACAACGTGTCCGCCCCTCCGACCATAGACGAACAGCGGATACTACACGAGATCGATCCGGAAGGTATGGTACTTAAAAAGTAAATCTCACTGCGATGGTGGCCACTCTCTTTTCCTTTCTTTCACACCTAGCCCTTCTTGTGCTACCGGAGAAGTAGGATCATGTTCGGTCCCACAGCGTTTACATTTAAGTTTGCCCTCGTTAGTATAGAAAGCTGTATGATTTCCACAATTAGAACATATAAAACCGGTGGATAGACCTGCGGTTTTATGTTTTTCTGTTTCCCTCTTCGGTTCACGTACCTCCGATGCAGAGGGGATAAGCCATACCATGAGCTTTTTCGAGAAATAATAGGTAAAATAGATCCCGAATAAAATCCACATCAACATCAATATACTAACCGCTTCGATCCAACCCGAGGGTAACCGAGTATAAACCGATGTGTAATTCCATGCAAAATGAAACAATATGCAGGAATAAAGGCCATCCTTTGCGTATAGATAACCGAAGAAAAATCCCGCTAGTAAAGTGGGTATCATCTTGTATATATCCCAACTCGGCAGATGTGCGAAGGCGAAAATAGCTGCGGAAAAAATTATGGGCCATATTACAAAACGATACTTCATCCCAAATCCACCCATGAGATATTTTTTAAGATCACTCTCTCCTTTATGCATGGCATAGAGCATCATAGGAAGTCCTAAGTATACAACACGTATAACAAGCTCCTCCCAAACGGTGGCCCGGGTTATAGCGTATATCATCCTCCATGTTGCATATTCTTCGATACCCGGAGTGCGTATAGATATGTTTGCAAACTGCAGTATCACCAGATAAACCATATACAGAAACATCATGGCTGAAAAGCTGAACGCTAGCCTTGTGATCGGAGAATCCTTTATTTTAGACATGCCGTTTTTATCACTTTTAAAAAGAGTAGGTATATCCGGAAAGTGAAAATAGGCCAAATAAATAAATGAAACCACTACGCACGAGATGATGAATATATAATAAACCAAAAACGAGTATCCTGAGACTTCGAACAATCCAACAACGAATATCAGAACTACAAATATGACCGTACCGGATTCGAAGGTTTCCGGAATGATCAATCCTGCGGACCACAGCATCACCGCCACGCTAAGTATCAGAAATCCCAGGAATGAGAATATAGTGAGCAGTTTAAGTATACGCTTTGATTTTTCTATGATCACCTCTGCATCAGATGGTTTACCTTGGGACTCATTCCGATCCTCATACGCGCACCAAAGGCAGTGCTTTCCTTCCATCTCCTTTCCACAACGTGGGCATTCCATGTTAAGTTATAGAAAGATGCCGTAATAAATATTACCTTCGCTTTTCTTTAACCTTAGTGGGCATCATCTTTTCGAGTTCGTCTTTCTCCACTTTCTCCGCCATGATATCTCGGAGTTTGAACTTCTGTATCTTTCCTCTCCCGGAGTGGGGGATATCGTCCGTGATATCAACATATCGTGGTACTTTAGCGCTAGCTACTTTACCGTAGAGGGAATCTACAACGTTCTGGGGTGTGAGTTCCGACTTTTCGAAGGGTACTACCGCAGCAGCGATAACCTCGCCTAGATCTTTGTCTGGAACACCGACCACCGCTACTTCACGTATATCAGGATGCTCTATCAAGTATTCCTCTATCTCCCTGGGATATACATTGAAGCCGCCTACTATCACCATATCTTTCTTACGGCCGACTATCTTAACGTAGCCTCTTTCGTCCATCTCCGCTAGATCTCCGGTGTGAAGCCAGCCGTTTTCAACTGTCTCCGCGGTGGCTTCCGGATTTTTATAGTATCCCACCATGACATTATAGCCTTTGACCAGCAGCTCACCGGTTTCGTTGGGTGCCACTTCTTCACCATTCTCATCGACTATCTTTACCTCTTGGTCCGGAAGTACTCTGCCCACGGTTTCAACACGGTCCTCTACGGTATCGTCGAATCTGGTCATTGTAACGCCGGGCGAAGCCTCGGTTAGTCCGTAAACGATGGATACGTTACAACCCATATCGTTGATAACAGACTGCATGGTTTCCACAGGGCATGTGGACCCGGCCATTATCCCTGTTCTGAGCGTGGAAGTATCGTACTCCACTTTTTTTAGCAGTTCCAATTCCCGTATGAACATTGTAGGTACCCCGTGTATCATCGTTATACCTTCCTTTTCCACCAGATTAAGAGCCGCCTTCGGCCGGAATACTTCCATGGGTAACATGGTACCTCCGAAATCTACCATCAATGTAATGCTGAGTGTATTACCGAAACAGTGGCTGAAGGGAACTGGTATCAACAACTTGTCCTCAGGGGTGGTTTTCAATATATCTCCTATATCCCTTGCATTCTTTGTTATCTGGTGATGAGTCAGCATAACACCTTTTGGTTTTCCTGTAGTACCGGAAGTGTACAAGATAAAAGTAACATCATCCGGGTCAGTATCCTCTTTCATCGCCAGGTATTCACCGTCTTGCTCCCAGCCCCTACCTTCTTCCATAGCCTCTTTGTAGGTTACCACCGGTAAACTTTCACTCTCTCCTTTCAACATGACCACGGTGGTTAGCTTTTCAAGCTTCGGCCCTACTTCTTCCAGTATATCTTTGAATCTGTATTTACCGGCTGTATCGGTGGTTATCACAGCTTTAGCGTCGGAATCGTTGAACATGTATTCAATTTCGGAAGACTTGTACCATGGATCGGTGGGTACAACAACCGCTCCTATCTTGGGTATAGCGAACCATGCAACCACCCATTCGGGTAGGTTAGTCAACCATATGGCAACTTTATCGCCCTTACCGATACCTTTTTTCTTTAAAAAGTAAGCCAATTTGTCGGCTTCTTCATTCAATTCACTATAGGATATCCTGCGTCCTTGGAAAACTACAGCATCTTTGTCGGGATATTCCTTGGCCTTTTCTTCCAGAAGTCGTCCGAGTGTGGTCTTCATTTTATCTGTCTCCTCGTGATTGTTTCTCGGATAGGAATGTTCATTAAAAAGGTTGCGATTATTTACTCGAAATTTTCCGTCCGAATACAACGTAACCGGTATGGCCGAGCATCTCGAATGCCGGTCTAGTGTTTCCCTTTCCAACAGACATATCTCGGCGAATGTTCTCGAAGGCCCTTACGTCGGCGAAGCCGTTATCTCTCATATCCACATAGACTTTTTCCATCTGATTCATGGACGGTATATATGCGGCTATGTGTCCCCCGTTTTTCAGGCAGGAATGAGCCATCTCCAAGGCTTCCCAAGGCTCTGGTATATCCAGTATGAAGGCGTCAACATCTTTTTCCTCCACATCCTTAGTTACATCACCTATAACAGGATACCATGTATCCTGCAGACCAAGCAAAGATATATTTGATCTTGCGAGTCTTAGATGGTCTTCCCTGAGTTCGTAAGTGTGCACCCTGCCTTCAGATCCTACGGCTCTGTTAAGTATGGCACTCATCATACCTGAGCCCGCACCGCCTTCGACAACTATATCTCCGCAAGAGACATCACAGTTATGTACTATAAGAGAACCCATGTGCGGCCGGATTATCTGCGGACCGCGTTTGATCAGTTCCGGAGCGTGCTCCAGTGAAATTTGTAGCATACGATAACTCTTGCTGCCGAAGGATATCTCATCCCCCCATTTACTGCCGATCAATTTAGCGGTGTCTACCACACCCAGACCGGAAATTCTCTTTACCTCGCCGTCTGCGATTATCAGTATCTTTTCTGCCGGGTTCCACAGCATTATTCTATCTCCGCTCTCTATCATATATTCCACACTCAGTTAAGCGATATATATATCTTTAATGTACCGGTGATCTATTTGAAAACCCTTAAATAAGGAGTTCATCAATCATGGGCAAGGAAGACAAAAAATGAAAAAGATAAAAAAGTGTCCGGAATGTGGAGTATATTCCTTCCGGCAAAAATGTAAAGCCTGTGGGATAGCCACCATCAGCCCCCACCCACATAAGTACTCCCCCGAAGATAGATACGGTGAGTACAGGAGAAAACAGATGGACAAATATATGAAAGGAGAAGATTAGGATGGAAGACATAATAGTTAAATATTTAGAAAAACCAGAATTGAAAGAACCGATTTTTATCGAGGGTCTGCCCGGCGTGGGTAACGTTGGTAAACTGGCGGCCGAACATATGATCGAACAGTTAGACGCAATCCAATTTGCCGAGATATATTCGATATACTTACCACCCCAGGTGCTGGTGAATGATGACGGATTGGCAAGACTGGTTAACAATAAGTTGTATTACAAAAAGGATGTAGGAGTAGATTCTCGTGATCTAATAATACTCACAGGGGATTACCAAGGTATGACCCCTCAAGGTCAGTATCAGATGACCGATAAGCTGCTTTCCATAGCTAAAGATATGGATGCCAACGTAATAGTTTCTCTAGGTGGATACGGGCAGGGTCAGATGGTGGACAAACCCAGAGTACTAGGGGCGGCTACCAACCAGAAAATAGTAGAAATAGCAAAAGAATACGGTACCGTATTTGATGAAGACCATCCCTCTGCAGGTATAGTAGGCGCAAGCGGACTCCTACTCGGCTTAGGTCAGAGTGTATACGATATAGACGGGATATGCCTCATGGGAGAAACTTCCGGCTACTTCGTCGACCCGACGGCTGCAAGAGAGGTACTCGAGATACTTACATCTTATATCGGGATCGAAGACATGAGCTACGAAGAACTAGACGACAAGGCTGAAGAGGTAGAAGCTCTTACTAATAAGGTCCTTGAACTAGAGGGCAGCGGCATGGGTAAAGACAGTAAAAGAGAAGATCTTAGCTACATCGGCTAAAATGGAGCGCATCATGGATAGCGAAATCAAGGTACAGATGTATCTGATGGGTTACGAAGACGGTCAGAAGGAAGCATGGTCCGAAATAAAGCGTTTGATCAAAAAACATGATGGCTGGGAACTCAAGAGTAGGATACAGAGTAAACTCGGCACACTCTATCAGGATATCGATTTTAAACGTGCAGAGTTGATGGATGATCCAACATTATTATATATTGAAGAGGAATCCATCGAAGAACCCCGAGAGGAGCCTAAAACCGACTGGAACATGGGAGAATCGTACTTGATATTGGAAAAAAAGCCTTTCATGGCCGTTGATGCCATGCTATCACTTTTGGGAGGTAAAAATCGATCACTTTTCATAACGAGTGAATTACCCGATAAGATGCGGGAGAAGTACGGAATAACCGATGAAAATATACAATTCTTAGAGTTATCTACCAGCGGCTATAGTCGATTCGGAAAGACCGACCTAAAATGCACGCCGTCAAACCTTTCAAGTCTTTCGGGTAAGATAGGGGATTCTATCAAAGATAAATCTAACCCGATAATATTGATGCATGGTATGCAGGATATAGTTAATCGTCATCAATTTCCAAAATCCTTAGAATTCGTCAAGTGGATGATAGACAAATTAAGAAGATCTAACGGCACACTGATATTGTCGGTTGATTCAACCATATTCGACGAAAAAGATCTGGCAAGATTAGAAACATATTTCGATCAAGTTTTAAAGGGGTGAAAGGAGGTGTTGATCCTTGTCCATAGTGATTTGAACTCCCATGGGATAATCGAATATTTTCAAAAGGCCGGGGAAGAAGTTGGCTGTTTCAAATCTTTGGACATACCCGATGAAGAGCTGAAGAAAGCGGAGATGGTTATATTCTTCGGAGACGATACGGATGGGTTGTCACAACTACGCCAAAGAACAAGATCTCTTACCGGCAAAGATGATGTAGTGATGGTAGAATCAACGGATAACTTGGTTTTCAATTCAATAATGCATCTTATCGAAGAAGAACGAAGAAAAAGGAACAGTTTACATTTGATGGAAACGGTGAAAACATGTACTGACGGTTTGAATATATTTGTACATGATAACCCGGACCCGGATGCGATAGCATCTGCCATGGCTCTCGAAGTGATATGCCGAGAAGCAGGGGTGGTTTCCAAAGTATATTACAACGGAGATATTGGTTACACTGAAAACGAGACGCTTTTGGAGTGCACCGGATTTAAGATAGAGAAAATGACATCAGAGGACATAATATCCCTACGCCAAGAGAAAAAAGATATCGCCTTCGTCGACTTTGCACGTCCGGGTGAAAACAACAAGCTACCGGAGGGGACCGTTGCGAAGATAATAATCGACCATCATTACACCAATAAAGATGTAACCGGAACTGGTTTTGTAGATATCAAAAGTGTAGGTGCAACCTCGACGCTCATGACCGAACATCTACAAAATCTGAATCTTCCGGTAACACCCTATCTCGCATCTGCGCTTCTGTATGGTATCAAAGTTGATACTCGTGATTATACTCGCAATATCGGTCCTGCGGATTTCCAAGCCATAGCATATCTCAATGGCTTTGCAGACAGCGAGATATTACCAATACTCGAAAGTGTGCCCATGGACCCGGATACCATAGAAGCCTTGGGAAGGGCTATAAGCAATCGAAAGATAGAAAACAAAACAATGACCAGTTTCGCCGGTCACATCAACCAGCGTGACGACATTCCACAGGTAGCGGAAATACTTGAAGGAGAACGTGATGTTTTCACGGTGCTGGTCATGGGAATTTTCCAAGATACTATCTATATGTCCGCTAGGAGCAAGGATCCTAAGTTGAATCTCGGTTCTATCATGAAGAGACTATACGATGATATCGGTTCCGCCGGGGGCCATCAACACTCTGCAGGTGGAAATGTACCTCTTACTGAGTTTAAGAACGAAGAAGAAGCGGTAAAAGAGTTATCTAAAAAATTCATGGACGGTGTCAATAAATGAAACAACAATATACTTACAGCATAGATAGCGGAGTTTCGAAAAACGGAATCAGCAAAACAGAGAAAATACACTTGACCATCGCGCTTTTAGTGCTAACTCTGGCTTTTACGATCAGCTTTTCCGGAGGATTAACGGGTGTAGAACTAGAAAATTTCCTCCGGACGTTTTCTCTTTCCTTCGTAGCCGTGGGAACAGCTTTCCTTTTTCACGAACTCGCCCATCGGATGGTGGCAAGAAAATATGGCTGCTGGGCGGAGTTCAGGATGTGGCCCATGGGATTGATGATGGCGCTGTTCTTCAGCTTCATGGGCTTCGTATTCGCTGCCCCTGGAGCCGTGATGATAAGCGGCCAAATCACGGAGGAGCAGAACGGATATATCAGCGCTTCGGGGCCGGCTACTAACTGGTTGGTCGGCACACTATTTCTCGCCGGCTCTTATGTATTACTCATAAACGGTCACTACCTATGGGTTCCATTGGCCTTCGTATGTTTCATCAATCTATTCATAGGCGGTTTTAACCTTCTGCCCTTTGGACCCTTGGACGGCGCGAAGATATTCAGATGGAGCGTTCCTAACTATATACTGTTGGTAACAGCTATCGTGGGAACGCTGATAGTAGGTCGTTTCCTAGGCCCACTGAGCATATTTATCTGATATTTATTTACCTTCGTTGAACTCCTTTTCCGCTTCATCCCGGAGTTCGGTACGTCGTATCTTACCACTGATGGTTTTCGGCAGTTCGTCAACGAACTCGATCAATCTAGGATATTTGTACGGCGCCGTTACTTTCTTTACATGATCTTGTAGTTCTTTTTTTAACTCTTCGGATGGTTCATAATCCTTATTTAGGATTATGTAGGCCTTAACCACTTTACCTCTGATCTCATCCGGGGCACCGATCACAGCGTTCTCCATAACTGCCGGATGCTCCTGTAGAGCACTCTCTACCTCGAAGGGTCCTATCCTATATCCGGATGCCTTTATCACGTCGTCGGCCCTTCCCACGAACCAGAAGTAGCCGTCTTCGTCCTTGTAGGCTTTATCGCCTGTGTAATACCAGTCTCCGTGGAATACTTCCCCTGTCTTTTCCTCATCCTTCCAATATTCCTTGAATATTCCCGGAGGTCTTTCGGGCTTCACCTTAACTGCGATATGACCTTCTTCTTCCACCGGCTTTATGTTGCCTTCCTCATCAACAACTTCCACAAAATGACCGGGTGTAGGTTTTCCCATGGATCCGGCCTTTACTTCCATACAGGGATAATTACCCACCAGTGCCACACTCTCTGTCTGTCCGTAGTAATCGTATATACGAAGACCAGTGTATTCCTCCCATTTATCGATGACATCCGGATTGAGAGGCTCTCCGGCACTCAATGTGTGCCTCAGAGAACTCAGATCGTATTTGTCTACGTCTAAATTTATCATCATCTTGTATATGGTGGGCGGAGCACAAAATACGGTTATATGATGCTCTTCGAGTATCTTCAGCGTCTTTTCCGCACTGAAGCCGCCGGTGATATTTTGCTGTACAACGGTGGCTCCGACTATCCATTGTCCGAACAATTTACCCCAGGCAGTCTTCGCCCAGCCGTTATCGGCGATGGCCCATATGGTGTCGTTCGGTTTCAAGTCCTGGATGAATTTAGCGGTAACTTGGTGTCCTAACGAGTATGCATGGGTGTGAAGTACCATCTTTGGATACGCGGTAGTCCCGGAGGTGAAGTATATGATCATGGGTTCGTCGCTTTTCGTTTTGTACGATAATTCCAGTTCTCCGGAGTCATTATCCATCATATCTCCATAGGATGTCCATCCCTCTGCCTGACCGCCGACTAGTATATGATTTTTTAGAGATGGTAGTTTGCTTCTAACTTTATCAACTTTTTCATGGTTAGGCATATCCGCTATGATGGTGTTAGCCTCTGATTGTTCTACTCTGTACTGTATATCTTTGGCTACCGATAGATTCGGTGTCGGTATCGGGATCACCCCGAGTTTTATCATCCCTAAAAGGGCTACATACCATTCCGGTAAACGATGAACCAGAAGTATAACACGGTCTCCCTTCTTTATTCCCATCTCCAGCAAACCCTTGGCGAATCGATCGGAAAGATCTTTTAGCTGCTTGAAAGTATGTTTCTCTACTTTTTCCCCGGAATCGTCTATGGATATCAAAGCTATCTTTTCCGGAGTTTGTTCAGCGTGTCTATCTACTTCATCTAATGCAAAATTGTAGTACTCGGGAACTTCCCAGCTAAATCTCTTCCTGGTCTCTTCGTAGTCTGTCATGTTATGTTCAGCGGACATATGGCATCATTTTTTGGTAAAAGAGGTCCCATTAAAGCTTTTCGGCAATATTCTATTTCATCCAGCAGTATGCGAAGGAAGACCCGAGAATGTTGCCCGGATACTCTACTACATCTATAATTTCAAGCTCGTCGAATCCGTTTCGGATACTTTTCTCCGTATGATATACGAAGTATCGTTTCTTGTCTTTCATGCTCTCTCCGTACTCGAAACCTTCTCCTTGACCGACTTTGTAACTGAATGCGAATATGCCACCCGGCTTCAGTACACGGATGATCTCCCTTTCCAGTTCGCGTAATTGCTCACCGGGAATATGTATCACAGATGCACTGGCCCACACACAATCGAAGTGATCTTTATTCAGTCCCAATTCTCTCATATCCATCCGGATAAATTCCAGTTCCGGAAACTTTTTTCTGGCTAGTTTAACCATCTCCTTGGATAGGTCCATCCCGATCGTGTCGGCTCCTCTATCAGTCAGATACGCAGCGTCTCTGCCATCACCGCATCCCAGATCCAATATCTGTGGTTCAGAAGGCAGCATATTCAATGTCCTATCCATCATCTTTTCTTGAAAGTCCCTGTCACCCGATGATAACGTTTTTCGGCAGTAGTCCTCGGTTGCAGTGTCGTAAGCTTTTATAGTGTCCCATACCGGATCTTCACAGTCCGAGATCTTCTTTGATCTTTTCAAGTTCATCCCCGGTAGGCGGTCTGGGATAATTTCTGTGTTCATCTCCGGGTCTGGTTGTGTAATACGGACGGTTACATCCCGGGCATCCCTGGGTTCTGAATATATCTCCGTCATTCACTATTTCAGCCAATTCTTCGGGCCGTTCAAACATGAGCTCCAGCACTTCGGTAGGTGACATCCCGTTTTTTAGCAGATGAGAACTCACCTGTGCTTGTCGGTAATACTTCATATCCGGGACATCGTCTTTTGACATATATGAGAAAAGAGATATGTTTGCCCCGGTAATCGCAGCTCTGTAGGCTCCTAGTGTAAATTGAGGTAAATTTTCACCTAAGCCCACGATGAAATGTGCGGTAACGTTTTCCGGTCCTAAGCTTTTAGACGCTTCACCCAGATAATCCCAAAATACCCGTGGGTCGTATTTCGGCTTTGTCTTCGCCCTTATCTCATCGGTAGCAGCGTCTATTCCGATGCCTATACGGTCTATCTTATCCTTCAATTTCTCCAAAGTTTCCCCCGAAAGAGGTGGTGTGGAAATCGATATGGGTTTTTCAACGTTTTGAAGTGAATTCACCGTATCTACGAGTATATCTTCGTAATCGGCAATGTCGGGACACTGTATACAGATCCTCTCTAGATCCGAGTTTTTTAGCGGCTCGATTATCTCGTCGATATCTAACTCGGGCCATGAAACCCTTGAAAGCCATTTGCTGTCACCCCGTGCCTGTGGGCAGAATGTACATCCACCTCTGCATACTCCTCCCGGGATCATCACGTATCCGGTAGTAGGATGCTCCATAGCACCACCCTTCATCAAACCAAGGTACATAGCCGTACCGGCGGAAACCCTGACTTTCATAGTTTCCACTTCCTGTTATAGGTCCAAATTTCAGATGAATATTTCTTCTCCAACTCGTCGGCCAGCTCTAATTCTTCCTTTGTAAGCTCCCCTTCCTCTAAAGTCAGTTCGAAGTTATTATCATAAGATTCTCTAAGTTCTTCTATCAACTCTTCCGGCTCTATGTCGTAGCCCAATTCATCCTCCATGGTGGTTACCAGGTCCATGAATGAATTGGCGCCCTTTGCCTTCAGTTTCTCCATGTCCAACAACAGTATCTCCGAGAGCGTTTCCAGATCAGTTCCATACATCAGCGTACCGTGTTGCAGCATCCCCTTGCGTGCTCGACGCTGGGCACTTCCGGATATCTTTCTACCTCCTACCAGAATATCGTTGTAGGGTTTGAACACCGCATCCAGTCCATGATCTATCAACGTAGCTATCATCGGCTCTAGCAGTTCATTGAAGCTGTCCTCTATAGCTCCCGAGATCCGGTCGGTAACGATAGAGTATGTAACTTCACCATCGTGATCATGATACACTGTCCCGCCACCGGTGATCCGGCGTACGAAGGGAATACCGTGTTCTCGGCATTTATCGGTGTTTATGACCGTATCTATCTCCTGAGCGTAACCTACGGTTATCGCCGAGGGTAAAAATCTGAAAAAACGCAGTGTGGGCGGTGTCGATCCTTTATCGTAACTACGAAGAATAGCTTCGTCGATGGCCATCTGTCTCGGTCCTGAAGTCTCTATGGGTGGGATGTACCTAATGGTATCCATGTTAATCCTTACTGTATATGCAACTCATGTGATATATCTGTTTCTGTTGTGTCGGGGAAAATCGACCAAAAATACTATATGAAAAAGTCTCGATGATGGGGCGGTGGTATCAGATGAATAAAAAATTCGATGTCCAGATATATTATTCAGGCTTCAGCACACACATAATAGAAGCCGAAAACGAAGAAGAAGCGATCTTGAAGGCGAGGAGCCGGAAAATCAAGTTGGATGAGATCAGTTCCAACCTTGAAAGTTGGAAAGAGGCCGATGATGCCGAGATCATAGACGGATAGACGAAACTATACCGAGTGGTGCATAAAGCGGAATCCTGACCTGAGAATGATATAGATTCTGCATCGGATAGTTTGAAGGCATAGTAACTCCTTGTATCAACGCACAATTTTCTAATCCATTAGAAATCTTTAAATAT
>SKVC01000116.1 GCA_007129655.1 Thermoplasmata archaeon
GCCTACGAAGGTAGCTTTGCTACCTGAGCTGTGGGAATTTATTCCCGCAAGGCCAGTCTGAGCTAAGTCGGGGCGTGTGATGATGTTATCACCATTTGTTATATATCATTTTCGTTCAAAATGGTAATATTGAACAATAAAATCATATACTAGTTTAAAGATGTGGTCTATATATCCACAATCATTTAAGTGATCTACATGCCAAATAAAGTTTTCAACGTGGTAGTAAAAGAATTGGAGTTCGTAGGGGATATCCTTTCCTTCGGAATAACAAAAAAGGCTGTCATCAGTCAAGGCTCTACCCCGGATGATGTAACTGTTTCAATCATGAAAAAGGCTCTGTTAAACCATATCGTACCATCTCTCTATGATTTCATGTCAAAAAAGAAAGCTGAGAATTGGAAAAATCAAACCCTAAAAAAACTTAAAAAAATGGAGGCTGTAAAATGAAATTAAATATGGATGATTTATCTGAGAGTAAATTAACTTCTTCACACGCAATCGAAAACATGTTCATCTTTTTGATCGCAATATCTCTACTTTCTTTTTCTTTAGTCTCATTTGTTGGTGGCGGTTGGCTAATAGACCGAGTGGTTGGCGCCTCCTCCATAGCTATAGCGGTAACTACATTTGCTTATACTTTTTCTCTTTACGGTATCAAGAGCAAAGAAGGCTGGGTTTGGCTAATTCTATCAATATCTCTTTTACTCGTTCTAGCGGGAAATATTTCCGATGCATTGGGCTACAGCTTAGCTTATTTCATACTCCGCTTTATTTCGATACCCGCCATGATCGGTGGCCTCATGTTAAAATTGAAAATCGCAGGTTTAGAAATAGAAAGGAACGAACAAACTATCGTAGGCATCGCATTCTTAGGCTGGACCCTTCTAACCGTGGTATCGGCGGTACTACCTGCTCTTGAAGGTGGTTTTAATTGGGAGACGGATATGTATGCGATCTTCGCCTTTGCAGAACTATTTGCGGTGCTCATGGCCATGCTAGTTATACTGACGATAAGAGGCCGTGGATGGTATTACATAGCCTCTGGACTGACATTGATCGCCATGGGCGATATATTCCATCCGTTGGCGCAAGCGAACGATTTGATCTACCCTGGCTCTCCGGTTAGATTGCTATGGTATGTAGGTCTTCTAGTCGGCGCCTTCGGTGCCTATCATCAGCGAAAACAACACCTTAAGATGATGGCTCTTTGAACCATTCTTTAGCCATATCTAAACGTTTTCCGGGTGCAGGATGAGAGTAGAAAAGAACTTCAACGATACGTTTGGGTCTGATCTCTGCAAGGTCGATATCTGACAATCTTTTAAAGGCTGATATCATTATTCTTGGGTCGCGAATGGCCTGCAGTGCAAAAATATCCGCTTTACGTTCTCGGTGACGACTGTATGCAAGTGTGATTGGATCGATAAAACTGTAAAGCCCGTAAAGTATCAATAAAAACAAGGGCAAGTGAAAGATATTGTCAAAGCTGGCCCAATTGGTAAAAATGCGATCGACAAAGAAAAATACAGGAAAGATAAGTAAACCTTCGAGAACAATATATCTTAAAACATCGTGGTTGGCATAATGTCCCATCTCGTGAGCAACGACGCCCTCGACTTCCTTTCTGTGAAATTTATCTAACAATGTATCAAACAAATAGATCCTCTTGCTCTTACCCATGCCAGCAAATCCAGCATTCGCTTTTTCCGTCTTATCGCTCGCATGAACTTTGACTACCTTTTCCACACCTTTTACACCGTTATCCTCAGCCATACGCTTCAACCTCGCGCTGAGCTCTTCATCTTCCAATATCTCCGTTTTAAAGAATAGAGGCATCAACACAAGATGCGCAATGTTGGACATAATACCCATGAAGGCGAACAATATCAATCCTGCAAATAGCCACCATCTTTCAGGATACGTTCTTCCCAGATAAAAAACGCCTGTTATAAGAGGTGTGGTTATAAGTAAAGATATCGACAAAGATTTAACCTGGTCCTTTATCCAATCAGGTACACTCTGATTACTTAGACCATAATCGTGTTCCATTTTGAAACCGGAATAGAATGATATCGGCAAACCGGCTAAAAAAACCAGAGCCATCAATGCTATAACGTATAGAATCGCTACCATCCAGTAACCCGATAAAGGTGTACCTGCGAGAATGGAGGATATATTCGTTTCCAACCGATTTGAGAATGATGAAAAATAAACCAACGATAGAAAAACCACAGGTAATAATACACCCTGGAATAGTCCTATCATAAGTTTTTGTTTTGAGTAAATTTGCGCAATTTTTCTCCTTTTCGCGTCGAATTCGTAGGGAAAATCAGGTTCTTCCATATAATATCACTCTATTTCTGCTCGTTTGAACATACTGGCGTCAAAACCTTCTCTAGGGCGAGTAGCATCCAGACCGTACTTTGTTATTATCCCAGGTGTACGTGCACTCGGATCTAGGGTACTACCTTTCTGGTTTTCCATAACTGTCATATCTCTGTCCGCCTGAAATCTTGTGGCTACCGCCCATTCTACCTGTGTATCATCATGAATATCTATATCATCGTCCACGATTATCACTCGTTTCATTGATTTATGTGCATCAAAGGCAGTTTTTATCGCCTTCAAACCATCGTCTTCGTTTTCTTTATATATCGATACAACACCGTGTAGCCAGGAACAACCACCTTCCGTCAATCGGAGGTCTTTAACCTTAACCACCCTTTTTAGATCACGTTTCATGGCGGATTCCCGGGGAAGCCCCATGAGTAAAAAGTGCTCGTTTCCTCCCGGAAGTAGGGAATGGTATACAGGATAGTCCTTATGCCACACCCTATCTATCTCCACGATAGGCTGTATCCTTTCATGATCATAAGTACCGGTTATATCAACAAATGGACCTTCTGGCCCGTTCTTATGCGTGATCCGACCTTCTAGAAGATATTCCGCATGTGCCGGTACTAAATTACCGTTTTCCATACGTGCAACTTCAACCCTTCCCCCCATGGTATTTTTTCTTAGAGCACTTGCAACTTTTAGTTCATCGATCCCATAATCAACAGATGTGGCTGCCGGAAGGAGTATGGAAGGACACAAACCGATGGCCATGCAGAAGTACAATTCTTCATCCCTTTCCTTTGCAATATTATACATCTTAAAGAGATCCCGTTCTACCAGCCTTATGGAAAATGTGTTCTTACCTGTGAGCATCATCCTATGAAAAGATAGATTACGTTCACCGTTTATCTCGGCAAAAGCAACCCCTGAAGTGATGTATCTACCACCGTCGCCCGGATAGTACTTAGGTATCGGAAGTTTTGTGAGATCCACTTCCTCTATGCAGTTATTTAGTATGGGAGGCCCTTGAATTTCTTTTGGTGATATCGGGGAATCTACAGCTTGAGCAAGATGATCTACTATTTCGTGCTTTTCTATACCCATCGCCCGTGCCAATCTTTTTCTTGTGGCGAAAAGGTTTACAACGAGCGGTCCTCCTGGAAAATTAGGAAAATAAATGGGTGTTTTTGGTTTTTTTAAAGCCTCTCTTGTTACATCAAGTTCGACCTCTACCGATCTTTCGATAACATCTTTTTCAAAATTATCCACATAATAGCTCAGTGACATCTTTAATCTAACTCCAGTTTTTTAAAATCAACGTTCATCGTTGTGGTATTTACCATAACGTAATTCCCCTCGGACAGTGGGCCGGGATCTATAGTAACACAATCGTCTATTATCTTCATACCGTTTTCCGGAGATACCATACCATAAAAAAGCATCTTGGGACGGAGCAATTCGATCAGTTCATCTACATAGACAGAGCCGGGAACCGGTGGCTTTTCTCTATTCAGAGTAGGAGGTGTATGGAACAACAATATCTTTTCCTGTTTGAACCCTCTAAGATTCTCCATTTTGCTGATCACCGAATCTCTGTCAATACGGCATTCAAAAAATTCTTCGTTATCGTCTGCTATAAGGCCTCCACACCCACTGAAAAGTATCCCCTCTATTTGGGCGAATTTTAGATGCAGATGACGGATATTTTGATAATTTGATATGTCCGATAATACAGCTTCATAAAGCCCTTGGGGACAATCGGTTCTTCCCGGTATGATAAGACATTGAGTATCCACTTTAGCTATGAAGTCGAAGAACGTCTCAAAATCTTCTCTTTTCTTTTTTCGCTCTTGGAATAGAACCTCTTTCGTTCTATCCGGTTTTCGTTCTTCTTGTCTTGCGGCTTCAATCTCTTTTATGTGTTCATCACCACTGGTGATACCGCCGGCGAACAATAGTACTTCAGGTTCCTTTTCCTTGATCACCTTATTTAAAGGTTCGAGATAGGCTTTTGCGCCCATATAATCGGAAATGGCAATTATTCTCATTTTATAAGATATAGAGTCATAAGGTAATATAGATTTTGTTTGCCGATGTGATGGTAAAGAAATATATATCTTGGATTTATTTCCCCATTATGTCCGGGATGACTTATAGGGAAGCCGGTGTCGATATCGATGAAGAAGAAAACGCTATCTCTGCCTTAAAAGGTGCTCTGAATTTTGTCAGAGAAGGCTTCGGAAAACCGTTGAAGAGTGAATTTACCGGTCTTGTGGATTTTGGTGAATACGCTCTATCACTTTGCACAGATGGTGTAGGGACCAAGCTGTTGATAGCCGATGCCGTTGAAAAATGGGACACTATAGGAATAGACTGTATGGCCATGAACGTAAATGATACCATCTGCCAGGGAGCAGAACCCATCGCATTCGTTGATTACCTGGCGGTGGAGAAGCCGGATTCTAAACTTATGGTGGAGATCGGTAAGGGATTACGAAACGGTGCCGAGATGGCTAACATCACCATTATCGGTGGTGAAACGGCAACACTCGGAGATATCGTGAAGGGATTCGACCTTGCGGGAACCGCACTTGGATTCGTTAAAAAAGAAGATATAATCGACGGAAAGGATGTAGTTCCGGGAGACCGTATCATCGGACTTCCAAGCTCGGGAGTTCATTCCAACGGATATACGCTTGTTAGAAAGATAGTCGAAAGATCCGGATATGATTATGGTGATGAACTTGAATTTGGTGTGTTGGGCGAAGTGTTATTGGAACCGACCACGATATATGTGCGAGATGTCGTCAGAGCGTTAAAAAAATACAATATCAAAGGCATGGCCAACATCACCGGCGGAGGACTGAGAAATATCAATCGTATAAACAACGAGTACGGTTACTTTATAGACTATCCTCTCGAACCTCAACCGATATTCGGATTCCTACAGAAACACGGTGAGGTAAGCGATCGCGAGATGTACCAGACCTTCAACATGGGCATGGGATTCTGCCTGATAGTATCAGAAGAAGAAGCACACGATGCAGCTGACTTTTTGAAAGGTAAAGTGGTGGGAAAAGTTGTGAGGGAAAAGGGAGTTCGTCTTCCGTCTAAGAATTTAGAGTATGAATGACGGCTAGATGATGTCACAGTTCGTTTCGAAATTCGAAATGTTCCCAACCTATATCTATGATGATGAACAATTTATAGTTAGAATATCACGATAATTTCTCCTCCCCTCCCTTTTTTCTTTACCCTTTCAATCGGGCGAAACTTTTATTAAGATGTACCTTGCAGATGATTTAACATAGGTGGAAAAATGGAAGAGACCATGTGCAGCATCGAAATAATAAGTGATACCCCGGAATATATCGCCAAAGTACAGACCGCATCGGGACGGTATAAAGAATACAAGAACGAAAATTTTGAACTCTTACTCGCTTTAGTATACGAGGATCTGCAGGAAGAGATGGAAGCCGCTATAATGTAAAACTTTCAGTAACTGGCCGGTATTCTAGCTGAGAAAACATTCGTTGATTATTTTCCGCAATCTATTTTTACATCTACACACTTGTTCATCCGATAGAGTTTGTGGATGAAAGTGAATATAAAAAACGATGTAATTGTAGAACGATATTTTGATATTATGTATTTCAACAAGGCGATGGAAATATGAAATAATAGCGGTATGACATTTTGGATAGAAAAGATGAAAAGAAAAAGAGTTAACTGAGGGATCCCGTCTTATAACAGGCGGGTCCGCTCGTTCTGCGTTTCTAGGCCTACTAAGGCCATGGTCAGGCTTTTTCCAGGTTTCTTCTTGTTACCGAACATTTTTACCACAATACGGTAAAAGCGGTGCTAGTATATATACTATATTCAATATATTAATAGATAACTTGAATATCCGTTGAGATAGTGTGAACTTATAAGTTGAAGATAGGAAAAAGTGGGCCCAGAGA
>SKVC01000085.1 GCA_007129655.1 Thermoplasmata archaeon
CCGACAGTAATACTACGAACTATGTAACCATATTGATA
Source organism: Thermoplasmata archaeon (assembly GCA_007129655.1). Lineage (GTDB taxonomy): Archaea > Thermoplasmatota > Thermoplasmata > Halarchaeoplasmatales > Halarchaeoplasmataceae > Haladaptatiplasma. Next base: position 39 of record SKVC01000085.1, read on the forward strand.
AACAAGGCATTTGCCGACCAACACCTTGCGGATTCCGAAGGGAGCTTGGATATGTCCACAAGTGATGCAGTGAACTACGAAGGGCTGGATGAATCCAACGCTAGTGCCGGGCATGCAGCGATGTATGTTTTCCATATCGAGAACTTCAGTACGCAGTGGATCGAGATATCTGCGGACAGTACTCCAGCTCCCGGATTCGTATGGATGTTGCTGGCAGTCGCAGTACCTGTCGTCTTTTTCTCAATTCGTCGGAAGAAGCGATAAAAAAACCCTTTTTTTTCTTTTTATTTACGTTCCTGCTAATAGAGTTACCCTTGTTCTTTCCCCGATTGACGGATCTTTTCTGAGCCCCCACATTATATGTGCCTTCGGAGCGTGTTCTAATAATACATCAAGTGCATCTTGTGCCTCTATTTCCGCTCGCCCAACTCCGCTTGTAACCACGGCTAAAATCGTTTCGTAATCTTCCATATCATCCAACCAGGGAGAACGCAGTGCGTCATTGGATGCTCTCTTTCCGCGCTCGCGGCCTTTACCATATCCCGCTCCAATTCTGAATTCGTTTACTCCATTACAGAATCGTTTCAGATGCGGTATATCTTCACGAGTGATAACGGTATTAAAGTCATCCATGGGTAATCTGATTATTGAGTTCATAACACTGAATGCCTTATTCATGGATATGTATGGATTCAACTTCATGAGTCGGCTGTTGTGAAAAACCGCCACTACATCTGCGTGATCCGATATCTTATCTTTGGCTTCCATGGCCAATTCATGGCGTTGTTCACTCTCTGTTTTGAAGGGTAGTGCCACAAGTGCGATAGTTAATAAACCTAGTTTTTCTCCCAGTTGAGAACAGGTATAGGATGTGTAGCTTCCGGTTTCGCCTCCCATCCCGGAAAGGATGTATATGATATCCATACTCTTCAACCTTCGTATCATCTTCTCTTCCGTTTGATTCATAGGGCGATGGGTCAAAGATATTTTGTTATTGAACGTGTCTTTCATCTCTTGTATATCTACATGGATGAATGGGAGTTCTGGTAATCTATCTGAAACTCCTACTTCATAGGCTTTCATGTTCGCAAATTTTTTGTCGTCTCGTACAGAAGAAAGTATATTTCTACCTGCACCTCCGATACCGAAAGCTAAAGTTTCCGGTCTTTTATTAGAGTCAGATATATCCGAACCAAATCTACGAGTCTCCGACATGTAGAAGGTATAGAGATTATTAAGATAAAAATTTATCTACTGAAGTGATTGCTGTTGAATCAACTCGAAAAGTTCTACGGCATCATGGGAATCCATACCCGATGCCTCTAATACGGAATCGAAAATAAAGAACATACGTAGATATTCTATAGAATCTATATCCATCGAAGAGTCGGAATCAAAATCAAACTCTTCAAACATCAAGATCTCCCTTGTACAACGCCTATCATTCTGCCACCCATACTTTGTATTTGATATCAGGATTCTGTAATTCTTTCAATATTCTTTCCTTTATCAATTTTCTGGGTTTGTGTACCATAGGAACTCTTTCTACTAAGTCGTCGAAATCCTTAAAATTTCCGTTCCTTCTTTCTCTTAGAACCGCTTCCATCTTTTTCATACCCATTCCAGGAAGCAAATCAAGCATATGATACTTTTTCGTTATCGGTCGTGCATTGTTAAAGAATTCGATGAATCTGTCCTCTTTCAATTTGATTATATCTTCTACCGTATAGGGTATTTCGCTTTGGGCTGTGTGGGTAAGTTCATCCCATTTTATACGGCGCTTTACGTGTTTGATTTTAGTCCTTTTATCCAAATCTTTACCTATGTATACTCGCTCACCGATTTCTATTTGTACTTCTTCTTTAGGTATAAGTTCGAATAACTTAAATTCATCTTGTCCGAGAGCTAGAACAAGGGGTTCGTGTTTGTATCCTCTGTCGTCGGGTCTTCCCTCTGCTAGATAATCCAATACATAAGCATAATCTTCCATTTTATCTGCCTCACAGGTATTTTTTTATGACTTTAATTATCTCTTTGCAGTCATCTTCTGAAGGAGTGAAACGATCACGAGAGAATATAGCTCTAACTCCGTCTTTATCTTGCGGTAGTATGTCCACCGTTTTATATGCTAGTTTGGTGGGCATGAATTCAAAAGTTTCCTCAAGCTCTTTTAATAGTTTTTTTGCATCTTCAACTTCCATATCTGCAAATTTTTCAGCGTGAGTAAGTGCGAGGGTCTGTTCATAGTTTAGTTCCCTTGACTCTGCTTGAGAATTGATCAAATCCTTAACCTCTGCAAGTGTCATATACCTAGTTTCATCGTCACCCATATTATCTCCTCTAGTCTATTTTACGAAGGTGTTCTGCACGTGCTATTATGATCTTTTCCTTCTTACCGTCTTTGATCTTAAGTTTGAATGCCTTACCCTGTTTACCGATTATAGTTCCTACGTTTGCTTGGAACCTACGGTGAGGTTGTCCTTTATGAACACTGGGTTCAATTACAATACGCGCTCTTTCTCCTTCTTCGAACTCCTGCAACGCCCTGGTTATGGGTATTAACCCGCGTTCCCTTGGTTTCTTTCGGAGAATGTTTCTCGTACCTTGTCGTATGCCTTTCGACTTTTTCATTTTACCACTTCTTTATCTTCGTAATGTACGTCCAATACATCAAGATATTTGACGTTACATTCCGTATCTAATTCGTCTGCTAAACTGGGTATCGTTCTTCCTTCATCGCCATGGATGAATTCCTTAACATATGTACCCGCTTGGCATTTTATAGATATCTCAGCATTGTCGCCGTCAAGTCTTAGTAATTGGATGTCGTATATCTTTCTTTTCCTTACCTTGTCCGCTCGTCTGTGAGTCACTCTTGTCGGTGTACGTTGAGATATAGTTACTCCCTTGCAAGATTCGATTACCTTATTAAATGTTACCCTCGAAACTTTGTCATTCAGGTCGATGGTTACCTTGTATGATTTTTCGGGTTGAATGGTTTTTATTTCCTGAATTTCATTCCTAACTGAAAAACGAAGTGAATCTATTTCTACTCTACCATCTTTATCGACTAGATCTTTAAGTTCTTGTAGATCGACCTCTCTATTTACGGGTTTCTTGACTTCTATAACAAAAGGTCTGCCATCACCCAGCATCAAAGCGTCGATATCTTCTCTACCCATTCCATGTAGAACAGCCCTTTCTCCCTCCGTCATCTCTAAGAGTGGTTCGGCTATTATCTCTTCTACGCTTGTGGGGTACATCTTACCCTTCCCGTTGCAATGGCTGCATCCGATACCTCTGCATCTTTTGCAGTCCCATTGTGTTTGCGGTATATCCCGGGATAGTTTTCGGTACCTTCCGTAAATGAACAAGGGGCCGATCTCGATCTCTACGGTGTCGAATCTCGTGTCGATTATTGCCTTTACATCCGGCGCTTCCAGGTCTACTTCCGCTTCGAGCATATCGTCAACTCTTTTACCGACTTCCCTGTTGATCTCGGATTTGATAGGGGAAGAAGTTGTTATATCCAATTCCGCCCATAGCTGTTCTTCGGCTTCTTCGATCGAAGGATCTATCCTAGAACCCACTAAGAATGTTTCAAAATCTAACCCTTCCAGTTCTTCCACTATTATATCCGCAAGAGATTGGAACTCACTACACAGATCGCTACATAGATGGCAATCCTCCGTCTTCTGCTGAACATTGTTATCATCATCCATAGAACGGAAGACTCTCAGGGCTTTACCCCTCTCTTCATTCGTGAGACCATGGCCTAATTGAGCGAACAATCGTCCCCGACAATGATCGCAAAGTTCCAGCTTCGCCGTCTCTTCCGCCTTTTCCAGCAAATCCATGTGACGGCCATTGCACTTCCGTATATATATAGATGTTTGGTTCTACAGAAAGGATGGTGTTGTTAAATTTTCATTCGTTGGTATAAGTGGTATCTCAGATACTCCTAGCTATGCTGTGCAGCCGTTCTTTGGTCAGCAGAAGTACCGTTGTCAATATGGTGATGAAGGCTGCTTCGAAGATGAAGCCCTGTTGTACCATTATGCCGATAAGGAAGGTGATGAAGAAGGCTACCGGAGTAGTTATACCTACGGTATGGACTTCGTACTTGAGGTAGGCGAGCAGTAGCGCGAATCCTCCGAAGATGATCACACCGAGTTCTACCAGGGGGAGGTTCATCTCCGTTGCAAGAAATGAAAAAACTACTCCTGTGAGGGATGCTAGAGGAAAGGTCCGTACACCGGCTATGACCATCTTGTCCTCTTTTCGATGTTCTCTTTCCAAACCGATAAGGGCACCCATGCCTATAGCTACCAGGGAGTGTAGGATGATGCTAATGTCGATGAACTCAATGGCCATGACACCTTATCGGTTGTAGGTTATTTATAACTTTACGGTGACAGTGATAGGTTCAGGGAAAACTAATATACACCTTTCTATTTCTAATGATTCCCGAGTTTAATCGGGAGATATAAAAACCGAGGTATCAAAAATGGCCGTATTAAAAATGAAACCAGGAATTCACGAAGTAGGTGCCGGAGATTGGGATAGAACGCTTTTCGACGAGCTTATACCGCTACCCGACGGTACCAGTTACAATTCTTTTTTGATCGAAGGCAGCGAAAAGACCGCTTTGATAGACACTGTAGATCCTTCGAAAGAGGAAATTCTTTTGGAGAATCTTAGCTATATAGGAGTAAAAAATATTGATTACGTTATTTCTCATCATGCAGAACAAGATCATTCGGGTAGTATACCGATCATAATTACAGTTTATCCCAAAGCGAAGGTCGTTACGAACAAAAAATGTAAAACAATGCTCATGGACCATCTGCACATAAAGGAAGATAGATTTCTAGTAGTCGAAGACGGTGAAGAATTATCCCTGGGAGACCGTACGCTACAATTCCACATAACCCCCTGGGTACACTGGCCCGAGACAATGGTTACGTTGCTGAAGGAAGATAAGGTACTGTTTTCTTGTGATTTCTTTGGTTCGCACAAAGCCTCAAGTAAATTGTTTATGGAGGATAAAGGTCAGACCTACCAGGCCGCCAAACGGTATTATGCAGAGATAATGATGCCCTTTAGATCACCCATAAAAAGTAACATAAAGAAATTAGAAGAATTAGATTTTGATATGATCGCTCCAAGTCACGGACCTGTTTATAACGACCCTGACTTCATAATAGATGCATACAAAAAGTGGACTTCTGATGACGTAAAGAACGAAGTTATCGTTCCTTACATCTCAATGCATGGAAGTACCGAAAAGATGGTCATTCACTTTGTCGATTACTTGATGGAGAGGGGTATGAAAGTCACCCCGTATAACCTTACTACTACGGACCTAGGTCAATTTGCCATGGGTATAGTTGATGCCGCTACAATAGTTATAGGAACACCTACCGTACTGGTTGGACCTCATCCTAAGATGGTTTACGCGGCCAGCCTGGTCAATGCCCTAAGACCAAAGACAAAGTTTCTTTCGGTTATCGGCTCTTATGGATGGGGTGGTAGAGCTACACAGATACTAGAAGATAACTTGAATAATCTGCAAGCAGAAATGATCGAGCCGATCATGGTTAAAGGGCATCCGACGAGAAAGGACATGAAAAAAGTAGAAAGGTTGGCCGACGAAATCATGAAGAAACACAAAGAGGCCGGCCTTTAAAAAGCGGTATCCTTAATAGGTAATAGCAAGGCGACGAACAATAGAACCAATGCACCGAATACAAATGCATAGCTTATTCCAAAGACGTCTGCCAGATAACCGAGCACAGGTGCGATTATGATACCAACTATTGAACGAAGCTGATTTTCACCGCTGAGCAAGGTAGCCCTGGTCTGTGGTTCTATTACTTCTCCCAAATAGCCTATTACCATGGGTTTTCTAAGGTTATAAAGTGTAAAAAGGAAGAAGAATGAAATTATAGAAAATAGCACTATGTCGATGTACAGGAAGAAGGCTATTAAGAAAAATGCGGCGGCCATTATGAAATACAGTACGTTCAAGGCTTTTGTCATATCACCCGTATGACTCATAATATAGGCCGATCTTCTGGAAGATATGAAACTATTTATGTAAACAAAGAAGTACACTATACCTATGATAATGGCGGTTCTCTGTTCGGGGTAATTTATAAACAATAATAACGGTAGACCGACGGCAAATATTTCAACTATGGGAGAAAGATAATCCTTGGATATTTTAAAAAAAGAATCGTAGATGGATGCGTTTATCA
>SKVC01000026.1 GCA_007129655.1 Thermoplasmata archaeon
TAAATGGTCCCGAATACAATCTAAATTTTGACGGAATACCGCTTTACGATGTGGAATCACATATCTCCAATGATGAGGTGATCGTTGTTGGTGATGGATTCTTTGGTATATATGAATTCTACAATGCTTGGATCGATAACAAACCCCCGTCAGGATTAGAAGGAAACGAGGTATTTAGAGGCGTTACATGGGTAGAAAATTCCGAAGCCTATGTCGTTGGTGATGACGGTACAAATGGTATTTATTATCATTATCGTTCGGACCATCATTCTATTTCACGACTATCTGATCCCCAGGAACCCGCAAACACACAAAACGGTATCTCTTCCACCGGAGGAGGCACGCCAAAAATAATGTCCGTCGGTGACGACGGCATACATAGTTCATTTATGATATCTCGTACATCTGCTTTTAAAGATGTTTTAACTGAAAATAGTTTACAAGAAGATGCTTTAACAAACAGTGGTATACCTGAGATAGAGCATGTTGAAATCTATGATAGCACCGGTAATCCGAGATTGAACACACAAATTGATGTTAACTCGCATGGAGACACTTCCAGAATATATTACATCTATGTAAAAGTAACACACGATACTCCGGATAAGTTGAATTATGTTAATGTAAAAGCATGGTTCGATGAACAGTTGGAAGGCGTATTCAGTGAATACCCTCCAGAGGATAATTTACATAAAACTAGAGCATTTAATTTTAGCGCACATTACGACAGTTTAACCGCTACCACTACATTAACTCAAATATATCCATACACAGAAGAGGATGATTATGGTAAACAAACCGAGGTGAGTTTAATCCCAAATGAATGTAATTGGAATTATGAGCACATTTCGGGTATATATATTTGGGAGATTTGGTTTGCCTTTGCACCAGGTCCTCAAATGCGGTACGCAAATGGTGAGGGGGGAAATTTCTTTGAACCAGTTATAAGTCAATACAAGGATGAAGCACTTAACACGCGTAATACATGGGACTTGCATATCGAAGCTTCAGATCTAGACAATAATAAAGTTAATATGTATGCGGAATTTGGTGTATACAAGTTCCTTTCACTTACCATCAACGGTGTACCAGACACATACTATGGGACCGGTGCACCTGGAGAAACCATTGAACTTTCAACTCCGAGTTTAGAAATTGTAAAATATAGCGCCAACTGCCCACACCGTGTAAAGGTATACGCCCAAAGTGACCTTAGGTCAGATACTAGTGAAGATGTAATCCCCGCATCTAATCTTTATTTACAGGGGGGTTACGCTAATCAAACACTTGAAGGTTACGGAGAGCCAAATGCGGTATACTTGATAGGGGTTGGGGGCGATACTCCGAATTGGAATTTGCCTCGTAACCGGTTTAACTACACTACTACAGCGATCAATACTACAGATGAGAGCCAGACAGATTACCCTATATTACGCTGGTGGGTATACATACCTACTGGAACCTCTAGGGGTATATACCGAACTAACATAATCTATGTTATCGAACACGAAGGGTAGAAGTCCACACAATTCTTTTATACTCCCTAAGTCAATCTCCCAATAATCTATAAGAGTCGTAGGTTTACCGTATCAAACGGTGAAATATGATGTACGCAAACACCAAAAAAACAGCGGTTATACTCCTCGTTATACTACTCTGCCTCAGCTTCAATTTTCCACCTTCCGATGATAATTCGGTTACAGGTATGGACACCGGCAGCAGACCTTTGAGTGGATTAGCCAATGTACCTCCTAGTGTCGATTTTAGAGGAGTAGCCTGGGCGGATAACGGTCAGATAGCGCTCGTGGTTGGATTAGCCGGCGCTGTTTATAGGTTCGATGCTTATACGGAGTCATGGACTAATCTATCCAGCCAGAACGGTGAAGATTTTTACGGTGTCGATTGGAGCGGGACAGAGTTCATCATCGTGGGAGATGGTAGAAATCTCGGAACGAATAGTGTGTATCACACCGACGGCTATTATCCTCTGCAGAACATCGATGAATGTCCCAAAGTTATGTTCCACGATGTGACGGCAAATAAGAATGAGTTCGTAGCGGTTGGGGATGGAGAAGTATTTAGATACGTCTTAGAAACCTCCGAAGAAGAATATATACCCGAAGATACGATCATGATATACAACGTACACGATCTCCAGGCAATGAATCAAAATCTGACCGCAAACTACGCACTGGCGAACGACATCGACGCCAGGGAGACAAGTGGGTGGAACGGAGGAGCTGGGTTCGAGCCTGTGGGCACAGGTTCATCGACTATAGTAGTCGACCATTTCACAGGCAGCCTTAACGGCCGTGGTTATACCATCACAGGGTTGCACATAGATCGCCCAACGACACGTTATATCGGCCTTTTTGGAACTATTGGCACAGATGCGGTTGTGAAGAATGTGGGGTTGATAGATAGCAGCATCACTGGAACGAACAGGGTCGGCGGCCTCGTAGGATACAACTATATGGGCGATGTTTTTAACTCGTATACTACTGGGAGCATCACTGGAGATGACAGGGTTGGTGGGCTCATAGGACAGAACGATTGGTTTGCCTATAATTCTTATTCTATGGGATCCGTGACCGGAACAGATGTTACTTCAGTAGTTGGCGGGCTCATAGGATTACACACTAGCAGTGGTTCATTGAACAACTCATACTCTACAGGACAAGTAGATGATGGCTGGAATGTTGGCGGTCTTGTTGGAGAAAATAATGGTGGAATAGTGGAGAATTCATTTTGGGATACCGAAACGTCCGGGCAGATGAACAGCGACGGCGGCACTGGCAAGACCACAACAGAAATGATGACCCTCCTTACTTTTGAGGAAGCAAATTGGGACTTCACCAACACTGGTAACTGGTGGATGGCGGACGGCGAAACCCGGCCCTTCCTCCGTATGGAGTGGTCTACAGAGATAAGCAACAGCCACCAACTGCAGATGATGGCTATGAATCTCTCTGCAGATTATGTGCTCACAGATGATATAGACCTCTCTGACGTTCTTGATCCTGCGAGTATGTGGGGCACCAGTCCATCGCAGGGTGCTGGGTTCAAACCTATAGCGATGGATTTTTCAGGTCCGTTTAAGGGTAGTTTAGATGGCCGAGGACATACTATAACAGGCTTGTTTATCAACCGGCCGAACACTGAAGCTATTGGTTTGTTTGGGTACGTTGACGGTTGGGATGTATCGATGTTTTTTAATAATGTAGGTCTTGTTGACATCAACATCACAGGAAGAGATTATGTCGGCGGGCTAGTGGCATACAGCATGTCAGGAGCTATGGTTGACAATTCGTATGCGACGGGAAGTGTGAGCGGAAACGACTGTGTAGGGGGGCTAATAGGGGAGAACTTTGAGAGCTATATTAACAATTCGTTTGCTTCTGTAAACGTAACTGGTGCATCAGAATGGAGTAATGGTATAGGCGGCTTGGCGGGGACTAACCGTAATAATGCAGATGTCTTTTTGTCAAATTCTTATGCCACCGGAAATGTCATGGGAAGCGACAATGTCGGCGGACTTGTAGGATATGTAACTGGACTTAATATTTCTAACTCATATGCTACCGGGCACGTTATCGGGACCCGTGACGATGTAGGCGGGTTTGTTGGAAATTTAGATAGCATAAATAACGTTGTATATAATTCCTACTCAACTGGAGATGTCTCGGGAAGAGAAAATGTTGGTGGTTTCGTCGGATATAATTATCGAGGTAAAGTTTTCAACTCGTATTCCACCGGAAATGTTTCCGGTAACCCCGGAACTACGTACTATGTCGGTGGTTTCATAGGAAGAAACAATCAAGGCAATATTACCAACTGCTATTCAACTGGAAGAGTCACGTATGAAGGACAAGAAGATCCTGTAGACAAAGGCTTCGCCGGAGCAGTTGACGCAGATGGTACTTATTACGAGATGAGGGGTAACTTCTGGGACGTTGAAACAAGCGGACAGACGGGCTCGGCAGGCAGCGAAGATTTTGGGAACGAATTACCTCAGGGCAGAACCACACAAGAGATGAAGGTAATAACCACCTTCACCGGAGCCGAATGGAACATCATATATGTGGCTGATGTAGATAGCCCTAACCCAGACTACGATTGGAATATAGTTGACACAGAGACGTATCCATTCTTGAGCTGGGAGGGGACATTGCATGAAACCGAACATATTTTGGAGGGGATATGGGAGATAGTCTATGGTACAGACATGAACGAGATATACTACGGACTAACCCCGGCAAATGATAGATATTACATAGTGGGATACAATCATACACGCGGTGCCGGTGTGATGTATCAAATTCACTACGGGACGTCCGATATGACAGAGATCACTACGACGCCAGACTGGACGGATAGGCGGCTTTATGCCATATCATGGTGTAGAGATCGGGATTACGGACTGGTCGTCGGTAACCGCACCGTTCAACTATATCAGGGAGGAAACTGGATAGATGTAATCGGTTTCGAAGGTAACGATGAATTGTTCGATATTACATGGCTCGACGATAAAGTGGCCTATATCGTTGGTAAGAATACTTCCGGAGTCGGGATCCTTTTCAGTTATACGCACACCCAAAAGAGCATCGCGGAAATACCTAAGGGAGGACTGACTCCGAATCCACATTACGGTGTAGCAGTAAGGCCGAATGCTAGTCCGGTTTACGCACTATCTGTGGGTGATACGGGTAGTGATAGTGCGTTGAAGATATCTCAGACTTCACAAGCCGCTGATATCATCACAGATGTCCAGTTCCCTAAGATACAAGAGATCGGGATTTACGATCACGGAGAAGTAGGCGGTATGCAGAGGTTGAACACGCAGATCGACGTAAACTCAGGTGGAACTGCCACACAGAAGTACACGCTATACGTGTATGTGGATAACAAAGTTGAAAATGAGATGTTCTCAGTGGATGTTTACGCTTGGTACGACAACGGTATCCTTACAAGTGATTATCCTAACGAAAACGATGAAAATCGAACGAGAGCGTTCCGGTTCCGTGCGGATTATGACGGTTTTGGAACGACCTTCAGCCAACAATATCCCTATGCCGTAGGTAATCAGAGGGAGGTATCATTGCTGGTCAACTATTGCGATGCTCAGTACTGGAACAACGGTACTCATGATATATGGGAACTAATCTTCACCTTTGCACCGGGTCCGCAGATGCGTCATGCCAACGGCTTGGACGGTAATTTCAATGAGCCTGTGTACAGTACCGTTCGTTCGGAAGGCTTGAGCACAACTAATACCTGGAATCTTCATATAAGCGCAAACGGAGGAGAGTCAAATATGTATGGTGAGTTCGGCGTTTATCGGTTCACCTCGTTGACTCTAGCGGGTGTAACCGGGACATACACCGGTTTAGGAGCACCCGGGCAGACCATCGAGCTTACTGCGACTTCGTCGACGATCGTTAATTACAGCGCCAACTGCAACCACACCCTAAAGATGTACCTAGAGACCGATCTGATAGGCGACTCGGGAGTTACAAGAATAGGTGCAACGAATCTAACCTTTAAAGGCGGTTACGGTAATTCAACATTAACCGGTTATGGAGAATTTAACTCGGTTTACATCCTCGGTAACATCGGTAGCTGGTACGCTCCGCGTAACCGTTTTAACTACACCACCACAGCTACTAACACTTCTGACGAGAATGGAATGACCGACTATCCAAATATAATATGGTGGTTGGACATACCCATGGGGATACCGGAAGATGTGTATCGAGCTAATGTAATCTATGTGCTGGAGCATGACGGGTAGGATACAAATATTTTTAAATACCAGCATGTGCGTGTACGTGTAAAGATTACTTAAAAGGTGGTTGCATGAAAAAAATAAAAATTAAGACAACCTCTGTTGTAGTGTGTGCACTTTTGATGATAGCCGCTGTAAGCGGGATATCGATTTTAACGGATCAAGGTGTATTTGACACAGCGGAGGCTGCGGATACAGGAGCGAAGCCGATAATTGGTTTGGCACCTGTGGGTTCAGTTTTAGAAGTAGATCAAGTGGATTTAATTGATATAGCATGGAACTCAGCAGGAACGATAGCTGTAGCTGTAGGGGTAAGGTTCGTTGACCCAAATTTTATAGGCGCTGCGTATCGATTCGAAGCTAGAACGGAAGAATGGTTTAAATTGACACATAATGATGAAAACGAACTTTATGGAGTTGCCTGGTGCGATGCCACGCACGGAGGTTCTTTCATCGTAGTCGGCGATGGTACCGACGTGGGATTTAGCAGTGTTGGATATACAGACGGATATGCAGGTTTACAACCATTTTACGATGGTTTAAACGGAGAAACAATGCGTGGGGTCGCCACTAACAATGTTGACCCGAAACCTTTGGTTGTAGGTAATGGCGGAGCTTATTATTATGATGGGACGACATGGCAACATATTGGTAATCTAGCATCTGGTGATAATTATAAAGACGTCGTTTACACTAATGGTTTTTATTATATCGTAGGTGATAGGGAAATTGACTTTGAATATAGGGGTGTATTCTACCGTTTAGCCGATGGAGGACTAAATGCACAATATATATCTCCTCCGAACTACTACGATCCTGCAGGATTAGATGTTTTCATGTTCGATTTTCACGGTGTCGATGCCAGAGGCGATAATGTGATCTTAGTGGGAACAAATATCCTTGATGTATACAATGCAGGAAATTATAAAGGTAAACCTGTTCATTTAGATGATCCCATTGAATACATTTTCCGTGATGTTGCATGGGTAGATGACAAAGTTGCATACCTCGTGGGACATGATTTTAGTTTAAACGGATTTTTCTACCAATACAATATAGACTTACACAAGGTATCCGAACTACCCGGTTCTTCAGGTATAGGTAACGCTCAACATGGTATTGCAAGAACTGACAGTTCACCCATGATCATTTCAGTTGGAGAATTTGCCAGCGACAGCGCATGGCAGATATCTCAAACCTCCGGCTTTAGCGATATCATCGTAAATACATACTATCCACATATCTTGTCTGTAGAAATGTTCGAAGTCGGTCAGCCAGGTAATCGATTGAATACTCAGATCGATGTTAACGCAGATGGGCAGATGGACCGTGTTTACGAGCTTCGAGTAGTTGTTAGGCACGAGGTACAAGATATATTAGATATTGTTGGGTTTTCTGCATGGCATGATGGAGGAGTTATCGGGGACGGAAGCGCGCATCCTGTAGAAGATGATTCTTCTCGAACTCAAGCTTTCCGAGTAGGATGGGATAGGAATGCACTTGCAGGTGATGAATTCACTTGGTACTGGCCCACAATAGACGGAGATCAGATGGAAGTAATACCAGGAATTCATGAATATATTGAGCAATCAGGAGCCGACTTTGACCAATTCGAGATATCCTTCAGATTCATACCGGGACCGCAGATGAGGTTTGCCAATGGTATTGGTGGAGCTTTTAATCCAAATAACAACCCATACAACAAAAACGATGCTTTGACCACTCCGAACACATGGGACATAGAAGTTCATGCAACAGATTCTCAAGGTGGATTTAACCACTCCTACGATGAATTCGGTGTGTACCGATTCACATCGCTGACGGTACAAGGATTACCTGGAGCTTATTCAGCCTCTGCAGCACCGGGCATGACCGATGTACTACTTTCACCGGGTGGAAGTACCAATTTAACGTACAGCGCAAATTGTGAACATGCAATCAAAGTGTATCTGGAAACGGATCTGATCGGACAGGATACCGGTATTTCGATACCCGCGAATAACATGCATGTTCAAGGTGGCGAGCAAATAAAAATACCATTTAACGGATCGGGGGAAATAAATTCTAGATACCTAATAGGCAACGGGTTCGATATTTGGAATACACCCCGTAACCGATTCAACTATACAACAACCGCAATCGGTACAAACGATGAACTAGGAACACTACACCCACAAATCGAATGGTGGGTCGATATACCCGGGGGAATACCGGAAGATAGCTACCGTACAAATATCGTGTACGTGCTGGAACACAGCGGATAAACACATTTCTAAGGGCACCCGTATAAACGGGTGTCCCACGGAAATTTTTAATACAGTTAGAGATAATTCGGTTGGAGAAGAAAGATGGTTAGGAAGATAACAGCAGTCGTTCTACTGCTCATACTATGCTTACCGATGGCGGCATTCGACTACTCTCATGCTAACACAGGGACATGGGATATAGATATCCATCTACCTGGCCATACAACCGTTTTTGTGGGTGATAAACCACAGATGATAACCGGTGTGCTCAACGTTATAAATATGACGCATGACGAGATAGAGGGATCTATCAGTATACGATTATATCATGGAGAACAGGAACCAACGATAAAAAATGAAACCAATTTCTATCAATGGAATTTTTCTGACGGAAATTTTGAGTGTATATACGGAGAATACATCGATAAATCCATGAGCGAAAAAACCGATACTATCAGGTTCGTTGTTGGAACTTCGGTATTGGCGAAAACAGGAACCTGGACGATCACTGTTTTACATGCAGGAACAGAAAGCCACTCTACTTTATTCATGGATGTACCAAAAGCGGGAATAGCCGTTTCGTCTCCGGATTTCTATTTCACGACAGCACCATTCAGCGGTGAGGATTTCCACAGTAGCGAAGATCGTAATTATGTGAGAACAATAAACACAGGAAACATACCCCTCGATCTGAAAATAACTTATGATAGTTTAAGCGAATACATAACTACTACGAACACTACGGGAATTTTTGAGATAGGAGAAGAGAGGTATCATCACCTTTCATTCGAAACGCCTGTATGGGGGCCTAGAAAACTCGTAATAACAGGTAGTGTAACCGGTGAACCTTCATACGCAGTTACACCTGCTACCGTACAGTTGATACCAGTACCCCAGATTCCATTCAAAGTTACCATAGAAATAGTTAGACCCGGATTCAGACTGTTTGAACTAGGTGATGTTACCATTCAATACCGACAGACAGCATCGGTTCAATACGACAATACCACGGATCTGCAGGCATATATGACAGGCACGGGAACAGTATCCGTTACATCGTCAACTGACCAGTTAACACTCGAATCTACAACATACAGAGGTGCCGGGGTTGGAGAAAGTGTTGACATCTTACTTTCAAACGATACTGAAGAAGAAGTAATATACACCGTAAAAGGAACACATCCCAATGCAGTGGGAGAGTTGAGATATACACTCACATGGGGTGATAACGAAGAGATAATAATTACAGAAGTTACCACAGGACCGGCTCCCGAAGGGGGTATTACAGAACATACTGAAAGGGATATATACGGCTTGATTTTTGTTTTTGTAGTTATAGCGGTTGCAGCTCTAGTTTTATTTTTGATATCTCGTAATAAGGGTGAAGAAACCGAAAGAGAACGTAAACGTCGGGAATGGTTGGAAAGGCACAAAGGAAGGGAGATATGAAGAGGATTTTACTTATTTTGATACTCATAGCCGTACTCGTGCTTAACTCTACAGCAAGTGCACAGAACGCAGGCGGCGGTGTAGGTGTACTCAACACCCCTCCAACCTTCGTTTCCATAGATATTACCGAGATCGATGATCACTACCACATCGAAGCAGTGGTGTCGGATTATAACGGCAGGAACGATATTTACAGTTTGGATGTGAATATAATAGATGCAAACAACAACATGATCTCTAATTTTTCCTACTACCAGTGGGACTCTACAGATAGAACGACTGCTTCGAGGATAGATTCTTTCGTTGACCACGAGGGAGATTATCTAGTAAGAGAAGAATGTAATATCGAGAGATACGTAGGCAGTAATTGGTTTATGGAAAACACAACGATCACAGTAAGATTCGTCGTACGTCCTTTGGATGGAAAGACCATCACGATAAGAGCCCACGACTTTAGGATGGAAGAAGCCTATTACGAAGGGCCTGTAACGTCTAAAATAGCCGTACAACCCATCATACAGGGAAGAGCAATCCCTATCATAGTTTCGGTGATAACAGCGGGTATAGGCACCGGAGCGGTGATTTTCGACCGTAGGAATAAGAACGTACTAGCCCAAACGGTGCGTCAGAAGATGGAAGAGGAGATAGGCTGATGGCTGACATACGAGAACTATTAGGGGAGCCGGGTAAAATATTCACCAAGTATTACCTTTTGAGTACAATCACACTGGCATTCTTCTTCTTCCTAGCGATTTTCGTAGCTACGGAATTCCTTATGGCCTTTTTCAACGTTTCTGAAGTTCCACTGAGTGCATTATTGTATCTAGTTCCATTCTTCGAGCAGACCATGAGAATGAATATACTCTTCATGGTAACCATAGTAGCAACTGCTGATGCTTTGTTACATCTGTATGATAAAAAACTAAACCTGATGATATCCTTGATGCCCACCAGTATAATGATAAGCGGCATCGGTGTTAGGATATACCTGGGACCCATAACAGGAACGATAGCTGCGTTGTTTATCATCCTAGTATTGATGTTCTTGATAGATATACTATGTATAATGTACCATCCGGAGGAACTTGACATCATCGGACGTGGAAACCTACAGATATTCCTGGAAAAGGAAGCTGAGTTGAAGGATAGAGTCGAACAGGAAGAGGAGATGTTGAAAACAAAAGAGGAAGAATTGATCCAGCTTAACCAAGAGATGAACACCTTAGAGGAAAAGGTTCACGAAGAAGAAGAGATGTTAAGGGTAAAGGAAGATGAGATCGAACAGGTAAAGACGGAGATAGAAGAAACGAAAAAAGAGCTCGGGGAAGAACAAGAACTACTAAGGGTAAAAGAAGAAAACATGGAGAACATGATAGAGAGTCGGGTGGAAGAACGATTGATGGAGGAAGAGGAATTTTTACGAACTAAGGACGATGAATTGATCAAATTACAGGACGAACTGGAAACCCAGCGAAATCTTTACGAGGAAACAAAGAGAGAGCTCATGGAGAAGGAACATAGGATACAAAATTTAAAAACCGAGATGGAAGAACGTATGAGAAGGGAGATGGAAGAGGAGATGATGAGGAAACTAAAAGAAGAAACGGATATCAGCTCCACCAAAGGTAAACAGGAAAAAACATTGTTCCCCTTCGAAGCCATCGTCGGACAGGGTGACGGAAAGAGAGCTCTCATATTGAACGCAGTTTACCCGGAAATAGGCGGGGTCCTTTTACGAGGTGAAAAAGGTACCGCTAAATCGGTTTCCGTGAGAGGTCTTGCCGAAGTTTTACCGAACATCAATGTAACCGGCTGCCAATACAACTGCGACCCGGACGATCACGATTCATTGTGTCCTGAATGCAGGGGTAAGCTCGAACAGGACAAACTAAATTCCTTCGAAAGAGCGGTTCGTGTCATCGATCTACCTCTAAATGTTACTGAAGATAGACTACTAGGTAGCCTCGATATAGAAACTGTTCTCGGGGAAGGTAAAAGAATATTCGAGCCGGGAATACTCGCGGAGACCCATAGAGGTATACTTTACGTGGATGAGATCAATCTTCTTGATGATTATATAGTCGATATTCTTCTTGATGCCGCATCATCAAAAAGAGTGATAGTTGAAAGAGAAGGCATAAGCGCCAGCTATCCCTCTGATTTTATCATCGTAGGAAGTATGAATCCGGAAGAGGGTGAGCTCAGACCACAGCTTCTTGACAGAATATCTCTCATAGTCAATATGCGGGGAATAGACGACATAGATGAAAGGATGACCATAATCAAGAATCGACAGGAGTTCACAGCAGATTCGGAAAAGTTCAGAAGTAATTTTGCTGGTCAACAGCAAGAGTTAAAGCGTAAGATCGAACGTGCCCGGGATCTTAGTCCCAGGGTAACAACTTCACAAAATATACTGAAGATCATCGCAGACCTTTGTAAGGATTTTGAGATCGCCGGTCACAGAGGCGATATAGCCATAGAAAGAGGTGCGAGGGCGAACGCAGCCTTTGAGGGTCGTGTAGAGACAACAATGGAAGACGTTCTGACAGCCGCAAAGATGGCTTTACCACACAGAGTAAAGCGTAAGCTGATGGAGGAAGAGGAATTTTCAGAGGATGTTCTGGAGGAGTGGTTTGAAAGCAGGGAGTTGAGTTGAAATGGTGGGGGAAGTTAGAGATAGATTATACCCTTTTTCTGCGGTGGTCGGTCTAAATCTATTAAAGCTGGCTCTGATTTTGAATCTGATAAACAGGGACATAGGTGGAGTCTTAATAAAGGGGGATAAGGGAACCGGTAAATCACTTACAGTAAATTCATTCAGAAATTTATTACCATTCATACGTGTGATCGAAGGCTGCGAATTTAACTGTTCACCGGAAGAACCGGAAAAGTTCTGCCTGGAATGTAAAGAAAAGGCGAAGAATGATAAGCTTAATATCATCACTAAGAAGATGGACGTTATTGACCTTCCTTTGAACATCACAGAAGATCGGTTGATAGGTACTATAGATGTAGAGAAAGTCCTCCAAGACGGAGTTAAGTCTTTCGAACCGGGACTACTCGCTAGGGCAAATAAAAACATATTATACATCGATCAAATCAACTTACTCGACCATCATATAGTGGATTTGCTCCTCGATGTCGCGGCTATGAAGATGGTGACTGTTGAAAGAGAGGGGATATCTACAAACTACATGTCCGATTTTATGCTGGTCGCCAGTATGAATCCCGAAGAGGGATTCTTACGTCCCCAGCTACTAGACAGGTTTTCACTCCAAGTCGAGACCGAAACTATCAATAATTTAGATAAAAGGTTAGAATTGATCAAAATCAACAGGAATTTCCTAGAAGACCCATATGGTACTATGAGAAATTACAAAGACGATGAGATAAAATTAAGAGAAAATATTCATAAAGCTAATAAGAAGCTTGGAGAGGTAGAATTATCGGATAAGATGTTAAGTATTATATGCCGTATCTGTAGAGAATTCGATATAGACGGTCATAGAGGAGATATCATCATAGCTAGAACTGCAACCACCCACGCTGCATACAATGGTCGAACATCTGTTTCTATTGAAGATATAATCCAAGCTGCAGAATTAGCATTACCTCACCGAATGCGTAAGCAACCATTTGAAATAGGTGAGTTCAGCAAAGAAAAGCTCAGAACACTAGTTGAAGAAAAATGGGGTTAAGATTTTGTTGTATTAGACAAAAAGCTTATTATAGTGGTCTAATTTGACAATGAGGATTAGCAAATGAAAAGGAAACACACCAAGTTTGAAAAATCCAGGATAATCGGTGCCCGATCTCTTCAGATATCCATGGGTGCACCGCCTCTTATAGAGGTAGAAGAACATATCATAGACCCTGTCGATATCGCGATACTTGAGTTCGATAAAGGTGTGAGTCCAATCACCGTTTACGGGAGAAATAAGGATGACTGAAACAGAAGAAGAGATGCTTGTAAAAGAGGATAAGTACCTTACATCCGGTGTTCACATAGGTACACAGCAAAAAAGTGCAGCTATGAAACCATTCATATTTAGAGTAAGAGACGATGGTCTTTATGTTCTGGATGTGAGACAAACAAATAGTAGAGTTAAGACAACGGCAAAATTCCTATCTCGGATCCCTCCCGAAAAGATACTTATCGTGTCTGCAAGGCAATATGGTAGCCAACCGATTGAAATGTTTTCTAAGGTATTAGGAACCATGAGTATTGCAGGACGCTTTATACCGGGAATATTAACCAATCCCGATCTACCTCAATTCATAGAACCGGAAGTTATCATAGCCGTGGATCCTGCAGCCGACAGACAAGCCTTGAAAGAAGCTGTTAGCGTTGGTATACCTATAGTTGCTTTGGTAGATACAAACAATCTGTTGGAAAATGTCGATCTAGCTATTCCTACTAACAATAAAGGCAGGAAGGCCTTGGCTCTTGTTTTCTGGCTACTCGCTAGAGAATCACTACTAGAAAAAGGTGAAATAGAAAGTAGAGAAGATTTTACCTATGAACTTGAGGATTTCGAACAGAGCTTGTAATTATCAGTACAATCTGATAGTCTCAAGATTCCAAGGTGTTCGGGATTCCATACCATATTTTTTATAGATAGTACTTGCAAGGTTAGTACATTTGCCTTCTTCTCCATGGGAAACGAGCACACGGTCCGGTGAAGGTTTCATACCGCTGATATAATGGAGTAGCTGTATTCTATCACTGTGTCCCGAGAATCCTTCGCATGTATGTACTCGAAGTTTTACATTGATGTCTATCGGACTTCCTCCTTCTACAAGCGTGATATGGTCATATCCTTTTTGTATTCTGTTTCCAATTGTGCCGGCTCCTTGATAACCTACGAAAATTATACCCGATTCCGTATCGCCGGCCCATGATTTGAAGTATTCCAATACCGGGCCTCCGTTCATCATGCCTGCGGTCGCTAGTACTATAGCCGGTTCAGCTGAGTCGCATATCTCGCGCCTCATGTCCATACTATCGACCCGATTGAACACCGGGGATAAAAATGGATTCTCGTCTTCCTTGAATATCTTTCTCTTTAGTTTGTTGTTTAAAAATTCGGGATAAGCTGTATGTATGGCAGTCGCTTCCCAGATCATACCGTCTAAATATATCGGAACTTCTGGAATATCTCCTTTCCTCATGGCCTCTTCGATCACGACCATGACTTCTTGGGAACGTCCTACTGCGAAAACCGGAACCAGTACCTTGCCTTTTGCTCTATCAAGATGTTGTATCAGGATGTCCTTTAATTGCTCTACGGCATCCAAACGGCTCGGTTGTATGTCGTGATAACCACCGTAGGTCGCTTCCATTACTACGGTTTCAGCCCTTGGGAATTTATTAACTGCTTGGTTAAAGAGCCATGTTTTATCATATTTTATATCTCCGGTGAATACTACATTGTAATCTCCGTCTCCGATGTGCATATGGGCAACGGCAGATCCTAGGATATGTCCTGCGTTATGCAGTGTGAGTCTGATATCAGGAGCTATGTCCGTAGTTTCTCCATATTCCAACGCAATGGTATGTTTAACGGCCTCACGTATATTACTTGATTTGTAAGGTGGGTCTCTCCCATCTCCTACGGCAACTTTGATAAAATCTAGTTGTAGAAGAGCTGCCATATCCCGTGTAGGTGCCGTACAGTATACCGGTCCGTCATAACCATATTTGAAAAGTGCCGGAATTATTCCACAGTGATCAAGATGTGCGTGGGTAAGAACAATTGCGTCTATAGTATCCGGAGGGATGATCTCTGGAGCGTTCAGATAAGGTGTTCCGTTGTCGGGTGAAGAAACATCAACACCACAGTCGACTAATATCTTACTATCTCTGGTATGCAGTAGGTGGGCACTTCTACCCACTTCCCTGTATCCTCCAAGTGCGGTTATTCTTGCAAACGTTTCTCCCTTTCTTTTATCCCTATTGATCTTACGACCAAGAGCTTGAAGGAATGTTTTCCGTTCTCCCCTCACCGCTCTAAGATAACTCCGTATATCCTTTACGGTTTTAGATGGAATAGGTGGTGCCCTAACAACATCGGGAGCCCATCCGGTTTCTCTCTTTATCTTGTTTAGAATGTTCCCCTTTTTACCGATAGCTACCCCCGGTGCCTTTGCTTCGATGGTAACTTCTCCTGTGTCTTCTTTGAAATACATATCGGTAATTTCGGCATCGTCGGGGACTATTTCACGTATCTTTTCTTCGGCTTCTTCGATATCATCTAATAACGAAGGGTCCGGCCTTATCGATACTCTTCTTTTTAAAAATTCGGCCAGCTTTTTTACTACTTCTGAATCTCCTGTGAATTCTTTCAGGTCTTTAGTGTAGATCACTACCGTCGAACCTTCGAATTCAATATCAGTTATTCTTACCGAAGTCGGTATTACTTCATCAACCGCTCTTCGGGCTTCCTTTAAAACGTCTTCAACACTCATAATATTTCACATTTAGATTATTTAGAATGGTTTTTACCTATCATAAAGATATATCGCATATTCATACCTTTTTTAAACCCTTTTCTTTGTTGATTTTAGACATCTTTTTGTCTATGTCCTTTTCACTTATCTCTTTAAATCCCTCTTTTTCGGTGATGGTTGCAACATTGATACCGTCTCCGGAGGCTGAGTCTCTACTAGAGGATACCATCAAGCACAATACTGCCAGATCTACTCCTTCAGATATACTCATGCCCTCTTTGTAATGATCCTCTAGCACACCATACACAAAGGGTGAGCCGGAACCTGTTGTTGCAAAATTATCCGGTATCGATCCTCCGGCAGCATCCAAAGAATAGATATGGCCGCCTTTAGAATCTACGCCGCCTAACAGTAGTCCTACCCAAAAGGGCATCCATCTTCTACCTAACAGTATGTTAGATAGCATTGTGGCTGATGCCTCTAGGGTCATTTCCTTTTCTCTTTTCAACTGGTATAGTTCAACTTCGGAGCTCAGGTACCTTGCGAGTAACTGTCCGTCAGCTACCAAACCGGCTATCGTTAAACACATGTTATCGCCGATGGGGAAAAGCTTCTGGGTATTCTTATGAGCTATCATATGTCCCATTGTCGCTCTTCTTTCTGTAGCTATCACTATTCCGTCTTTGCATACTAGACCTAATGTTGTAGTTCCTTTCTTTGCATTTTGTTCCATGATTTCACACTCGTTCCCATTTATAACAACTAAGGAAAAATTGGGAATGTTTTCCTTATGAGTTAGTGATGAAGATTGAGTCCCCCACTAACTCGATGAAAGCTAAAACTTTCACCTTGTATTTGGGAAAAGGAAGTTATGGTATATAACTTTTTTTTCCATTTATGGATTTTATAGGACTTATCGAGTACCCATTCAACTGGGATTAAGACTTACCCAATTAAAGATACTCTAAAATCTCTATTTCTTGTTAAACAGCGTCGCATATATATGCTTTTCGTCAAAATCACCCGTTTTTCATCAGTAAACGATATAAAGGTAACTCTCTTTTTACAGATTGATGTCTAATTCAAAAGGTATTGCGGGGAAAATTCGTGAGGCGGTGGATAAGGGAGATTTCGTTATCATAGAACGTGAAATCGGTGCGGAGGATGGTCTTCAGCATGCTAAATGTGCTCTATCCGATTACGACCTATACGAAGCCACAGCTTCGATAAAAAATGATAATGTCTTCAGTAGGGCTATGCCAAAACATTCCGATATGCTTAAAATCGGCGTTCCTCCAAAGGTTATGATTGCATATCTATCAGATATGAATGGTATGTTACTTGCAGAAGCCCATCGTGAAGAATCAAGTATGGATGCAGACATATTCTCCGGGATGTTGAACGCTGTCAGTAATTTCGTAAAGGATTCGATCCAACAATGGAGTGGCGAAGAAGAGAAAGAAAGCGGCGGTTTGGACGCTTTATCTTATAGGGACGATACACTCGGGAACCTCACCATACGTATAAAAAGAGGAAAATTAAGTGTACTTATAGTCACGTACAAGGGTGATATATCTAGGGAAATAGAAGTAGATTTAGATAAAACTGTTAAATGGATAGATGAACATCATCTAGCTGAATTAGAAGGTTGGTCCGGAAATACAAACGAACCATTTTTAAACGATATTACGGAAGACCTAAACAGAACCTTCCTTGAATCTGGTAAATACGATGGTAAATTAGACATGGACGGCATCATGGAAAATAAAGAACACATCAAGGATTATCTTTATGACGCAATCAATGAAAATATAAACAAGGGTGAAAAACCAGTTTATCTTTTCGATGATTTAGAAAACATAGACCCTCTTTCTTTGGATCTGATAAGGTATGTATCGAGTGATACTAAAGCTAGAGTTGTCTGTCAGTTCAACACCGACATCTTAGAAGATACAACAATAGATGAAATTACCAGCGAATTGATAAGAGAACTAGAAGATGATAATAAATGTAAACACATTTCAATACGTTCAGATATAGATATAGAAGAATTGGTACATTCGAAATTCTCCGAAGTCGATTCCAAAGCTCTTAAATTACTCGGTTATGCAGCAACTATTGGTACGTTTGAAAAGAATGTATTAAAACGTGCAATGAAAAATACAGATATTAACATTGAAGATATAATGGATAAACTGAAAACCGCCGGTATTGTAAAAAACGGTAGATTTGCAAATAACCGATTGAGAGAACGTGCATTGGAAGGTATTCAAGGGAAAGAAAAAAAGGAGATAGAACTGAGAGTTGCAGCGGCTCTTATTAAAAGCGATTCCACTCAATACAACATTCGGATAGCTGAATTGTTACTTCCATATGCCACAAAATATGATATCATTCGGAAAAAGGCAGTCAAATACTCTATCAAAGCCGGGGACCAATATTTAAGAAGTTTCAATACCGAAGCCGCTTTAAAATTCTACAACAGCGCTATCGAACTAGACAACAACGAAGAAAGGAAGCAGGAGTTACTAGAGAAAACATTGATACTAGAAAGCCTTACTTGGATATAATTTGATTAACCCCTCTTTATTTCTTCTTCAAGTAGCATTTTATTTTGTTTTGTACTAGCCCTAGTAGGATCTATTGCCAATGCCTTATTGTAGCACTCAAGCGCTTCCTGGAGTCTACCGGATTCCTTTAAAGCCACACCTTTGTTGCTCCAAAGACCCGCGTCGTTCGGTCGTGCAGAAAGGCCTTTATCGTAACTTTCTATGGCTTCTTCCCATTTACCCATGCTCTTTAGTGCTATTCCTAGATTGTTCCATACAGTAGAATCGCTTGGGTTGATCTCTCCCGCCTTACGATAAGTCTCAACTGCAGCCTGCATATCTCCCATTTTCCTTAATGCAAGGCCTTTATTGATAAGACAGTCTATATCACGTGGATTTACATCAAGTAACTGATCATAAACATTTACCGCTTCCGGCAGACGACTCGACATCTGTAGACAAACTGCTTTATTGAACAACGCTCTAGTATTCTTTGGTTCCTTTAGTAGAAGTTTGTCGTAAAAGGATATCGCTCTACCGTAATCCCGTTTCTTCATATACATATCTGCGGTGGAAAGTAGGTCGGTCGTACTTTCGCCAGTTGCTTCGGTATTTGTAGAAGTAACAGATTGACCGGTGGGCTTATCAGCTCTTTCAGGTGCGGGCTTTGGAGTTTTTTCTTCTTTAGGGATCGGTTTTTCAGGTGGTTTTTCTTTAAGTTCTTCCGGTTCACAGGCCATGTCAAAATCTTTTGAAAAAGCGGCTACAGTCTCTCTATCAAAGGCTGCCGGACTAACAGAAACCATGATGGTGGATTCATTCACAGATGCAAGATCGTTGATACGTTTGAAAAATTTCTTCACATTTTTAAAATCGTTTTCCAGCATAAGATATTCGCAACCTTCGATGAGCACTACGCATCCCGGGTTATCTGTTATGAAGTTCATAACACCTTTGGATAGCTCGAAATCGAGTCTTTCCGGACGCACGGTATCATCGCCTCCTTCGGAGTCCGTTAACCATACTATCGCTGCTGCCTCCAGATCGTATAATTTTCTGAGCTTTTCCGGGTAAATAGTTGTGATGCAAAGTACGGGATGATCTTTTTTGATCAATCCTTCTAATAACACGAAGCTTTCATCGGGCCGTTCTTCGTAAAGTAAATAGTTAAGTCCAGTTTTCAAGTTTATTCCCCATTTATGTGTATATGAACCATCATGTGATGGGATGTAAATAAAAATAACGGGTATCGATGGCAGAAAGTATTTATGTTGATATGGTAATGGAACATACAGATGGAAAAAGGAGAAGATGAGGTACAAGAAGGCATAGTCCGCCGAGTTAAACGTAAAGTTGGCAATGTATCAGATCTGACTAATTTTCTCCAAACAAGAAAAGCCGCTCTGGAGAGTAAGGAAAAAAAACTTGAAGAAAAGGAAAAAAAATTAAAAAATTTGGAAAACAAAATATCGAAAGAACAGTCTCGTCTTGACGAACTTTCATCTACTTTAAAAGTGAGAGAAAATGAAATTGAAAGCAAAGAAAAAA
>SKVC01000018.1 GCA_007129655.1 Thermoplasmata archaeon
ATATATTCCTACTCCGTTATCCACAAGTAGATTATAAGATAAAGTACCGTTGGTTACATTGTATAGATATATACCTGAATTCCTGAAGTATTTTCTGTTATCACCAAGAGCATCATGTAAAAGGCAGTTTTTGACTGTAAAATGAACTGTAGTGTTGCCTATGTATATACCATATCCATATTCATTAGCGTTTATCACGTAATCTTGTATTATGTACGGGTTGTCCGCCGAACCGTTACCTTGCCAATTTTCACTTGCAGCCATCTGTTCAAAATCAGAGTCATCGTTGATACGGATCGGTTCCCGTTCCAGATAATCCTCTTTCGATAAATCTATCCGTGTATTTTCAAGTGAAGTTTCAGGTGTATTTGTATCGGGTGATAACGATGATATGGTCGGAGTTAAGCTACCAAGTAATAGAAATAACACAATGAAGCATCCGATCTTTAATTTACTAATTTTATACATACATTTAGACCTTTATACATTGATACGCCCGTTGTAGAATATATCTTTTTAGGTGGACTTTTCTTCCTCATCTATGTTTTTCTTAGTAGAGGTTCCAAATAAACGTTCCTTATTGAGATATAGTAATACAACAGCTATCAAGGCCGTTATCAATAAAAGACCAGAGATCCAATTATTAGCAAAATGGGATTTGTTTTCCTCGGTATCGGTGCTGGAACCTTCATCCTCTTCTTCATCCATCGGATCTTCTTCTCCAGTCTCTCCTTCATCTACTGGATCTTCCTCTGTCTCTCCTTCATCTACTGGATCTTCCTCTCCCTCATCCACAAGCTCTCCCTCGTCCTCCCCTGTTTCTTCATCTTCTTCAGGCTCTTCATCTTCGGAGGTAAGATCAACCATTATAGTTACCGAATCCGAAGAATTGTGCCCTGCCATATCTTGTGCAAAAAGCTCTATGATGTGTTCCCCGACCCCGATCCCATTGAACTCATAGGAGGTATCGTTGGAAACATCGATCCATTCTCCATTGTTTAAACGTAAATTTACAACATCTATACCGCTACCGGCATCACCGACGGTCCATTCGACAGTAAAGTTATCATTGGTCAGAACATCGTCTTCTAGTGGATAAGTGATCTCCAGAATCGGGGGTGTGGTATCAACAGTAAAAGATATTTTTTCTAAAGCACTATCTTCGTTTTCATCGTAACCTCTTACACTAACGATGTTGCTACCCTCTGGTACTTCTAGGTTGTATTCTAAGATGTCGCCTATGTCCATCCAGCCACCATCGTTCAATTTGATCTCATATCTGATCATATCCGTAAATCGCGAATAACTGCTCCATGAAATCGTTACATTGTCTGTACCTAGTAACTCCTCTTCAATAGGTGAAACTATCTCCAAGTAAAGGTAATGAGCTCCCGGTGTTATTAGAGGGTATTTATCAACTTCTTCGATGCCTGAAATGTCATACGGTATATCGATGATACCGTCGCTACCCGATTCGTCTTGATCGGGGCCTGAATTTTCGTCGTTTCCGGTATGGTCCGACCAGTAATTGCCTCCGTCCGGCCAACCGTTGTCCCAATTGTTTACGCCATCGTCTTCCACATGTTTAGTATTATCGACAAAATTATTGTGATAGATTATATTATTACCCGAGGAATATAGGTATAAACCGACATCGTTATCTGATATATCATTGTGATATATGATATTCTCATGCGAAAAACCAAGTTGGATTCCTCTATCAATATTGTTTATATATTGTTCTCCCACGGTTACACCGGTGCAGTTGGCGAGTATTATCTGTCCGGCTCCGCTTGGTAAAATGCCGCTGTCACGGTTCTTCCAGTAGATTATAGGTCTACCATTAATGGTGTTGGTATCATCGATATCATGAGTGTTCCAATGAACCAAGTTAAAATCATTTATAATTATCCCATTATGTTCTAATATATTACCATGTATTGTGTTCTCCATCGATCTATCCAGATATATATTTTTTTCCTGATTTGAAATAGTATTATCTTCAAAAAGATTTCCATCGGATCTAGAGACCAACAAACCGTTTGTGTTGTTTAATATATCGTTTTCCGATATGTGATTTTTGTTGGAATTGTCTAGTGAGATGCCATAAACGGTGTTGTATGTTGCTGAATTATTATGCAGTATGTTTCCATCAGAATAAGAAAGATAGATACCTCTAGCATTTTTCCATGAAACATTATTGTTTAATATTTCATTATTGTCTGAGGAGCCGAGAGCTATTCCGTGACCGCCCAAACCACAACCTCCGCCTGATGTGCAGCCTTGATCATTCGCGTTACAGGTATTATTTATTATTTGGTTATCGTGAGCGGCATACATCAAGATACCATAATCCCCTGAGTACGATGCGGTATTGTTGGATACTATATTGTTACTACTAAATTCGATATAAATACCTACAAAATCACTTTCCATGATAAGATTGTTCTCTATTTTACCATTAGTTATGTTGTGTAGATAAACTCCGGCATTCATATAATAAAATGTTAAATCTTCAACTCGGTTTGCATGATGGAAATAGTTGTTTTTCACTAAGAAGTTGACCGTTGTATTTCCTATATATACGCAGTATCCATAACCGGTTCCGTTTATTTCTAAATCTTGAATCACGTATGGATCACTTTCACTACCATCGCCGGGCCATCCTTGAGTATCGAAGTCAGTATCGTTATTTATCCGGATCGGGTCGTGGGTCGTGTAAGAGTAAAAAGTATCATCTATATTTTCGGTTAAGCTCGGTTGGTCGAATCCTTGGATGGGACCACTAGTGGCAAATGTGATCAAACTCGTGACGCATAGAAGAACGAACAGAATTTTTTTGGGTATCATAAAAGTCTCTCTATTAGAGTATAACACTGTTAATGCAATAAAAAGATATCGACCTAATACCTGCACATATATGAGGAAAGGTTTATTAGGCACCTTTTTGTGAAGCATACATAGATATACATATTCTATGTACGAAAATATGAAGAAAAGATTAAGAAATAGAACGGTGTGATAATGAATAGTTTCAAAGAGTTAAATATAAAGGAAAAAACACTTACTGCTTTAAAGGAGAAGGGTTTTAAAAAACCGACAGAGGTTCAGCATAAAAGCATCCCGCCTGCGTTGGATGGCAAAGATATGGTGGTACAGGCACGTACTGGTTCTGGTAAGACCCATGCTTTCCTGATTCCAATTTTTGAGAATATAAGTAACGAAAAGAAAGTGCAAGCAATAGTTCTTACGCCAACACGTGAACTGGCTCAACAGGTAGAGGAAGAAGCGAAGGATATAGGTAAAAAATACGGTATAAAAACCCTAGCCATATATGGTGGGACGAGCATAAACAATCAGATCAAAAGATTACCGAAAGTATCATTCGTTGCCGGCACACCCGGTAGAGTGATGGACCTTATGAGAAGAGGTAAACTTGACCTGAGATCCATTAACTTTTTCGTGCTGGACGAAGGCGACAGAATGATGGATATGGGTTTCCTTCCGGATATAAAATGGATAATGGAGAGAACGCCAAAGGAAAAACGGATCATGCTTTTCTCGGCAACTATGCCACATGAAATAGTTAAGCTCGCCAAGAATTACATGTCCGATCCGGTAATACTTAAATTATCCAAAGATGAAATATCGGCTAAAGGTGTTTATCAGTACTACGTAAAGGTAGGTAGGAAAAATAAACTGGCGAATCTATCAGCTATAATCGATAACAACCCGGGAAAATATCTGATTTTCTTAAACACAAAACGGGGCACTCAATGGCTGGCACAGATGCTTAATAAATTTGGTTACAAGGCATTTCCCATGCATGGGGACATGAGCCAGGCCGGTAGAACAAAGAACATGGACAACTTCAAGGGTGGAGACATAGACATTCTGATATCTACGGATGTATCTGCACGTGGTATCGATGTAGAAAATATCACCCATGTTATCAATTTTGATATCCCTAAGTACGAAAAAGATTACGTTCATCGAATAGGTCGAACCGGACGCATGGACAAGGGTGGTAAAGCGATCACATTTGTAAACAAAGAAGAGGTTGAGTTCCTCGACCGTATCGAAGAATATATCGAAAGGAAATTAGAACCTATGGTAGTTAAAGGCCAGGGCAGGATGAAAAAGCGAGGTGTAGATTATGACGAGCACGCAGATATATTCGGTATGGTCTCATTTTCATTCGAAATCGATGAAAATTTATCCATGTGGCAGGTACTGAAAAAGATGAAAAAATACGGTTTTCAAGAACATGATGTCGGTGAGATCAAGGTCGAAGGCAAACAAGGAACACTTTCTGTTGTTACTTCTAAAGCAAACCGCGTCTCCGATGTAAAGTTTCTGACAAATGTTCAAGTGGTCAAGCGTACTCTCAGGTAATCTATGGAATCTTTATAACCGCCATAGCAAGTACGATTAGTCCCAGTATGATTAAGGCTACACCGTACCAAAAATACGGTTGTTCATCTTCACTGACATCCGCAATTCCAAAACTAGCTTCGGATCCATCGCTACCGGCGGGTTCAATATAGAGCATCGCAACTATACCTGCAATTATCAGGATTAGCCCTAGTAT
The DNA here is from genome assembly GCA_007129655.1 of Thermoplasmata archaeon. Lineage (GTDB taxonomy): Archaea > Thermoplasmatota > Thermoplasmata > Halarchaeoplasmatales > Halarchaeoplasmataceae > Haladaptatiplasma. Next base: position 4,592 of record SKVC01000018.1, read on the forward strand.
GATCACCATTACTTTTTTTCCCATAATATAAGTAGTTACATATTGATATATAAACTTTACCTGAGATTCCTCATGCTTCCACCTTCACCAATCGATACTCTCGAAAACCGGTCACCACTCTCATGAACCCTTTGTCGTGGATCTCCTTATCAAGTTCGGTGTCACCGGTATCCGCTCTCAGTACGGGTGTTTTCTTCATTTTTGACGGCGTTGCCAGTATATATATGTTCATCAAGCCGGCCTTTCTTATCACCAACGGGCTTATCTGCTGATTGCCTCGACCTAAAAAAAATCCTTGATTCCCGATTACAGATACTACGATATTGACTCCCTTGGCATCGGCTACAGTTTCTAATATCTCAGATTCAGATGCATCCAAAACAACGATCTCGTTGTTCTTTAGTACATCTACACCAAGGATTGTGTGTTCCAGTTCTAACTGTTCCTGTATCATAGCAGTCGTGGACCCGGGTCCCAGTACGAATATATGATCCGGATAGTGTTCCATCTCTTCGATGATATAGCTGGCGATATCGTACTTTAATTCATCATCTTTAACTGACCGGAAGCTCTGTTTGCCCAGCTGGATGTAATGGGGTTCGTATATACTCACAGCTTCACCGTGGAGTTTGAATTCCCAGTCTCCCTTCCTGTATTTGTCTTCATCAAGATCCATGATCTCAACCTTTCCCAGGTCAGCCTCTCCTTCCGCATACATGTTAAAAAGTTGAGCAGAGGCCTCGGGGTTAATCCCAAAAACACCGCTGTGCATCTTCACCCCCGACGGTATCCCAAGAAGAGGTATTTTTTTATCCACCAGTTCGAAGATGTCTCTAGCGGTGCCGTCGCCGCCACAGAAAAGGATGATGTCCACATCTTCGTCGATGAAAGTCTTAACAGCATCCTGTGTATCTCGGTTTGTAGTCTCTCCAATATATTTTTCAGAACGATATATGACCCTGATCTCCTGTCCGGGAAAAAAATCTTCCAGAAGTTCTTCTCCCATAACTCCGCCGGCAGTTAGCCATATATGTTCTCCCTGTATCTCTTGGAGGGCACGTTCCCCTCGCTCTACAGCAACAGGTTCTGCCCCCCTCTCAACAGCTTCGTCATAGACTCCATCAGTGCCTTTGAGCCCTACCCGTCCACCCATACCGGCTATGGGATTAACCACGAAACCTACTTTCATGACTTTACGTAGTTCTGCAGTCGGTATAATGTTTTCGGATTGTATTCGCAGTTATATTATACCACCTATGTGATGGAGAGGTATGCGTATATGTGAGATATTCTCGTCCTTACAAGGCGAAGGGATCCAAATAGGTCTGCCTACGATATTCGTAAGAACCGTGGGATGTAACCTTGGATGTGCCTGGTGTGATACCGCATATGCATGGGAAGGTGGCCATGAGATGAAGATTAAAGATATTGCTCGTAAGATCAGAGAATATCCTCAAAAAAATGTGTGTATTACAGGTGGCGAACCCTTGATCCAAGATGATCTGTTGGAACTCTTGGACCTTATTAATGATCTTTATATCTCCGTAGAAACAAACGGCTCTTTAGACATCTCTAAATTGGTTAAAAAAGAA
>SKVC01000152.1 GCA_007129655.1 Thermoplasmata archaeon
ATCGGGTCCTTGGTTCCAATCTGTATCTTCGTTCATCGCGTTTATGAATGAGTCGACGTAATATATATCTTTGGCAAAGATTTTTGCTTATCTGTATCGCTGTAATATGGAATAGAAAAATATATATTAACCTAAATCCATCGCTTGTTTGTGAATATCATGGAATCCATGGATGACAAATACGGGAAGTTAAAGAATTTTAATCTAGCTATGGGAGTTCTTCACTTATTTCAAGCTATCCTTATGCTAGTGGTAAGTAATGACAACACCTGGCCGATACAAGCTACATGGCTGGAATTCAATGAGATAACACGTTCTCTGGAACCGGTTACCAGCGATCTTATGCAAATACAATTGGCTCCTTTGGTAGCACTATTTCTATTCATCTCCGCTATCGCACATTTTTCGATTTCAACGGTACTCTTCGATAAATACAAGGGTTTCCTTAAGAAACACATGAACCCGTATCGCTGGTACGAGTACTCTGTAAGTGCGTCTGTTATGATAGTGATAATCGCTATGTTGACCGGCGTCTATGATCTGGGACTTTTGGTCGCCCTCTTCGTACTGGTAGCTGTAATGAACCTCATGGGTTTGATGATGGAGAAGCATAACCAGCTTACTGAAGAAGTTGATTGGACATCTTACATCATCGGATGCATTGCCGGGGCCGCTCCGTGGGTAGTCATCGGTATCTATTTCGGAGGCTCGCTACTAGCCGCCGGAGGCGACGTGCCAAACTTCGTCATCGGTATCTATTTCTCACTGCTTGTGTTTTTTAACCTCTTCGCTATCAACATGGTCCTTCAGTACAAAAAGATCGGTAAATGGAAGGACTACCTTTACGGTGAAAGGATGTATGTAGTGCTAAGCCTGGTAGCGAAGTCGGCCTTAGCTTGGCAGGTGTTCTTCGGAACGTTACAGCCCTGAAGTGTTCTAACTATCTAAAGAGCCGCTCCATGTACCGGAACCGATTTGATAGCCATGTTCATTGACTTCCCAGGTACCCGAAATATCGTTACCATCAGACGAAAAGGTGCCAGACCATTCTACATGACCGAATCCGGCTTCTCCTTCTGCCTGTATTACTCCATCGGAAACCGTTCCTGTTATATCTCCGGAACCATCTCCTTCGAACCAGCCACTCACTGTACCTTCATCGAAGTCGACTTGGAATTCCCAAGTTCCTTCGTAGTCATCAGTACCTATAGAACCGGACCAATCTCCGGAATAATCGTTTGTACCTGTAAGTCCGTTTTCATCGTCACCGTTGTCCGGGACTCCGTTATCTTCTTCGCCGTTATGTTCTTCGCCGTTATCTTCTACGCCGTTATCTTCGGTGCAACCGGTTAGGGCTAGACCGAAGAAGAGTATCAATATCGCCAGTATATAGATTATTTTCCTCATATTTTTATGTACTGTATACATGATATATATATCTTATGGGTCAGATTATATTTTTATGAGATTTGACGATATTAGAATTAGATATCGGGAGATCAGTCATAAACATACAAATACATCGTCATTTATGTAGATACATGACACCGGTCCCTGATAAATGGACAGTGATCAAAACATACACCAGTAAAAAGAACACTGTCCGGAAAGTGGAGTGCGATGGTAAATATTATGTTGTCAAAAAGTACCATGATGATTTTATTACAGGACTACAGGTGGAAGAAAAAGTTCTGGAAGAATGTGGAAAAAATCAAGTTGGCGTACCTGAAATCATAGAGAAACTGGAAGATTCCCTGATTTTAGAAGATATATCCGGTACTAACTGTAAAGAGTTATTTGATTCTCAAGAAACCGGGGCTGTACTTTCAGGTATAGCTGAATGGCTGTGTGACTTCCACTCTTCCTTTGGCCACAAAAAACGCAGGGGGGACTGCATACTTGCCAATTTTATTTTGTCTGATACGGAGATATACGGTATAGATTTCGAAGAGTCTCAGGAGGGAAACTATCTCAGAGATATAGGTGATATGTGCACTTCTATACTGAGGATGAGGCCTGCATTTACATTTAAGAGATTTAGACAGATTGATTATTTCTTAGATGAGTACTTTGCATGCAGTTCTAAACCTCGCATAGATATAACGGATTACTTAGTAGAGTCTTTGCTGCACTACTCAAACTATGGTTCTCAAAAAGAAGAATTAAAAAGATGGGCAGTTAGGCTCAAAGAAGTAGGCTTAGATAATATAATTCAAAGCCTGCGATCAGAATAAATACAGTTAGGATGGCATCCCATATGGTGAATTCCACCGGATGCAAGAACGCTTTCTTTTTGTACATACCAAAACCTCTGCCTTCCATGGAAGAGGCAAGGGTGTTTACCGTGGACATGGCGGAATAGAGCAAAGGCATGGTGGTGTATCTAACGGAACGGATAAGCCCACGTATGTTATTATCCACCTTCAATCCTCTTATCTTCTGGGCCTGCTGTACGTTGGATAGCTCGAACTGGAATATCGGGACGAATCTCATGGCCAGAATCAGTAAAAAACTGAAACGATATGGGACTCCCACGTTTGAGAGACCGGAGGAAAGTTCCCGGGGCTCCGTGGTTCCCACGAAGAGCCAGGACATGGTGATCAACGAGAAGAATCTGCCGGATATGATGAAACCCTTTTCTATGCTTCCTCTGGTCAACTGGATTAACCACCATTCCATTATCAATTCACCTTCAGGAACAAATATTATCTGTGCCAGGAATATGGCTACGACCAAAGCGATTATGCTCTTTCCGAAACGTCCCTTGACTTTGTAGATTAACTTCAACGTTACTAAGATAGATATGAAGAACAGCAGCATGATCATAGAGTGTATCAAAAAAACCATAACCGCACCCATGACCAAGGCAAACAGTTTTACCACCGGATTGACCTTGATCAACTATACTACCTCCTTCAATTTATTCGGAACTCCGTCGTAAACGGTTTTACCCCTTTTCAATACGATAGCTCTGGTGCAGAATCTCTTTGCGAAATCGATATCGTGGGTAACTACGAGTAGCGTTTTACCTTTTTTCCAATAATCATCCATTATATCCGCGATCATCAGAGCGTTTTGGTGGTCCTGGCCCGAGAAGGGTTCGTCGATGATCATTATATCCGGGTCGTGGAGTGATGACGAGTATATATTCAATCTTCTCTTTTGACCGAAGCTAAGGGTATGAGGATGCGTGGTTTCGTCCAAATTTTCCTGGGAGGTCATCCTTTGAAGTTTTCTCTTTCCCTTGGCGATCCCTTTGGAAAAATTCTTGGGGCCGAACAACATCTCCTCCTTCAAGGTGTTCTCGAATATCTGATGATTGGGATTTTGAAAGACGAACCCTATCTTCTCTCCCACCTTGTAGGGTGGAATCTTATTTGAGCTCTCCATCACCATATCCGATATATGGACCTTACCTTTCTGTACTTCAAGAAGCCCGGAGATCGCCTTTACCAAGGTTGTTTTACCGGAACCGTTTCTACCCATTATGGCGACTATCTCCCCCGCTTTTACTTGGAGAGAGATGTTTTTCAATATTTTATTCCCCCCTAAGGTCATGCTTATTTTTTCTAGTCTTAAGATCGTTTTACCGGCGGGTTTAACTTTTCTTTGATAATCGGGATACGAGTAGTCTGATAGTTTGGTTTTTTCATCTGAATTTAAACTTTGAAAGTCAAGTATATCTTTGGAAATCTTACCGTTATCTAACTTCAATACCCTATCCAATTGATCCACCAGACCGCCTATTCGGTGCTCGGCGAGAATTATTGTAAGTTCTTCACTCTTTCTGCTAACATTCTCTATAGCTGTTAGCACATCGTTCATTGACTTTGGGTCCAGGTTGGACGTGGGTTCGTCAAGTATCAATACTTCCGGATTCAATGCCAGCATGGAAGCGATGGCTACCTTCTGTTTCTCACCACCTGAAAGTGTGTGTAGTTTTCTGTGCCTGAGCTCGCTGCAGTTCAGATCTTCCAAGGTGGTTTGGATCCTTTTGTCCATCTTTCTTCCGGATAGTTTTCTGTTCTCCAATCCGAAGGCAATTTCGTCCTCGACATTTTCCGTACAAAACTGTGTTTCCGGGTCCTGATGAACCATGGTGATATGCCGGGATAGTTGCAGCGGACTCATGTCGTCTCTTCCACGGAATATGATTTTACCGTTAACTTCAGCCGGGATTATATGAGGTATGAACCCGCTTAAACAGTTCATCAGTGTGGATTTTCCCGAGGCACTGTTACCGGCTAACCAAACAAATTCTCCTTTTTTTATGGAAAATGAAATGTTTTTGACTGAGAAATTGTCTCGGCTGGCGTATTTTACGCTCAGACCCCGTACATCCACTATCGCCTTACTCGACTCTGATCTCATATACATCCTTTACCCAATATGCTCCGTCGAATCCATCTGCAACTACGTTGTACTGCCGGTCATGGTATGATATTATCACGGAGTTTCCTGTTATCTCCTGGTGATTAAATATGGCTGAATATCCATCGGTGGAAATAACTCTGACCCTGGAACTATTATCCAACGGTTCCGAGTGTGCTAGTATGATAGACAATGGGATTCCTGTGTAATTTTGTTCCGGTACGTATGTAACGGAACCTATGAGCTCTGCAGATATGGTTACTTCGTTTTCTGAGAATTCATCGTAAACAAATGTGTACTCGTTGTTTACGTTACCGGTAACGTTTATCTCCTCCGCGCCCGGAGAAACGTACACATTGTTGAAATAGTACACTCCGCCCACGGTGAAGGCTATGAGAAATATCACCGTCACCACAATGCTGGCATACTTGATATAGGCCGGTCTTTCATCCTTGGGTTTGATGGTTCGATGGATCAACCCCCCTTGTTCAAGAGAATCCATCATCTGGAGAGATATGTAACCACCGAAGATCATACCGGAGCCGAAGGCTAACATACTCAGCATGAGGATCAGGATCATGGGTACGCCAGCAAAGAAAAATAATTGGAATATTATCACGTTGGATGCCGCTGAGATTCCCCCGGCGATGGAATAAGGCACCATATTACGGCTTTCTTTGGTGCTGTCTTTGAACAGCACTATGTCAACCAGTAATCCCTGTACAAGAGAAACCACCAGTATCACCACTCCATGGGTTCCTCCCAAAAACAATTCCACCATCCCTTTCAACAGGCCGGTGGCGGTTCCCACGCCCTTCTTTCTTGTTATACCCACGGCAAGAACTATCCAGATCACATGAAGTCCGGCCATGAATTGCCCGGCACCGAAGGGCACCCCCACCATACGGTTGATCAGATTACCCAGGTACCCTATGTAAGTGGATAGACCACCGCCCAGGGCCGATAGTAGGGCGATGGTGACCAGGTCCTTGGTAGAGAAGTGGTAGGATTCAGGCATCTTGCTTTATTCTCCGTTCTCAGTTACCCGTATGTATCTTACTTCTCGTGCCCAGTGAAATCCGTCGGTTATCTGGCCATCGTCGCTGACGAAAACTATCCTTAAAGGTCCGCCGAACAGTTCATCTTCTCCAATTTCTTCGTAGGCTAACATCATGGTCAGCGTGCTCCCCTCTTCTGTTAAATTTCCTTCTTCGTCGTATATATCCAAATCTCCGTTGACTTGAGAGCTCGTGTATGTTGTTGTGTAACCATCGCTGGCTTCGATCTCTAGAGTGTAATCAGTTCCATGGTTTATATTAGATACCAGTTTTGTTACGTTTACTCCCCTGTAGGTAACAGGCCCTACGACGTTACCGGTTCTGGTTATGAAGACGCCATCTTCAGTGAAAGAATCCATATTTTGGATCTCCTCCATCGTGTATTCATGAACAGTGACCCCTTCTAAAGTCAGTGCGATTTCCGTATCGCTGTAAGTGTCGGTTATCAGTTCTATTTTGTTAACATTCCTCACCCACAGCGAGCCGGCGGAAGATTGTCTGTTGAAATCGGAAACCAGTGATTTAGTCATATTCAGATCCGCATTGCTAAACTCTCCGTCTTCCGGTAGAACCGCTATCACG
>SKVC01000035.1 GCA_007129655.1 Thermoplasmata archaeon
CACTTCAGACCTTCGCACCGGCCTTCTCTATGATATACACTACAACGGCGGCGAGTATAAAGAAAGCGAAGGCACTCTTTATCGTGATACCGGCGTTGTATCTAGCCAACGTAGGCCGGAACGTTCTTGTTATATATCTTACCTACGAAGGTATCACTTCCTTTGATATGGCTCACAACCAGATCGCAAAAACAGGATCGGTCATCGTATTGATGATATTATTATTCATAGTCTTTGAGTTGATGCCGGAATTCCACGAAAATATAATGAATATTCTGAGATTACCTAAAAGGGAACCTATCCGCCGGAAACAACGTGAATGATCTTGATATTTGCTCCGTCTTCCATAGGCTTGTCGATGGGGATGGGGACGTCGTCCTGTAAAACTATGACGGCATCTTTATGGAATCCAAGTCTTTCTACAACATCTTCCGCTGTGGTTACATCCTGAAATTCCTGCCGACCTTTTCCGTCTACGTTGATGTTCATGTCTCTTCAAAAAAGATAGATATATATTACATCTTCGTTGGGTGACTTTTTTATTGTGTGATGGTTTTAGGTCATTATATATGAAAGTAGTTTACATGGATCAAAAGGATGAAGATCTGTTGGAATGCCTCAGAGGACCACTCGATGAAGGTATAGATATCGTTAACATACCTCCAGATAACGAAGAAGAACTGATCGCCAGGGCAGAGGAGTTCCATGCGGTGATCGGTGCTCGGATACCTAGGGAATTTTTGGATAAGGCGGTCAACTTGAAATATGTGATCATACCTTTTGCGGGTGTACCAACTCAAGATAAAGAGGTACTGCGGGATTATCCGGATCTTATTGTTGTTAATTCTCATTTTAATCACGTCTACGTTGCCGAACACGCGTGGGCCTTATTGCTCGCTTCAGCAAAGCGGCTTTGTCCAATACACGAAAAGATGAAAGACGGCAACTGGTCACCCCGTTACGATCATTGGATGGGTTTGGGATTAGAAGGAAAATGTTTGCTGGTGCTGGGTTATGGAGCCGCCGGTAAAGAGATAGCAAGGATCGGTAAGGCCTTCGGGATGACGGTGAAGGCTGTTAATCGAAGCGGTGGTGATGCTCCGGAGATCGATCATCTCGGTACGAACGACGAATTACATGAATTGTTACCCGAGGCCGACTTCATCGTGGTTATTCTGCCTTTAACCGATGAGACCGAGGGTTTTTTGGGAACCAAAGAATTTCAATCCATGAAAGTCGGTGTTCATCTGGTTAACGTCGGGAGGGGTCCGGTGATAGACGAGGACGCTTTTTACGATGCCTTAGATTCGGGTAAGCTCGGCGGGGCGGCCATCGATACGTGGTGGATCTATCCTCCGGACGAAGAGAGCCGGACGAATACGTTTCCGTCCAAATATCCACTGGATAAATTCGACAACTTGGTATTCAGCCCTCACCGAAGTACTCATGTTGAGGGCAGGGAAAAAAAGCGGATGGAAGACTTGGCTGATATCTTGAATGATCTGAATAACGGCAGAGAGCGGAATCGCGTGAGCCTGGATAGAGGATATTAATTTAAGAAAATATAGAATTGAACCCTCTCTTCGTTAGGATAAAAGAGCCACTGTCCTCAATAGCTCACTGCATTCGCTATTCAGAACGCTCGTTAAAAATCACATTTTAACTCGCGGAGGGGATCTACGGGGAACAAGTTCCCCGCGCTCATAAAATTGAGAATATAATTTTATTCGTGAACCCCCGACCTTTTGTAAAAAAGAGCCATCGGAGGGGATTGAACCCCCGACCTGCTGGTTACAAACCAGCCGCTCTACCGCTAAGCTACGATGGCGAGTGTAACGAGACTTCGTAGGTTGTTGGAATTTGCTGTTTAAATTCCGACTGAGCTACGATGGCGAATGTAGTGAGTCATCTTAGCTTCTTGGAAATTCCTTTCCGAGTGAGCTACGATGGCGAGTGTAACGATAACCGCACATTACCGTTTAGTGAACAGCCCAGAAAGACAAGGGTAAAATAAATGTTGTGTACCCTTGGCTTAGTGTTCTTCACCTAATTCTTCGATCTCGTGGGCGTGTAACTCAAGATGATCTGTTTCGATCTCCACGATAGCTTCGAAGAATTCCTTAACCCGCGGTTCTTCGGCTTCCTCGGCAAACTTACTATAGTGTTTGATAGCACGTGTTTCCCTCTCCTCTGCGTCTCTTAACAGGTCCGGAAGATGGTGTGAACAATCCTCAGACTTCTTGTTGATCTTAGGTTCGTCGATATCCAGGAATGTGCAGATCGCTTCCGCGTGTTCCGACTCAACCTTTGCCAATCTCTTGAACATGCCTTCTTCCTTGGGATCGTCCGATCTGTTATATGCACAGAAATAGAAAGTCGCATTATCTACTTCCAATTCCAGTGCAGCCTCGAGATTTTTTTTGGATATTTCGGTCAACTCTACATCCGGGTATTCGTACTCTTCGCCGGGTTTCAGGAATTCCTTATCGGCCCCGCAAAAGGGACAGTCCGACGGAGGTTCTTCGCCCAAGTAGGTTTCGCCGCATATCCAGCATCTGTATACATTTAGCATCTTTTTCACCTGTTCCTGGCAGTAATGTATTGTATTTAAAACTTATTCGATAAACAACAAATCTTGGGAATAATTTAAGTATGACATAGATTATACTGTAGTACAAATATGCGTTATCCAAGTATAAACCTAAAAAATAAAAAAGGTAGAAAGGTTTATATAGGTACTACACTATAAGGATATGTCTTACGCCCTTACTAAATTTGGAGTACAATTGTACTACTCCTTGAAAAAAGTAGGGCGGGCAGGTGCAAAGGAAATGGAAAGCAAGATATCACTACGGGTGTCTGACGAAGACCTGGAAATCATCGATTCATTCATTGCAAGACATGATTTCAAAAACCGGTCTGAGTTTATAAGAGAGGCAGCTTTGGAATATATATCTCGCCATAACATCAGAAGTGGTGAAACCGAAGTTCCGGGTAGAATTCATCTACCAAAGCGGTTCAAGCATTCTATACACTACCTGATCTCACTTGATTATTTCAACAGTTGGGAGCACGCATTGCAAGAATTGGTCAAAATGGGATTAATGACCATCGACGCCAGCGAAATCGAAACGAAACTTCGGCTTTACGGCGAGATAGGTGGAAAAGTGGAAGGGATCCTTGAAGTCCATAGAGAAAAGGACCGCGAGTATCTGCAAAGATAAGATTGTGGGTCTAACCCACACATAAGCAAACGAAATATTCGGAGGAAAAACCAGATATGACAGACGAAAAAACCGAGTCCCGAGAAAAAATAGGGAATGAAATGGAAGGCGCCGTTGCAGATATGATCGATGACCTTTTAGAAGGTCTCAACATACATGTTATTGGCGTTGGTGGATGTGGATGCAACACAGTAGAGTACATAACTAAGCAGAAAATGGCGAATGTTAAGACCATAGGCATAAACACGGATAAAACCGTTGTTAATGGGCTTGACGTGAACAGACAGATGCTGATAGGACGTGAAATTACCCAGGGTGAAGGTGCAAAAGGAGATCCTATCCTTGGAAAAAGAGCGGCTGAACTACACGAAGAACAGATACTGAACTCCTTTGAAAATGCGGACATGGTCGTTATCGCCGCTGGACTAGGCGGAGGAACCGGGTCTGGAGCTTCAAAGGTGATCGCGCAGCTTGCTAAGAGAAACGGAAAATTGGTAGTATCTTACGCGGTTATGCCCTTCTCCGTAGAAGGCGACAGATATCATCTGGCAAAGAAATCCTTAAAGGACTTGTCAAAGGTAAGTAACGCTATAACTGTATTGGAAAATGACAAGATAGTAGAGATGTACGCAGACAAAACACCGAAAGAGGCTATGCAGCTTTCGGGGAGAATGCTTCATCAGGTGGTCGAACGTTTACGGCTCGACTGCCTGGTAGAATTCTTCAAAGAATGTGGAGTTTCCACCGAAGCCAAAAATGAAATCTATTCCGAGGTAGAGCCAGATCTAGCCGAAACTAATAATACGGCTGAAACCACGATGATAAAAGCTCTAGGATATGAAAATGTATCGAAAGAATACTCAAGTCCTAAGTTGGATTCATTTTTGGAGACCTACTCACGGTAGGCTCCCCCCCTCTCCTCTTTTTTTTTATAACTTGTGATAGTGAGAGATTTGATTTTCTGAATCTTCACCGGGAGTTTTAATTTCGACTATTGTCTTAATTCCCCCCCGTATATTCCAATCACCTGTAACCTTAAGATATCTCGGTTCTAAGGCGTCTAATAAATCCTGATAGATGCAGTTTGTAGCATCTTCATGGTATATCTCTTTGTTTCTATAGGCCGTGAGATAATACTTCAAAGACTTAAGTTCGATCAATTTCTTATCCGGTATGTAAACCAGCGTTATTACTGCAAAGTCGGGCTGGTCTCTTTTCTCAGGGCATAGACATGTAAATTCAGGTGATTCTATGCTGATAGTGTAATCCCTTTGAGGATGTTGGTTTTCCAATGTTTCCAATTTATTCGCACACATTTTTCCACTGTCCTGTAACCTTTCGAAGACTATGGAAGTATATCATGTTTTTGTTTTAAAAGATATAAGGTTTATATACATCCTGACTATATGCATGACTCCTTATGAAGACCGCTCTTGTTGCATTAGGAGGTAATTCACTTCTTCGCCCTGAGGACAAAGGTACTATAGAGGAACAGTTAGAGCACATGAGTGTTACCTGTAATATATTGGCGGACATGATAGAAGACGGATATGAACTCGTTTTAACCCATGGAAACGGCCCGCATGTGGGTAACATTCTTCTGCAAAACGATTTGGCTTCCGAAAAAGTCCCAAGATTGCCATTGGACGTATGCGTAGCACAGACCCAGGGACAGATCGGCTACATATTCCAACATACGCTAAAAAACGAACTGTTAAGAAGAGGCGTGCAAAGAGATATTTGCAGTGTCATCACACAAGTTGTTGTTGATGAAGACGATCCGGCGTTTAAAGTTCCTACTAAATTCGTAGGACCATATTATGATGAAGAGGAGTCAAAAAAGCTGGAAAGTGAAAAGGATTGGAATATTGGTAAGACTTCGGATGATCGGTATCGAAGGATCGTACCGTCACCGATGCCTAAAAAGATTGTAGAATCTCGTTTGATAAAGGAGCTAGTCTTCAGCGGTGATGAAGGAAATATCGTGATCGCCGCCGGTGGTGGAGGGGTCCCGGTCGTAGAAACAGAAGACGGTTTGAAAGGTATCGAAGGAGTTATCGATAAGGACCTTGCCAGCGCAGTACTTGCGATGGAGATCAAAGAGGAATTCTTTATCATGTTGACTAGACCGAAAAGAGTTTACCTTAACTTTAACAAAGAAAATGAAAAACCCATTCATGAAATGAGTCTGGAGGAAGCCGAGGCTTACCACGAGGAAGGACAATTCCCTCCAGGAAGTATGGGACCGAAGATAGATGCATCTATAAGATTTCTTAAGAAAGATGGAAAAAGGGTATTGATCACATCTCCCGAGTGTTTGGGAGAAGCTTTAGAAGGAAAGGAAGGCACGTACATCTATAGAGATTGATATGAAAAAAGAAGCAAGAAGGGTCAAGGGGTTCCCAGAATCAGTTATCAGGGAGATGACCAGGGAAGCGGAGAAATACGATGCCGTGAATCTATCTCAGGGATATCCCGGATATCCGATACCAAAAAATTTGATGGAAGCAGTCGTTGAAAGTTTCAAAAACAAAAATCAATATTCAGTCACATGGGGTCTAAAGGGGTTGAGAGAATACATCTCAAGGAAGCTGTCAAGTTTTAACGGCCTGGAATATGATCCGGAAAAAGAAATAACGGTGACATGCGGAACCAGCGAAGCTTTGATGTCCAGTGTCTTAGCTCATGTTGAAAAAGGGGACGAAGTATTGATTTTCCAACCATTCTATGA
>SKVC01000148.1 GCA_007129655.1 Thermoplasmata archaeon
ATAGATCTTGATGTGGTTTGGAGTACCGTGAAAAAAGATATACCACCCTTGATTCCCAAATTGAAGAATATCATCCACGATCAACAATGATTTCTTAACTTATAATGGACATTATAACTTTTTGTACTAAGTTACAAGCTCCACAACGTCGTGAGAATTTTTAATTCCCATGACATTTGGAAATCCGGGGAATTTTCGAAATGAGTAAAAGACACCAAAGGGTTCAAAACGTCGCGTCTTTTACTATAAAACGGGATAACTTTTTATGTCGACATCACATATCTACATGTTGATGTGCGATGGTCCCGAAAAATCAGACAAATGATCCCGAGAATAGCAGAAATTTCCTACGCAACCTAGTCAAAGAGATGGAACTGTCTGAAGACGAAATGATCGTAGAATGGATCAAATTGAGAAAGGGAGAATAAGCGCTCACCGGCGATGATTTAATAACCAACCACACCCATAACATCGACCGTGATAGTGATATTGCCCTACGAATCCGCAGTCGAGCAGGTCGATGCCCTGGTTGAGGATCTTCCCATGGAGTGCCGACCCGCAGAGCCTGTTTCGGACATAAAGCAGATGTACAACGATAAACGGGACCAGTACAACACCCGTGGATACGTCAGACACTGCTCTAGAGCAGCTCGAACTGAAGGCCATCTAGTGCTTGGCGTAACCGGAGTAGACCTTTTCTCAGCCGGACACGATTTCGTATTCGGCTCTGCCCAGGTAGGCGGACACGGAGGTGTGATATCCATATACCGCTTGGGAGAGGGAGAAGAATTAAGAGAACGTATGCTCAAAGAAGCGATACACGAGATCGGTCACATCGTCGGATTAACACACTGTGATGACTCCAGCTGTGTAATGTTCTTCTCTAACACACTGGTGGAGACGGATAACAAGTCCGACGGGTACTGTGCGGAGTGCCAAAAGGAATACGAAGAACTGAAACTGGAACGGATAAATTAAGACATCTGACGTACACACCTTTCGACAATTTTATATATCACCATGTTCTCGACCTGTGAATATGATGACAAGCATCGACGAAAAGATGGCCGGCGAGATAATCATGGCCGAGCATCCCGGTAAGAGGATACGCAAGTGGAGGGACATCTTCAAGGTAACACAGACCGAGCTTGCAGAGCACATGGATATCTCTTCATCGGTAATAAGCGATTACGAAAAGGGTCGTAGAAGCCCTGGAAGTTCCTTTCTCCGAGATATAGTAAAAACACTGATCGAAATAGATATGGGAAGAGGCGGTTCGGTGGTCAAACGGTTCACCCCACCGGGACAGGAAGGCATCATCGGCATGGGCGAATTCGCAGAACCGATCAAGATAGAGGAAATAACCGAAGCCGTGGACGGACAGATTCTCCGGGGCGGAGATACCGACAGAAATATTTACGGATACACGATCATCGACAGCCTGAAAGCGGTCACTTCTATGAAATCATTCGATTATCTAAGGATCTACGGTTGGAGTACGGAGCGTGCACTCTTCTTCACCGGTATAAGACACGGTCGTTCGCCCATGGTTGCCATCCGGGCAAGCCCCTTGACACCGGCGGTGGTCGGATATGTTCAACCGGAAGAGGTGGACGAACTGACTCTCAAACTGGTGGAGATAGAAGGGATATCACTACTTAGAACAGATCTAGATGTGGAAGAACTTAGCGAGAGATTGAGTAAGGTGTAAACATGAAAGAAAAGAAAGTAGGAATAAGAGGATATGCAGGATACGTGCCCCGCTACCGTATAAAGCCGGAAGAAATAGGCGCGGTATGGGGAAAGGACGGCAAGATGATGGGCGCCGCTTTGGGAGTTAAAAGTAAATCGGTACCATCACCGGACGAAGATGTTGTTACTATCTCCACGGAAGCGGCCCGCTGGGCTATGATACGTGCCGGGCTAACCGGTGATAATATAGGAGCGATATACGTAGGCTCCGAATCGCATCCTTACGCCGTCAAACCAACTTCTACCATGGTGGGCGCTGCCATCGGAGCTACGCCTGACATGACGGCGGCGGACTACGAATTCGCCTGTAAAGCCGGTACCGCCGCATTCCAAACATGCATGGGCCTCGTAGGTTCAGGTATGATAGAGAACGGTCTGGCTATAGGTTCCGATACATCACAGGGTGCACCCGGAGATGCTTTAGAGTATTCGGCATCCGCCGGAGGCGCCGCATTCATAATCGGCAGCGACGACTTGCTGGCCGAGATACTTTACACTACATCGATAACCACAGATACTCCGGATTTCTGGAGACGTGAAGGCCAGGCTTATCCGTCCCACGGCGGGAGATTTACCGGACAACCGGCGTACTTCAAGCATATAATGGGCTGTACCGGTAAGATGCTGGATGAACTCGATATGGAGCCTTCTGATTTTCAACACGCGGTTTTCCATCAACCAAACGGTAAATTCCCTATGAAGGCGGCAAAAAAACTCGGCTTCACCAAAGAACAGATATCCACAGGACTTCTAGTTACAAGGATCGGTAATACCTATTCCGGAGCTGTTCCGCTTGGATTGGCGGCGGTTCTTGATGTGGCGGAACCAGGCGACGATATCCTCGTTACATCATACGGTTCCGGAGCCGGCTCGGACGGCTTCTACATCAAGGCGACGGACGGTATCACACAGGTAAGAGAAAGCGGGGTACCGACCATAGAAGAAGTGATCAAGGATGTAAAATACCTTTCATACGCACAGTACGCAAAATTCAGAGGAAAGATAAAAAGAGGTGGTTAAGATGAGAGAAGTAGCGATAATCGGTATCGGAGAGACAAAGATCGGTGAGCTTTGGGATCTATCATTGAGGGACCTGGGCATACATGCCGGTCTGGAAGCCATCCAGGACGCCGGCGTTACCGGAGACGAAATTGAAAAACTCTACATAGGCAATATGTCCGCCGGGAGATTGATCAATCAGGAACATATAGCGCCCATGATAGCCGACTACGCAGGTTTAGAGGGAACGCCCGCGGTACGTATCGAATCCGGAGGTGCTTCCGGAGGTATGGCACTGGCAGAAGGTTTCATGGCCGTAGCGTCGGGTATGAACGATATAGTTGTAGTGGGTGGTGCGGAGAAGATGACCGATGTAGGAGACGTCGAAGCGAAGGATATTTTATCTTCTACCGGTGACCGGGAGTGGGAATCTGTTTTCGGAGCTACATTTGATTCGCTCTATGCCTTGATGGCCAAGCATCACATGGATGTCTACGGAACTACTAGAGAACAACTGGCACAGGTAGCGGTGAAAAATCACTACAACGGTGCCAGGAACCCGAACGCCCAATTCCAACGTGAGATACCTTTAAAGATGGTTTTGAATTCCCCTGCGGTTTCCACTCCTCTTGGAATGTTCGACTGTGCCCCTCTTTCCGATGGTGGCGCAGCGGTAGTGCTATGTCCCGTCGAAATCGCAGAGAGTTACAGTGGTAAACCGGTACGTATGATGGGGGTAGGTATGGGAAGCGATCATATGGCGGTCCACGATCGGCAGTCAATAGATACGATGAAGGCCACAAACCTTGCAGCTCGAAGAGCCTTAGATATGACCGGTCTTGAGTGCTCGAACATGGATTTTGCAGAAGTACACGATAACTACACCATAAGTGAGATTATGGCTATAGAAGATATAGGATTCTTTAACAAAGGCGACGGCGGCCCGGCTACACAAAGGGGAGACACCGCTTTGAACTCCAAGATATCGGTTAATCCCTCCGGAGGTCTAAAGGCCAAGGGTCAGCCCGTAGGCGCCGTAGGTATCAATCAGGCGGTAGAAGCGGTTATCCAGCTCAGGGATAAAGCCGGAGACCGGCAGGTTGACGATGCCGAATACGGTTTAACCCACAATGTCGGAGGCACTGGAGGTAGTGCGGTTGTACATATATTCGGGAGGTGGTCTCCATGAGCATACCGAGATTCTGGCGTGAGATACGCCAGCGATACAAGGGCATAGGCACCGAGTGCGGTGTTTGCAACAGAGTTTACTTCCCTCCCAGAGAGGTCTGTCCCGATTGCGGGCGTGATAGTTTAGGCGATATGAAGGAACGTGAGATCAGCGGAAAAGGCAAAGTGCTTACGTTTACGGAAGTACACGAACCTATGCCGGACTTCGAGATACTATCGCCCTATATCATGGCCATCGTCGAGATGGACGAAGGCGTGAGGATGACCGGCCAGCTTGTGGGTGTAGAATTCGACGAAGTTAAGAACGGTATGGAGGTCGAAGCGGTACTGAGAAAACTCGGTGAAGAGAGTCCATCGGGGATAATCTATTACGGCTATAAATTCAGGCCCTGCAGATAACGAAAATCTTTAAGCTAATAATGTAATACGCCCTCTGATATCAATGGATGTTTTCGAAGCCATCAAGAAGAGAAGAAGCGTACGCGAATACACCGGAAAGCGCATACCTCGGGATCTATTGGAAAGATTGTTGAAAGCCGCTAGAGATGCACCGTCTGCAAAGAACCTTCAGCCCTGGAGATTGATAGTAGTCACAGATCGTAAATTGCTGGAAGCCCTGGTGCCGGTGTGCCATAATCAAGGATTTATCGCCGATTCGGGCGCACTCTTGGTGGGTATAACGGAGGATGAAAAATGGTCTAAGATAGACCTAGCTATCGCTTTGGATCATGTATCTCTTGCAGCCGCCGCCCTTGGTTTGGGAACGTGCTGGATAGGAGCTTTTCACGGAAACGAAGTAAGGAAAATGCTGGATATTCCGGAGGAATTCCACGTTACCATGTGCATGACTGTTGGCTATCCTGCCGACAAAGGACAATCTCCAACCAAAAAAAGCATTGAAGAAGTTGTACATCTGGAGCACTACGGTAAAGGCTGGCACTAACCACCATCCAAAAAATGTGTAGATAGCCCCGGGCGGATTCGAACCGCCGTTACAAGGACCAGAACCTCGTATGATTGACCGCTACACTACGGGGCTGGAGCGAATGCGAAAGACCTGTAGCAAGTTGGAATTTAAACGTAAATTCCGAAACACTACGGGGCTTTTGTGTTTACTGTCGAGCAAGTCTATGCGAATATCGATATCAGATAAAAACCTTATCGTCTTAAGAAACGAATATTAGCGAAATTTTTAGAGAATAACATAATAATAGAGGAAGTGACCGAAAGATATATATATATATATGGTCTTATCTATTGCGGACCAACATGACCACTGATAAGATATATGTATTAATAACTATGTTTTTGATCACGAGCTCCGCATCTGCGGCGTACTTATTTTCTCCTGCATTTAACAACGATGTAGACAATGTCGAATTACTCAACGAACAGCATTGGCACTACAAGGTTCCGGTGGAAGTTCATAATGAACACACCGAACGAGATGATTGGATAGTTTCGCTCACGTTGAACATCACCAAAGAGCTCGGCGGTTACGGCGAGTTCGACGAGAACTCCGTTCGAGTACGGGAGACCAACGACACTTGGCATGATAGATGGGATGCGTTGTTCCAGGAACGGTGGCTTGACGACGATAATCTGGAAGTTAGCTGGTTGATGAACGGTACGACACCAGCGAATACCACACGATACTACACGGTATTATTCGATACATTGAGGAACGGTGAGAAAGAGGCAGCGAACAACGTCGGATTATTTAGTGACGATAACGAAGAGATAAACGGTGTAAACGTGGAAGAGAACGAGGACGGCCATCTGTGGATAAGCGGTGACGATTATACCGTTAAGATAGACGTACAGCGAGGAGGTAGTCGTGTGGTCAAGTACAGGGACTCCACCCGTAAAGGCTACGTTTACGAT
>SKVC01000022.1 GCA_007129655.1 Thermoplasmata archaeon
CGATTGGTTCAACGAAAAACTAAAGGATATAGGTCCTAAAGATGACCCAGGGATACGGGAAAGTACCATTGAAAGACTTAATGAAGACGATAAATTCAAAGATAAGATTCAAAAAGCTCTCGTGGTTGCGGATTTTGGAATATCCGATATAAAGGGGAAGATCGAAACACTCTCCGCAGATAAAATAAAGGACCTCCCGTTGGGTATAAAGGATCTAGCTATAATGGGTGACGGAAAACTTAAGACGCTGGACATAACCACATTTCATAAATTGGAAGACGGTGAGGGGAGCCTTTCTTTTTTTGAGGAATCGGAAGGCACCCAGCGATTTTTCTCCCTCATAGGACCCATAATAACGGCCTTGGAGAATGGAGATGTGCTATTGATCGACGAACTTGACACGAAACTTCATCATCTCCTGAACGAATATATAGTGGAATTATTCCACGATCCTGAGGAGAATCAAAATAACGCCCAATTGATATTCACAACACACAACACAAAATTACTGGACCAGGATCTACTCCGAAGAGATCAGATATGGTTTACAATGAGAGACCCCAAGACAGGATCTACCGAGTTATATTCATTGATCGAATACAGCCCGAGAAAGGATAAAGACATAGAAAAAGGATATCTGGTGGGAAGGTACGGTGGAATCCCATTCATACAAAAAGAAAATATAGCGGAAGACAAAACCTCTTAAATTCCCCCTTCTTTCCTCCTTCATTATCAACAATGGCCGATTTTCCAACCCCACACCCAACATATTCAAAACAGATAACCCACCACAATACTTCCTCTCCGGAAACCCCTATCCAAACGCCCAACCACATCTCTGCACAACTCTTCAAGAGATCTCAAAGCCATGTTCGGATAAGGCGCGAACAACCTCTTTTTTAACATCATCATATTTAGGCGGATTGACCAGCAGTACCTCCAGATCCTGTTCCAATATATGCAACGGCAATTCTTTCCTATGGAACTCTCTCAACTGGCTTCTTGTTATCATCTTACATCCCTCTTAACGTACAATTTCCACTCTGAATTCAACACGGATTCCTTTTGCTTAGGATCGAGTTTTGTGTAAGTATCTATAAGTTCCTTTATCCTGTCTTTATCAAATACAATTTTTTTCTTTTCCAACAGATATCCCAAACGGGAGGCCACTGCGGAACTTCCGGTCAATTCACAGTATTCTATGAGCCTATCTGTATCCAGCTCATCCCATATGGCATCTTGTATCTGAGATATACCTCCGGAGTACTCCGGATGTCGTAAACAATCGATCACGGTCTTCTCCATATCTGAAACTACCACCTTATCGTATCTCTCGTATCCGAAGAATAATGATTTTTTTACGGTAACGTACTTGATCCTTTGCCCCTGAAGTCGTAATGACTTTTTTCTTTTGGTGGTAACAAGGAACACCGTCCGTGGAACTTGATCGGTCATGTCGTGGTAGTGTAAAGCACTCCAGAAAGCGATGTAAGACGGTTGGAATATCTCGGGTACGATCTCGTATATATCGAGTTCATTCCATATCTCAGTCAAAATGAATTTACCTCTCTCAACACGTTTAACCAAGTCCTTGTCAATCATATTCCCGATTATACGGTAAGTATTACCTCTCGATGTATCTAAGAAACGATCAACATCTTTATGGGTGAACACGACCATATCCCTGGATCTGATCTCTGATATCACCTGAGCTTCCCGCCTAGCGATACTTTCCATGTAACTAAGTTATACGTTAATCATATGAATAGTTTACACAATTTACAGAATGATTTCAAAATTTTTTCAGCTCTCCTCCCACCGATCACCATATACCTCTTACTACCTGATTCAACGCCCACATTCACCGGTCCCCCCCACAAAACCTTAAAAATAAGCTCAACCTTACAATGAACCGGTGAGATAACATATGACCAAAGCTCAGAACATGCCAAAACTCCACAGCCCCTTCGTCAGAGAGCTCGATGAGAACGAGAACTACGTTGTCAAAGACGAGATAAACGAAGGCTACGGATGGGTCTTCCAGGACGACTCCGTGATAGCGGTCGAAAAACTCGACGGCACCAACGTATCGATAATGATAGAGGACGGAGAGATCGTCGAGGTTTGGAATCGGATGAACCGCATCCCTTTCTTCAGTAAACACGGTGCATTCATAATGAAGGGTTTGATCAACTCCTACTCTAAGGGATACATGGATGACCTAGAAGACGGGCAGTATTTCGGTGAACTAGTGGGCCCCAGTCCCAAGCGGAGGGAAAATAAATACGACTTGGACCAGCGCTTATGGATACCGTTCTCGACCTACAGTCAAAATAAACTCGTTTACCACTCTTGGGGCAAATACCCCAAGACGTACGAATCCATCTCTAAATGGTTCAAAGATGATCTCATACCGTTGTTCTACGCTAAAACACACAAGATGAAGTACGACACAGCTAAAAAGGAGGGTTACATCGAGGGTGTAGTGTTCACCCACCCCGACGGTCGGATGGCGAAACTAAGGAAAGATATGTTCCCGTTTTTCTATGAAGAGGGCTATCATGAGTAAAACACGTTGAGATGTCCCATTCAGTTCATAAGATAGTTATGGATGGAATTTTCAACCAATGTTTGGTCTATCCCCATGATCCCCGCCGCTCTTTTTATGTCTTCCAAGTTAAGTGTTGTTTTGAATTTGTCGATGTCTTCCCTGATCAGAAGTTCGGTCAATATTCCATCTTCCTTTTGGATGGAGCTGAATAGCAGAAGTGCGGCTATGTCTGAGATATCTTTAGTTTTCTTGTGGTCTTTGGTCCTGTCAGGATATGATTTGATTTTCATCGCCAGTAATATATCTGGTGATGGCAGCCAAAGTCGTTTGTCGAACATTTCTATTTCTATTCGGTAATTCGGGTCTGAGAAAACAGACGTTAGCAGAGGCTCGTTTAGAGTGGTTATGACCTCTTGGAGGTATTTTCTTGATATTACCGTTTCAATTTCTTCGTACATATTTTTTCACCATCATGTCGTAGGCTTCTTTGCAAACACCACCTTCTCTTCTGAGGTCGATGAGCACCTGGGGGATGGATGCAAACCAGAGGTCGTTGATTTTCTTTTTGTTATACATGGTGTGTTCGTCGTATATCAAAAGTCTCAGGTTTCCCTTGCCCACCAGCCCGATCTCGCTTATCTTGTCCTTCCAGCGTGACAAATCCTCCTCTTTTATGTACAAGTCCGTTCTGGATGGAAACAGATAGTTGTTGAACTGATTTTCTGCCATATATGTTGTGAGAGCATAATCCATATCTTGTTTCCGAAGGAATTCTTTTGGGGATTGTACAAAGAAATCGTAGTGTCGAGGTTTTTGGCTTATGGAAAACCAATGGTCAAGCAAGGCTTCTTTGTCCAGAACTTTTGTGCCTTTTACCAGCATTTCTTTTTCGAGCTTTCGAAGGTAGTCTATGACCCAGCTCTTCGCGGTCTTCGAAAGCTTTGCCGTACGATACTTTGTTAGAGTTCCATCTGGCTCATCCATCAATACCCTGAGTATCCGCTCGCGTTTTACTCCATGCATAATAGGTCGGAAACCCTACGTGTTTATATACCTTTCCGACCGGTCGGAACTCAGTGCCCTTTAAATACTATCACTACCCATCTTTGATCAACACAGCGAATAGAATATTGGCATCTACACGATGTCCATCAGGATTTCTCCAACCTCCACAACACATCCACACAACAAGCTTTCCTCTCCGGAAACCCCTATTCACACGCCTAGGAACTTTGTTCCTCTTGCATTTGAATTAACTAGTTATTCAAATATTTGGAATTCATTCCGATTCATGAATAAAACCTTACTGTTTTATCCAAACGCCTAGGAACTTTGTTCCTCTTGCCTGAATAAAACCTTACTGTTTTATCCAAACGCTTAGGAACCTTGTTCCTCTTGTATGTATAAAATGTACTGTTTTATCCAAACGCCCAGTAACACCTCTGCACCAAAAAGCAAACTTATTTATAATCCTTGTAACGTAAGTAACCAATAATGGTTACAAAATCCGATAGAACTAGAAAGGGGTTATCCAATAAAGAAAGCTTTCTCCTGTCCCGACTTGCTAGTAAAAATAAGACCATGGTAAGGATCGATGATATCAAAGAGGAACTCGGCACCACTTACAACAACGCAAAGAAGATCGCCAGTAAGTTACACAGTAAAGGCTGGTTGGAAAGGATAGAGGCCGGTAAATACCTCATAATACCTTTGGATGCAGGTGAAAAGAGCATCTACACAGAGCACGAGTTCGTGATAGCGTCGAATCTGGTGTCCAAATATTACATCGGTTTCCTTTCAGCCCTGAACTTTCACGGGATGACCGAACAGACACCCTTTTCCGTCTTTGTGGTAACGACAAAAAGAAAGGACAACAAAACAATACATGGAATACCTTACAACTTCATAACATTGGACGAAAGAAAATTCTTCGGTTTCGAAGCATACGCCGTAGGCTCCCACAACATCAACATCTCCACCCTGGAAAAGACCATAGTTGACTCACTGGACCATCTGGAATACTCAGGAGGTATCACAGAGGTAGTCAAGGGATTGAGAGAAAGTAAGAACGACCTCAACATAAACAAACTGATAGAGTATGCAATAAAAATGAACAGTGGAGCAGTGGTAAAAAGATTACACTTTTTACTGGATTTTATGAATTACGAAATACCTAATGAAAACCAACTAAAGGAACATTACACCGATTCCTATTCCCTGCTGGATAATACCAGACCTGACAGAGGTAAATACGATTCAAAGTGGAAGTTGAAGATCAATATTAACAAGGAAGAGCTGGAGGATGATTTATATTGATAACCGGACCTAGGTTGAGATATCTAGCACGGCAGAAAAATTTGACAGCAGGTCTCATGGAAAAGGATTACGTAAATTCCTGGATCCTTTATGCTATCTTCACAGAAAATGATCTCAAAAGAAGCGTCGTGTTCAAAGGTGGTACTCTACTTCACAAGATATACTTTAAAGAAAAATGGCGTTTCTCTGAGGATATAGACCTTACTGCATTGAAAGATTTTAGCGAAGCCCACTTCGAAGATAAGTTACAAAAATCCCTCTCGACGACCTCAGAAAGATCCGGCATCGGCTTCGATATCACTTCATATCATTCAAATCCGGGATATATTCAAGTAAAGATACAATACGACGCTCTGCTGGGTCAAAAGAACACTACCAAAATAGATGTTACCCGGAATGAAAAGGTATTGTTTGATACACAGATAAAGGACCATAAACTGGAAGATATCCCTACATTCCAGCTCAACTGCTATTCTTTGGATGAAATATTCGTAGAGAAGATAAGAAGCTTGTTTGAAAGAAACAGAGCTAGGGATTACTATGACGTTTATAGAATGTACTGCGAACATGATTTTAAACTCGATTCAGTCACCGATGCCTTAAAGGAAAAGATGAAGGCTAAAGATATGAAACTTCGAATGGAGATACCAAAAGAAAAGAAAGAGGAGCTAAAAGAATACTGGCATACTAATTTGAGCAGGTTTGTATCCCCAGAAAACTTCCCAAAATTTGAAGATGCCATGAAAAACATTGACCAGTTGATAGAAGAACTGAAAAAAATTGACGTCGATTTTATATGATTTTAACCCTTTTATGTTCTTTATCCCTTTTCGGAATAATTCGTAATAAATCTGCTGTAATATTCAGACACCATTTCACTCAATCCCATAATATTTTACCATCATCTTTTCAGCAGCGTCCTTACATGGCCCTCCTTCCAACCGCAGGTCCAA
>SKVC01000041.1 GCA_007129655.1 Thermoplasmata archaeon
ACGGTGGGTAAGAAGATATCCACTCTAAATATACAGGACCCGGACGCAAATAAAATAAAACAAAGAGTGCCCAAGGAGGTAAGTTTGCTGGATTCTCTGCCCAACAGTAAATTGTACTGGGGTATGGATAGTAAAAAGCATTCCTCCTATCCGAAGGTCAAGGGGCTTTACGATAAAAAAATAGAAAAATTCCCTGAAAAAGCTCCGGGTTTGATCCAAAAGACCATCGAAGAGTCGGAAAAAGCCGGTGCAAAAAAGGTGGCGGGAGTACTTTACTTTGGAACCCGAACCAAGGGTTTACTTACGGGTTATGGAAACGGGGGTACCTACAAAACTTCCCACTGTACGGCTACCATCCGTTCATTCCATGATGGCAGCAGTAGCGGTCAGGATTTAGTAGTCGGCAGGAACCTTACAGGTATAGAAAATAGACTGGTAACCGCCGGTAAAAAAGCGGGAGAACTGGCTAAACGAAGTGCCGGTGCTAAAGAAGGAAAAGAGGGAAGATACGATCTTATAATGAGTCCTACCGTTGCTGCAAATCTTTTAGGCAATGTAGTTGGAGGAGCTAATCCTATAATGATGATCTCCGGGATGAGCTGCTTGAAGGATAAGATGGGAAAACAGGTATTTCCACAGAATATCTCCGTAGTCGATGATCCATCGGTACAGGGTGGGATGAACAGCAGACCCTTTGATGCCGAAGGCACACCGTCAAAATCAACTGACATAATAAGGGACGGAAAATTCACCGAGCTCATACATAACACATCATCCGCCAAGATATGGAAGTTGATGAATTGGATAAAACTTAAGTTCTGGGTGCGACCCAAGAGTACCGCAAACTCAGAACTAGGGCAGATGGGTATGACGGGAACAGAAAACGACCCGCGTACCCTCATGCCGACTCCGTCTAACTACGTTTTCACTCCGGGTACCTACAGCTTCAACGAGCTCATTGCCGAGTCTAAAAGACCCACCATATATCTAACCTCCAATTGGTACACCAGGTTTACCAGCATGAGAGAAGGGACCTTTTCCACGGTTCCCAGGGATGCCATGTTCCTGGTACAGAACGGAGAGATCAAAGGAGCGGTTAGGAATCTGCGATTAAAAGGAAACCTGCTGGAGATGTGTAAAAACATAGAGGCTGTTGGAAAGGATATCGAACAGATTAAATGGTGGGAAGTCAACACACCCACTTTCATACCACATATCAAGGTGAATAATTGTACTTTCACAAGAGCCATATTGGAAAAAGATAGATGAATAAATATATCATGATTAGTATGCACACGTTAAGACTAACATTGATCGATCTCAAAATCCCTCGATGTACATCCGCAACATATTAATCGTATGCTGATAATAGGGTTTTTACGCCAATGAAAATACTTCTCGTCGATGACGACACGGAATTCCTGGACCAGGCAAAGATATTTTTGGAAAGGGGTAACAAGGAGTTCCAGGTTAATATATGCGAATCCGGAGAGGAAGCACTCGAACTGTTGGAACAGAAGGAATTCGATGCGATCGTCTCCGATTACATGATGCCGGGTATGGGCGGCCTAGAATTCCTTGAGAGAGTGAGATACAGTGGGATCGACCTGCCTTTCATAATGTTAACCGGTAAAGGTCGTGAAGAAGTAGCGATGAAGGCTTTAAATATCGGAGCCGATCGCTACATACAAAAAGGCGGTGACCCCCGAAGTCAATACGGCGTTCTTTCCAGCGAGATAAAACAGGAGGTTGAACGATATCGCACGAAGAAAAAATTGGAGGAACGGGAAGAACTCTACAAACTGGTCACCGAATGCTTCTATGACATGATCGCGTTGATAGACCTGAAGAAAAACAATATATTGTTGGTAAGCGAGGCTGTCGAGGACCTTTTAGGTTATGATCCCGACGAACTCGCCGGCAAGCATTTCTTCGACATGCTGCATCCCAGTGATAGAGACGAGCTTTATCATATGCTAACAGATCTTATCGAATCCGGTGATTCGGAAGGGGTGTTCAACGATAGGATACTGTGCAAAGACGGAAGTTACAAGTGGATAGAGAACAGATTCAAAATACTTCCGGATCATGAAAACAAGCCGGATAAACTACTATTAGTCGCCAGAGACTTGACACGACATACCATGGTGAAGGCGGAACTCAAAGCACTGACAAAGAAATACAAAAATATCTTGGAGAACACATGGATAGCTCTGTTGGTCATCGAAGAGGACACTACAATATCCATGGTAAATAAACGGTTCGAGGAGATATCCGGATACTCCCGGGAGAACATCGAAGGTAAAAAGAGCTGGACGGATTTCGTACACGAAGAAGACCTAGAACGTATGTTGGGATGTCATAAAAAGCGGAGAGAGGATCCGAACCTGGTACCAAAAGATTACGAAGCGAGATTGATCAACAAAAAGGGAGAGATGAGGAAGGTCATCATAAACATAGAGATGATCGAAGGGACGGAAAAAAGCATAGCGGCCCTCATGGACATTACAGATATGCAACGACTCGAGGATATCAGCAGAGGATTGAAAGAAAGTGAACAGGTTGGTATGATGATAGTCCAGGATGGATTTATCCGTGAAGTTAATCCGTGTGTGGAACAATTACTTGGGTGCTCGGAAAAAGAGATGATAGGTAAAAACCGGTTAACGTTCATACCCAAGGAGGAAAGGGAAAAGGTACACAATATATCTATTGAAGTACTAAAAGGAAAACAACACAAGCCCTATGAACATCGTTTCAAAAGGA
Source organism: Thermoplasmata archaeon (assembly GCA_007129655.1). Taxonomy (GTDB): domain Archaea; phylum Thermoplasmatota; class Thermoplasmata; order Halarchaeoplasmatales; family Halarchaeoplasmataceae; genus Haladaptatiplasma. The sequence continues at coordinate 2,767 of SKVC01000041.1, forward strand.
AAGAGGGCGATTACGGCTGGGTTCTGGAGGAAGTAAGTAAACTCCGATACGACGGCCGAGACGCCATACTCATAATATTCATCGACATTTCTGCCGACAGAGAGGCAAAAAAAGCTTTAGAAAGAAGTAAAAAAAGATACGGTGCTATCGTGGAAACGGCTTTTGCGGGCATATGCATATCGGATATGAACAACGAGATAACTTTTGTAAACAACACATTTGCAGGTATGGTGGGATACTCCAAAGAGGAACTTATCGGTATGAATGTGTGCGAGATAACTACAGATGAATATGTGTGCAAGGTTCAGGAGATGACCGAGGAAAGATCAAAGGGTGTTTCCAGTGTATACGAACTTGAATTGAAAAAGAAGTACGGAGGAGAACTAAATGTTCTGATCCAGGCTACACCGATAAAGGACAAAGAAGATAAAATCAGCGAACCCCTTGCAGTGATCACTGATATAACAGAACGCAAAAAACTTCGTGATAGGGAAGATTTTTTACATTCGCTTTTACGACACGATCTAAAAAACAAAGTGCAGATAACCCGAGGCTATCTAGAACTCATTGAGGAGTATCCATTACCTGAAGGATCTAAGGAATTGTTGACTAAAGCAAAGAGGAGCGTCATAGACGAAGCAAACCTTATCGAAAAGATAAGAAAGCTGCGTGAAATCCAGGTGAGATCCCTGGAGAATAGCGAGGTTATTTCCTTAAACAAGGTGATGGGAAAAGTGATAACGTCGGTGAAGGAAAACGCTGAAGACAGAGGGATAAAGATAGATCACAGATGTCAAGACGTTTCTGTTATGGCTGGCCCGTTACTGGAAGAATTATTCTTCAACCTGTTGATAAACGCAATTGTACATTCAAATGCGAGTAAGATAGTCATCTCCGCCGATATCACAGATGATCACGTCATCGTTTACATAGAAGATGATGGTAAAGGTCTCCCCGAAGAATTAGAAGGTAAGATATTCGAAAGTGGTGTTAAGGGGAAAGGATCCGAAGGAACCGGGATCGGATTATATCTCGCTAAGGAGATAGTTAAAGGATACCAGGGAAAAATAAAGATCAAAACATCGGAGATGGGCGGTGCTAGATTCGAGGTAAAATTAAGACGTGCACCTTCATGATAAAGATACAATATGTATATATATTACTTTATAACTTTACTAATCGATGGGCAAGATAAACATACTTATGGTAGACGACGACACGGCACTACTCGACCAAGCTAAGCTTTTTTTAGAGAAGGAAGATAGTCGGTTCGAAGTGGAAACCGTCGAATCCGCCGAAGAAGGATTTATCAAATTGAGTGACGGAGAATATCATGCGGTGATTGCAGATTACAAGATGCCTGAAGTGGATGGTTTGGAATTTTTGAATCGATTGAAAAATAGCGGTAACGAATTGCCGTTCATCATGCTCACCGGTAAAGGAAGAGAAGACGTCGCGATAAAAGCTTTGAATCTCGGGGCCGACAGATATATACGAAAAAGCGGCTCTCCTAAAAGTCAGTATGGTGTACTTGCAGAGGCGATAAAAAAAGAGGTGGAAAATAAATTTGGCAGAGGATCTATTGAAACTTGGTTCGTCAAACTTCTCACACTTCTTAGGCATGATACGAAGAATAAATTACAGATAATCACGGGGTACCTTCAGATCATGGAGGAAGGAGACATCGATGAAAAACAAGGAGAGTTGATAAAAAAAACCCTGAAAGCCTGTTCTCAAACCCAAGAGATGATAGAAAAGATAGGACTCTTTAAAGATATCATCATACGGGATGAGATAGAAACGATAAAATTATCCATCCCCATCCAAGATGCTGTTGAACTATGTGCGTTATCAGCTGAAAAAAGGAATATCGCCATAGAAAAGGATATTCAAAATTTAGATGTGGAAGGATTTGCCTTTTTGGAAGAACTTTTTGCAAATTTGATTGAGAATGCCGTTCAACATTCCCAAGGCTCGATCATACACGTTTCTGCGAAAGAGGAAGATGGATATGTAGTCGTTAGCGTAGAAGACGACGGAGTTGGGATACAAGACGAAGTGGAAAATTTGTTTCAATGCGGTTATAAAGGAACAGGTTCAACCGGTTCCGGATTGGGTCTTTTTATCGTGAAAACGATCGCTGACTTGTGTGGAGGTAGAGTTGAATTAAGAGGATCTGCGTTGGGTGGTGCAAGATTCGACGTGATACTTAACAAACCGTCGTAAATCATCCGGAAACATCGATACTTACCTTCTGGAATGGTTGGAAATCGCCCATTATCCATATCTTGAATGCCAGGACAACGGTTCTGATGGAATTCGGTGGAGCCATGGACACAGCGGCGAGTTTAACCGTCTCTTCGGGAGATATGTCCGGAATCTCCATGTAGTTGCTAACGTTGGTAAAATCGAAGTTATGTGTTCTGTAGCTTTGATTGCTGTGAGGATCATCGATGAAAACGTCTTTGGTTATGGATCTATCCTCGCCTTTATTGTCATACACTTCGAATTGTCGTTCTTCCGTCTGTATCGAATCTTGTATACGGGTATTAGTTACGTTGAGAAGTACTATTGTGAAGACCTGATATTCCTTAGCGTATATAGTGAATTCATTACCTTCTCCATCAGTACCTGAAAGACTGTCCGTACTGTAAACATTGACTATACTTAGAGAAATATTTGCATTCTCAGTATGTGGAATGTAAGCAGGTATATCATTTCCGTTTTCGTCGTTAACCTCTTCCTCGCCGTTTAGACATCCGGATAGAGCTACCAGCAATATCATTAGGATGATAATGATAGGTAGTACCTTGGACTCTCGTTCCATGAAATACATAAGGATAGTGTTTGACATTAAAGTTTTCCCTATCCGGCGAGATCAAAATAAACCTTAGAGGTAGATTTAAATAAAGGTGACCTTTATGGGTTGAAAAATGGTCGTAACATCAGATTCGGGAGAAATATAATTATGATTCGTTTTGGTCCGAGCGGTATTCCTCTTTCTTGTAAAGGAAGAACGC
>SKVC01000015.1 GCA_007129655.1 Thermoplasmata archaeon
TCTTATTATCAGCGTTGAAAATACCCTTTTCTCCCTCCTCGATACTCCATCTATCTGCGATACGGATACTTAAAGGTAGATTTATGTATGATTTTCTTTTCTTTTCTCTATATGCAAGAAAAGCTTCTTTTAAAGGATGAAAACCTTGTCCTTCTCTAGACACACAAATCCCTTCCAACCATTTGAAGTTTTTTTCTAGGGTGTATGATTTGATAGCTCTCACCATATAAGATTTACCAGAACCAGCACCCCCTGATAACACTATTATTGAACCCGATTTATCTTTTTCGAGAAGATCTATCCTTTTCTTCAATCTTTTAAGCTCTTGCTCTCGGCCTATGAACAACTCCTCGTTCCCCTCTACCGGATCCCTTTTCATACGTGTCTCCTTTACTCTTTTTTATATGTCCTCCTTTTTTCTCTCACGAAAGCTAAAATCTGCCTTATCTGTTTCTGAGAATCCATTACTGCAGAAACGTTCAATACACTTTCGATCTGGTTTCCGTCCTTAGTTATCAGCGTAGGTCGTGCCACACAGGTCTTTCGTTTGCCTTCTACCATTTCTGCTAGCTCTTTTTCACATCGTTCTGTTTCGTCATCAGAAAACAGATCATTTAAACTTTTATTCACCAGTTCTTTCTCTTCGAAGCCGATGAATTCGCAGAAAGCACGATTAACCTCCATGATCTTCCCTTCTATGTCCAGAATAGCGATGCCTTGAGCTGCATTTTCAAAAGTGATCCTGAACATCTCTTGACTCTCTTCAAACGCTCTTAACGTTTTCAGATTGTGGGTTATATCTAACATAGATATCAGACTTTTCTTGGTGCCGGGTATCATCGCCACATTAACAAGCATGTCTCGGGTATCTCCATATCTATTGATGAATTTGAAGGAGTAATTGAATGGAGCGGTATCCGGTTTTCCTCTTCTTAATTTATGAAGTTTCATCATCTCCTCTGCATCTTCTCCCACGACAAATTCAGTCCACTTTTTGTTTCCTACCAATTCTTCTCTGGAGTAACCCGTAAGTTCTTCTGTTCTTTTGTTTACCATGGAAGCTGTCATATCTTCTTCTATGATGGCTATGGCCGTGCCGGAGTTCTCGAATAAAGTCCGGTATAACTCTTCTTTCTCCTTCAACTCGTTTTCATATCTTATACGATTGACAGCTTCAAAAACATGCGAAGCAAGTATATTCACTAGGATTTTATCGTTTTCATCGAAGTATTTCTCTTCATTTGATATGACCTGGAAAACACCTATATCGCCGATAGGTACTGAGACCGCGGAACGATACTCCGCCTTGGCCGGTTCTGCTTCATCCCATTCCCTTACATCGTCTATCAAAAACGCCTTTTTCTCACTGAAGGTTTTTCCACAGATCCCCCTATCTGTAGATTGTCGGGTTCCCTCCGGTAAGTATTCATTAGAACTCTTTTTTATGACAAGGTCTTCCCCATCGTAAATCAATATACTCGAAGAATTGAAATTTAAAATATCCTTCGTAGACTTGATGGTAAGATCGTAAATATCTCCTTCCGTATCACATTGAGCGAGTTTATGCCCTGTATGATGGAGTTTTTCCAGTCTTGTTTTTGCACTATCCAGAGCCATCTCTGCAATTTTTTTATCGGTTATATCTTCCATCGAACCTTCGATCAATATCATATCGCCGTATTCATCACTGAGTACCCGTGCATCCGTTTTTACCCAGATCTCTGAATCGTCGTATGTGGTGAGTTTCGTTTCGTAATTTTTAATCGTTTCTTTTTTCTTTAATAGTTCTAGCCACCGATCTCGTTCTTTGGGGTCTGAGTATAGTTCACCCACGTTTACTTTCATCAATTCTTTTTTATCCGGATATCCAATTATATTTACCATGGCTTCATTCACAGCGACTATTTCACCGTTCATCTTCACACAATATAGGCCGATAGGTATGTTCTCGAAGAGCCTCTCGTAAAGTTCTTCCGCTTTTATCAGAGCCTTCTTCTCTTCCCTTCGTTCAAGAACCGTCCGTACCGCAGCCGGTAATCTGACGAAGTGAGAAGATGTTTTTACAACGTAGTCATCAAGTCCCCCTTTCATCGCCTGGACAACGATCTCTTCGTTGCCGGTTCCTGTAAACATGATGACCGGAACATCGGAAAACTCTTTTTTTATCTTGTCGAGGACCTTCAAACCATCGGTCCATCGTATTCGGTAGTCCGTGATCACCAGGTCAAAGTCGCTTTCTTTGAGGGCTTCCAAGAACCCTTCAGCTTCGATAACCTCGATGAAATCTATATCTTCAAACTCCCGCTTTAGTTCTCTCATAACGAGTACTCGGTCATCAGGGTTATCGTCTATTATGAGTATCTTTAGAGTATCGGTCATTATTGACCCTCCGTGTTTTTCATCAATCTCTCACCATATCTTAATATGACTACATCTTTTTATATCTATCGATGTTTTTCAATCCGATAAAAAGTTTCTTATCCGATATACGGATTAGGCTAGATAAATGCAATTCTTAACCGAGGGTAAAGCATCTAATCGGGTCCTGCCGGTCGCCATCTCTGCAGTGTCATTCGCAGCTATACTGATACGGTTATCAGATTCGCATCCCATAGCTGTTGCGTTTTACAGGATGTTCTTTTCAACGCTGATATTACTACCATTCGTACCTTCCTATATGTCTGAGATCAGGAAACTCGGACGACGGGAATGGACGATACTGATATCTTCGGGTGCCTTCCTCGCCGTCCATTTCGCCGCGTGGATCTCTTCTCTTAGTTACACATCCGTAGCTTCATCCGTTGTCCTGGTTACAGCTCATCCGATCGTGGTCGCTTGGATATCCGGATGGTACCTCGGAGAGAACACGTCCAAAAAAGCTTACACGGCCATACTGGTTGCCCTGGTCGGTATATCGGTGATGGCTTTTTCCAGCTACACCACGGCTCAATGGTCCGTAAAAGGTGACATCCTTGCGATAATAGGTATGCTTGCTGTAGCCGGTTACATAATACGTGGTCGAGAGATCAGAAGGAATATCTCGCTCATACCCTATGTTTTCATCGTCTATGCAACGTCATCATTCTTCCTAGCCATATTTTCCATCGGATTTTCAACGTCCTTCGAGGTATATCCCGTTCGGGAATACATGCTTTTTTTTACTCTTGCATTGATACCTACCGTTATCGGTCATACCCTTTACAACTGGAGTCTAAAGTATGTCGAAGCTCGCGTTGTTTCCACGACATTACTGGGCGAACCCATCGTAGCTTCCATATTAGCTCTCTTAATACTGTCTGAGATCCCTCCGCTCCTCACTGTTTTCGGTGCGGCGATAACACTCACCGGAATATATCTCTGTTCTAGGTATGGTTGAAAATGCTAGGCCGCCGAGGTTGGCGCTCACCACGTCCGTGAGTTGTCCGGATCCCTTCTCGATCCCGCTACCCATCGAGCATCGTGAGTCCAAGTAAGGACTGCTCCCTTCCGGGCCTGGCCCGATTTTCATGGTAAAGTCAGGGAGTAACGACCCTCCGGTCGCCTCCAAGACACCTACGATCCCGAAGGACGAGATCTCATAGTTAGGTTCCGGCTCACAAACGGGGTGATTACGCCGTCCCCGGTGGTCACCCCCGCATATCGACGATTTCGGTGTATAAGGGCACGCCGAACGCCCCGGTTAGACCTAGCGGTGACTACTAACAGAGGCTGGTATATAAGTTTTCTACGTCAAATGTGTATTTATCTTCGACATTCTACGTAATTGTTTCCACCGCTGTTATAGGCGCGGATGACCTTCAACTCTCCCCTTTTTACTTCTTCTACCAGTTCTTCTAGTGTATAGAGATGATAGAATCGTTGGACCACGGTTCCGTCCTCAAGATGCCAAGGCACCATAACGTCCCGCTGGTCTTCCTCTAATTCCCACCTATCTTGTTCCCGGGCCCATGTAGAGATAAGAGCTCTACCGTCGGATTTTAGCACTCTTCTTATCTCTTTTACACAGTCCGTCCTGTTTTTTTTAAGATGATGTATCACTGCGATGCAGACCACCCTGTTGAAAGCTTGTTTTTCGAAGGGAAGTGTCTTCACATCGCCCTTTATCCAGTCCATGGAATTAGTTTTTTTTCTACATATATCGAGCAGCTTTCCGGATGCATCGAGTCCTGTAACATCGTAGCCGTATTCTAAGGCGGCCAGGGAATGTCTGCCGTTTCCGCATCCCATATCGAGGAGCCTTCCTTCTCCGGCTTTAATGAACTCGATGACTTCGTCCCAGGTCCTATTCCTGGTCCTATCGAAATGTTCGGCTATGGAATCGAAGGTTTCTCCAGCTCGTTTAGCGTCATCCATGAAGCTTGATAGTTAAGGGAAGATTTATATTCTCCCCCATTCTTTTAAGCTAAATGAGTATTCTTGAAATAGTGTTTATATTGATAATTTGTTCAATATTTGCCTTGATAACGTATCGTAAAGGCATGCTGGACGTGGGAGGTTCAGTCACCGCTTTCTTTATCGGAGCTGTTCTCGGGTTTTTCGGTGGTATATGGTGGATTTTTTTACTGCTTGTTTTTCTGGCTAGCGCGTTCCTGGCGACCCGTTATAAATTTCAATACAAGCGATCCAAGGGTGTACAGGAAGGCTCCAAAGGCGAGCGGGGATTTATAAACGTCCTGGCCAACGGTTCGGTACCTGTGATTATCGCACTATTTCACGCACCTCCCGATGGTAACAATATACTAGGTCTGGGATTACTGGAACACAAACTCGCCGTATTCCTTTTCATTACTGCCGTAGCATGTGCTGCGTCGGACACATTGGCCTCCGAGATGGGCATTCTTTCCGATAGAACTTATCTTATCACCAATGGTAAACGTGTCCCTGCCGGTACCAACGGCGGTATTTCATTACTCGGTCAATTATGGGCACTGTTCGGCTCTTTTTACACCTTTTTAGTGGCATTCTTCGTCTTTCATTTCATCTGTTCCATATCGTTGTCTTATTCATGGGTAGTACTGGGTATAAGCATGGGCTTCGTAAGCTGCCAGTTCGACAGTGTACTCGGTGCCGCATTCGAGCGAAAAGGCTTATTAGGTAAATCCTCTGTAAATATGACGGCGATAGCGCTTTCGATAACGATAACAGGAGTGATACTGTGGCTCATGGCATATTGATATTGATATACGACGGTCTCGGAGACCGACCGGTAGAAGAACTTGATGGTAGAACATCCCTGGAAGCGGCTGATACACCGAATCTTGATACGTTAGCTTCCAGAGGTATAAACGGAATTATGGATACCATAGCTCCGGGGATCGTCCCGGGGAGCGACACCGGCCATCTTGCGTTACTGGGTTACGACCCCTATGAAGTGTATACCGGTAGAGGCCCCTTCGAAGTCGCCGGATTAGGGATCGATGTGGAGCCCGGGCATGTGGCTTTCAGATGTAATTTTTCTACTATAGTCCATGGTAAGATAACCGACAGAAGAGCAGGCCGTATAAAGGAGGGAACCGAGGAACTCTCGGAAGCGCTCAACGACATCGACATCGGTATCGACTTCGTTTTCGAACCCAGTGTCGAACATCGTTGTGTTCTCATATTCAAAGAAAAGGATCTGGGATCCGGGGTAAGCGACGTAGACCCGCATGCAGATTCCGTTCCGTACAAAAAGGCCGAACCTACTTCAGATAGGTCGGAAGACGCCAGGACAGCAGAACTTCTGAACGAATTTGTCGCCAAGAGCATTGAAGTTCTCTCCGAACACCCGGTAAA
>SKVC01000016.1 GCA_007129655.1 Thermoplasmata archaeon
ATGATGGAGATAGGGAGAGGAAATTGAAGGACGTAAAAGCTGTTTTTATAGACCTGGACGGCACTCTTGTACACGATGGCGTCATATCTACAGATGATTGGAAGGCGATTGAAGAGGTAGTAACCAAAGGTATCCCTGTCATCCCTGCAACGACGAGGATGCGTTTTTCAGCACATCGGTTGATCAAGAATTTACCGCTCACCGAATTTCCCATGATCTGTCTAAACGGTGCCATGGTACTAGGCCCGGGTTGGAACAATGTAGATAATTTGTGTAGCTGGTTGCTGGAACGATTAGATATGGACAGTGCTGTAAAGATATATGAATACGCAGATATAAAAGGTTACGAGATCACAACTATATTCGGGGAAAGAAAATATTGGAAGAAAAGAAGAGACCTACCTATAATAAGGCAAGATGAAAACCCTATTGCACATATCATTGAAAATAATTCTGATGCACTAAACTATGGTGCACCGGTAAGTTACATGATGCATACAGAAAAAAACGGTTTTTCGGGTATCGAGGACATGGAGGGATTCGCCATGGACAAATTGAAAAAAACCACTTGTTTACATCGACATCATCGATCGAAAGAATTGAAGGCACTTACCATCTATCCTAAAGGCACTTCGAAAAGAAAGGGTATGAAACTTGTTTGCGATAGGATGGGGATACACACTGATGAAGTTATTGCCATCGGAGATGACGAAGTTGATATCGAAATGCTAAAAACAGCCGGTATCGGTATAGCCATGGGAAACTCTTCGGATCACGTTAAAGAAATAGCAGATTATGTAGCTCCATCTTGTGAGGAAGGGGGAGTCGCGCATGCATTGAAAGAATATCTCTTTTTATGAGTAAACTATTTAATTATCAGCGTGATAAGCACAACGATTGACCATGAATATCGCAGAAATATACGAATTGGCTGTTAAGATGGGGATAGAATCAGATACAAGGGATGAAGAAAAAATAGATGAACTTTTGAACGATTCCAAGGAGGAATACGAAAAACTCGAGGGAAAGGAAAGAGAGGTTTTCGATAAACAAAAATTGGATAGTCCTTTTGACGATTCGAGATTGCTTCATGGAGATAAGACAAGAGAAGTGAAAAGAGTTTTGGTAGGCATCGATATAACCACCGGAGAAGTACTACTATCTGATAGGCTAAATGACAAAGGTCGCCAAATAGATCTGATAATAGCACATCATCCAAGAGGTCTAGGATTGAACGGACTCGATGATGTAATGCACCTACAGAAAGATCTTTTAACAAAATGGGGTGTATCGGTAAATGTAGCAGAATCTCTAATGGATGAACGCATTAAAGAAGTCGAAAGAAAAGTTAAAGGGGCTAATTTTAATCAAAGCGTCGATGCGGCAAAACTATTGGATATACCTATGATGTGCATACATACTCCGGCAGATAATTTGGTCAACGAATTTCTAACAAATAAGATAGAATCTACTGAATTCCATAAGGTCAAAGATGTGATCGATATGCTTAATGATATACCTGAATACCACGAAACTCGAAAGTACGGAGATGGACCATGTGTTTTGGTAGGAAACAACGAAAGAAGTGCCGGTAAAGTTGTAGTGGAGATGACCGGTGGTACACAGGGTTCGAAAAAATCATACGAAAAATTATCACAAGCCGGCGTAGGTACCTTGATCGGCATGCATCTGGCGGACGGGCATCGTAAGGAAGTAGAAAAGCATCATATGAATTATGTGATCGCCGGGCATATGGCTAGTGATTCTATTGGATTAAATTTATTTTTAGATGAGTTAGAGAAAGAGGGGATAGATATTATCCCATGTAGTGGTTTTGTAAGGCATTCAAGGAACTCATAAAATAGCGATGATAGAAGTTAAATCTCTTCGGAAAAAATACGGAGACTTCGAAGCGTTGCGCGATGTAAATTTCTCCGTTAAAAACGGCAATATCTACTGCCTTCTAGGCTCCAACGGCGCCGGTAAATCAACCATCATAAAAATAATTGCAGGCTTATTACGAGGAACAAGTGGTGAAGCCTTCATAGACGGTATCAAGGTGGGAACCAATTTGGAGTACAAGCGCCGTTTTGGTTATATGCCCGAAGAACCCCATCTCTACGACCGTATAACCGGACGTGAATTTCTCGAGTTCATGGGTACACTCAGGGATGTTGAAGAAAGCATTCTTGGCCAAAGAATTGATCAAATCGGCAAGGAACTGGAACTCGAAGGTTTCTTGGACAGAGAGATATCTGCGTACTCGAAGGGTATGAAACAAAAGGTACTTTTTGCTAATGCGGTGATACACGAATCTAAAAATCTGATATTAGATGAACCCACCAGTGGCCTAGATCCTAGATATACAAGATATCTGAAATACCGTGTTAAAGAGTTGGCTGATGAAGGTAGGGCTGTGTTGATGTCTACACATATAACATCGGTGGCAGCAGATATATCAAATGTAGTTGGTATAATACACAAAGGTAGACTTATCGCAGAAGGAAGTGTCGATGAATTACTCATAGATACAGGCACAAAAAATCTTGAAGATGCTTTTGTGGAGGTTATAGATGGTAACCTGTAAAACTCTGGATATGCTTTCCGTCGAAGTACTTGGTTCTTATCGCTCTACGAAAGAACGTATAAGTGAGCATCCGGCAATGACAACATGGTTTATCTTGTTACTTATCACTGGTTTTTCTACTACTTTACTCGTGGCGGAATATGTTAAAACTCTAGATATACCTATATTGCTGTTAAGTAGGGGTGATATCCTTTTTGTGATATTCTTTTTTTTTATGGGTAAGACATCCTCAGAAACTATTGATGTCTGCCTTAAAAATAACAGATTAAAACACCTATTCACCGCTCCTGTTAAAATTAGTAAGATACGTAGCACCATATTTTTGAAAATATTTTGGTACAATCTCCTTTTGCTAGCCATCTCTGTATCTTTGGCTTCTTCACTAATTCATATATTCAAAATCGATTTAAACATAGACGGATATTTCTTCATACATCTTTATTTGCTTGTAACCGCCTCAGTGTTCATAGGATACAATATATCATTGTTATCACGTATTTCAAATAGATTATTTAGGTACATTTCACTAGTTGTGTACGGTCAAACGATCCCTTTAATCTGGTTTATATTAGGAGGTGATTTTAGCTACAGTACCATATCTTTTTTTCTGTTATTCTTGATCGGTTTATCTTTTATTATCTATCAAATTCCTACACGTTTATTCATGGATTCCTGGATATCGGAATCATCAAGATCGATCTCCTCAAATATACATCTTAAAGGGGAAAATTGGTTTTTGAAAAAATGTACTTCTAAAACGATTTGCAGTATTACGGAAAAAGAAATTCTAGATAGATGGCGTCGTAAGGAAACCGTGGCATCATTAGGAATCGTCGGAGTTATTGGATTTGGCCTTGTTCTTTTGTATTATCAGCTAGGACCTAATCCTGATCTTGGTCTTGGTTTAGAAGAATATTTTTATCCGATTTTCATAGGCATGAGTGTATTTCTAGCGGTTTCATTACAGATAGTTATTCCCTCTTTAACACTTTTTAGCCGTGAAGGTAGGCGGATGTGGGCCATAAAGGTTCTACCCATAATGTCCATAGAGGTAGTGTACGGTAAATTGGTTAGCATGCTTATTTTTTCTCCTGTTATAATCGTATTAATCTCTTTACCGCTACCGATATTACTTGGTTATACCATCAGTCAGGTTCTTTTCATATTGGTATCTTCAATCACGTTAATATTTTTGTGTTCAGGAATCGGTATATGGGCTTCTGCACGTTTTCCTAATTTTGATGAAAGCGTTAACGGAGCGCCTGATGTAATGACTATGTATATCGTTATGATGTCTTGTTTGATAACAGGAGGTATACTGATCTTACCGGCATTATATGTTTTTACATGGAACGTATTTTTAGGATTACTAGCAATCATTTTATCTGCCGATATTACTGTTTTGATCACAATATATCTAGCAAATAATGCTTCATCGCTTTTCAGCAAAATGGAGTTGGATATGTAGGACATCCATAACAAGTTTATACCCCTTATACATTATTGAAATATATGAAAATCTTGCTGGCAATTACCGGGGCATCAGGTGTGACCTATGGTATAAGATTATTAGAAGAGCTTAGTATAAAGGATGATATTACCGTAGATATCATAATATCTAATTCTGGAAAAAAGATAATAGATATTGAGTTAGAAAAAGATATCAAAGAAATAACAAATTTAGCAGATAATACTTATGAACAAGACGATCTATGTGCACCTCCTTCATCCGGTAGTTCACTTTACGATTTCATGCTTGTAGTTCCTTGTTCCATGTCCACATTATCCAAGATATCATCCGGAATGGCGGATAACCTAATAACAAGAGCAGCCGGAGTGATGTTGAAAGAGAGAAGAGGACTCTTGATAGTTCCAAGAGAAACACCGTTATCAACCATTCATATAGAAAACATGGCAGTGTTATCTAGAGAAGGGTGTATTGTTTTACCCGCCTCCCCCGGCTTTTACAGTGCCCCTAAAACTGTAGTAGACCTAGTTGATTTTATAGTAGGTAAGATACTCGATACTTTAGAGATCAACAACGATTTGTTTGATCGGTGGAATTGACTGAAATTGATCTATATCAATTATTTTTCTCTTTTGGATCTCTTAGGTCCTCGATATTGTCGAATTCCTTTTTTAATATACTCAGTTCTTGTTTAGATATTGAATTCGGATTGACGTAAATCATATATGTACTGGCATTAAGTGAACAAGTATCCGTAGTCTTTTTTATAAATTTTGATACCTTTTCAAAGCCATTCTCTACCAGTAAATATTCAAAACCATCAACAAATATTACCGCCCTTTCGTTCTCTTTAGAAAAATTTGTAATGGCTCGTGTAATTTCAAAGTCTAATCTTTTTGGATTGAGCACATCGTTTTTGCTGTTAACCTGATCAGAAACCCACATGATCTTTGCCCTGTGTAGCCCGTACTTTTCTTCTAACTTAGAAGGCATTTTAGTTGTTATAACTAGAACTGGTAAACCTTCTTTGATAAATTCTATAAGCAAAGAAAATGAGTTATTTCCGTTAGGATCCAAGAAAAGATAATTATATCCTTCTTTCAACATATGCTGTCTTTTACTACATGACGGACAATCCACTGTAAGTAAATTCCTCTCTTTATGTACTGTAAAAAATTCTCCGCACCAATCGCAGTATGTTCTCTTTATCTTTGATCCTTTTTTAGAAGTTTTCTTTGGAGCTACTGTTCTTCGTGTTGTTTTTCTTCGTACTGTTTTTTTACGTGTTCTAGGTCTTGTGGTACTCATTGTTGCAAGAGATTCTTCCGGTATGTTCTTTTTTTTCATCGAATATATAAACTGAGATAGTACTCCAAAAAGGGCTGTTAGGACTCCCCCGATTATAATGAGGAAAAGTCCATTTACAAAAAATCCGCCTAATGTAGGGAAAAAGTAGATCACAAAGATGAAAGCCGTTGCTATCCCCGAAAGTAAATGAACAGGCCTACATTTTTCTGCTTTTTTATAGTTCTTTTGAGGGAACATTTCTTTGTAATCTTTGAAATATTTTTTTGGGAAATAACGTATGAAGTAGGCGAATACAGATACAATAAGGAATAGTAATTGCGGGTTCTCCAATATGTTAAATTCTTCGAACATTATTGTTGCTTCGGGAACGTTTCCACCTGAAACGTCGATCGAATAATACAAAAT
>SKVC01000142.1 GCA_007129655.1 Thermoplasmata archaeon
AAAAAACGATGATGCATGCCCTAATTGCGGAGAACCGCTGCATCACGGAAATGAACGTTGTAAGTGGTGCGGTCACTTTCTGGTAAATCATATCGATGAAACTGAGATAGTGGAGAACAAATATCCTATGGATAAACCCCATGTAGTAAAGAAGAGACCGAATATACTTCTCCCTGGCATCATCGCAATAGTCGTGGCCGGAGCGCTGATATTGGTGTTTGTTTTTTACGCGGATACAGGCTGTTTAATATTTTATGGTATAATCATATTACTGATATTCTTGTACCTATTAACTCAATCGTCATCCCTAGGTAGAAAACACCGAGAAGGGGATAATCTTGCCAAGGAAGCCGACGGTCGAGCATCCACCCCGGATAAGTTGGATAGATATAAGAGAATTTAAGGCAAAATATCCCTGTAAGAGATATATTCTTATATCGCCTACTCTTTAAGGTAAATATGCGCTGCGAGGATTTCGTCAGGGATTATCTACCATCGGTAAAGTCCTGCATAGTCAACGTTCTTTACAAAGAGTTCGGACTAACTCAGGTGGAGATATCCGATGCACTGAAAATTACTCAGCCCGCGGTATCCCAATATATATCCGGTGTCAGAGGATGCGATGTTCTTTCCGAAGAGATATTAAAGGAGTCAAGGGAGATAGCCCTTGAGATCCACGTTTTGCTAAGAAAGGAAGCCCTCGAACAGGAAAAACTCGACGAACTATTTTGCCGCGTCTGCAAGAAGATATGAACTTATTATCGTTCTCTTAAGCCAAAATTACGTTTGTCAAAAGCCTCATCTTTTATGATATGGCACAACATCTTCTCTCAAAAAGAATATATAACACCGTGATATTGGGGAGTATATGTTTGAAAGAGCGACAGAAAAGGATGTTACACGAGCCATAGTCAAAGAATTTGGAAATCTGCTGGAAGAGCATGCGGATTCCGAAGTGGTGATCATCGGTGGCGGACCCAGCGGACTTATGGCTGCACGGGATCTAGCTATGAAGGGAAGAAAAGTTTTAGTGATCGAAAGGAACAATTATCTCGGCGGAGGCTTCTGGTTGGGCGGATTCTTGATGAACACGGTAACGGTAAGACACCCCGGCGAGGAGATATTGGATGAATTGGGGATACCTTACAAAAAGCAAGGCAATCTTTACACCACACTCGGACCCCATGCCTGTTCGAAATTGATAGCCTCTGCATGTGATGAAGGAGTGCATATACTAAATATGACGGAATTCGACGATGTGGTGTTTAGGGAAAAGGATAGAATAGGTGGCGTGGTCGTTAACTGGACTCCGGTTTCCAGCTTACCGAGGCAACTTACCTGCGTCGACCCTATCGCTCTGGAATGCAAAGTTGTTATCGATGCCACCGGCCACGATGCCTGTGTAGTCAAGAAGATGGAAGAGCGCGGTTTACTTAAAACCAAAGGTTTCGGGGGAATGTGGGTGGAGGAATCCGAAGACCTTGTTGTAGAGCATACCGGCAGTGTCCACGACGGTCTTGTAGTGACCGGGATGGCGGTTTCCACCACCTTCGGTTTACCCAGGATGGGTCCCACATTCGGGTCGATGCTGTTGTCCGGTCGTGCGGGGGCGAAGGTAGCTGATGAGTTACTCGGTTGAGATACCATTTCGACAAATTATACTTCACATCGATGAAACCATCGAAGGACTGGATGCCAATTACATAGCAAGCGGATTGCATGAAATAACGGGTATAAACATAATAGTAAAAGGTGATATATTCCGCGAGTACAGTAGAGAAAGCACGCCGGAAGAGATCGCTAGCACCCGGATCGCAGATGTAAAATCAAGGGTTTTCCGTTCTCCCTTACCGGTTGAAATAGACATAGAAAAGAAGATACTTGCGGGAAAAAATATTAGAGGTATAATATATGATGGCTGGAAACTTTCTCGTATGATGTATTTACCGGAGAAAAATAGCAAGTATCATATGATCGCAGTAACACCACGTTTGATGGGAACTCTGGAGAAAGGGGATGCAAGATATCACATCAGAGCTGTTCTTAACTCGATCCCTTCAATAATATCCACAGATGGGATAGTAGAAGGCCCTGCCAGACCGAGATCGTATTACATCGGAAACGAAGGTCCTTGCGACGTAAATTACATGAGGTACGGTGACGAAAGGATGAGCAAAGCAATAATCTCCTATGCACTTCAAACCGTGATGTGGAGGATCACGGGAGTACCTTTTTGCTCCAGAAGAGGTTGTCCACTGTACAATTCACATTGGCAGGAAGAACTTATCGACAGCCAGGTAGAAGGTCGATTGTGCGAAGAACATCGGCCAAAATTATATTTATCTTCGAGGTGATTGCCGTACATGGATAGATACTCCCGGCAAACGGTGCTCAAAGAAGTGGGTGAAGAAGGTCAGAAACGTATTGGGCATGGTACTGCCGTAATAATCGGGCTCGGCGGATTGGGTTCCGTAACGGCTGATGCCTTAGTTAGGTGCGGTGTAGGTAATATTAAGCTGATCGACAGAGACTTTGTGGAGTTGTCCAATCTTCAAAGGCAGACCGTCTATACCGAAGAAGATATCGGTAAACCAAAGGCCGAAGTAATGTATGATCATTTAAAAAAAGTGAATTCTAACGTTGAACTAGAAACACTGGTTATCGATGTAAACAAAAACAACATAGAAGATATGATCACAGGCGCTGATGTTGTGATGGACTGTACCGACAACATGAAGACACGGTACATAATCAACGATGCCTGCATTAAACATAACATACCATGGATATACACCGCTATTTTAGGTACTTACGGGATGACCATGGATATCATTCCCGGCAAGGGCCCGTGCTTGAGATGTTTACTACCGAAAAAACCAAGGGTTGGAAGTATGGAAACATGTGCCACTGCCGGCGTACTTTTCAGCATACCTCGGATCATGGCCAACGTCGCCTCCACGGAAGCTGTAAAGATGCTCATGGGTGTGGAAATACGTAAGGAAATGCTCACCATGGATCTCTGGAAGAACGAGTATGAGTTAATGACCATATCTAGGAACGATGAATGTCCTTGCTGTGAAAAACACGAATTTAAATATCTTGAAGAGGAAGAAGATCTAGCGGTTGAGCTGTGTGGTAGAAATTCCGTGCAGGTATCTCCGGGAGATGAGATCCAGCTTGACCTCAAGGCCATCGCAAATAGATATCCTCGATCTAAATTGATGGGGAAATCAATGTTAAAGATACCTTCGGAAAAACACGAGTTGAACCTTTTCAGCGACGGAAGGTTGATAGTCAAGGGAACAGACGACGTAAAGAAAGCAAAAGCACTTTACTCGGAATATGTGGGGCGATAAGATGAACATATCTAAGATAAGAAAGGATTTTCCCATTGTAAGCGACTGGATCTATCTAGATAATGCATGCACCAGCCTGAAACCATGTCAGGTAACCGAAGCGGTAAGGGAATACTACGAAAAATTCTCGGTATGCAGCGGAAGAAGTACCCATTCGCTTTCCCTAGAACTGCAGCGGAGGATCGAAGCCGGAAGAGATTCTTTACGGAAACTTATCAACGCAAAATCCACGGATGAAATTGTATACACAAAGAATTGTACTGAAGCTATCAATCTAGTGTCCAAAGGTATGAATCTCACAAAAGGAGATGTGGTGTTAACTACGGATAAAGAGCACAACAGTAACCTTGTCCCATGGATAAAACTGCAGGATAATACAGGTATAACCTATCGGCAAGTCCCAACGGACAACGGGAACTTTGATATGGAAGCCTTTAAGGAAGCCATGAGCACCAAAGTCAAACTCGTCTCCATGGTACATACATCCAACCTTGACGGTTCCACAATACCTGCAAAGGAAGTAGCTGAAGTGGTTCACGATCACGGTGGGATATTCATGTTGGATGCCGCACAGAGCGTACCTCACCGTCCGATAGATGTACAAAAGATCGATGTGGATCTGATAGCGTTTTCGGTACACAAGATGATCGGTCCTACAGGTGTCGGGGTTCTATACGGTAAAAAAGATTTACTCGACGATATAGAGCCACTTCTATACGGAGGCGGCGGAGTCAAGAACACTACGTCCCGGGAAGCGTTCCTTCAAGATTGTCCACGAAAATTCGAAAGTGGTCAGCAGAATTATGCAAGTCTTTTTGCAGTCAAAACCGCCGTAGAGTATCTGATGGATATAGGTATGGATAACATACACGAGCATGAGATCAAGCTTAACGAATTCGCCACAAAAGAATTGCATGAATATGTACACATAATCGGTCCTGAAGAAGCCTCCGAAAGAAGCGGAATATTCAATTTCTACGTAGATGAACTCGGGGCACACGAAGTCTCTATTTTACTGGAAGAAGAAGGTATACTCACAAGAGGCGGTATGCAGTGTGTTCATTCGTGGTACAATAAAAATAAAATCGAAGGGGGAACAAGGGCTTCTTTCTATTTTTACAACACCATGGATGAAGTAAAAAAATTCGTGGAGATAGTTAAAAAATATTTGTTATGATACACAAATACAGTTTTTCAAAAGGGGTTTAAGGGATTCGAACATCCTACTGACAACTTCGTGATCCGTACTCTTAAATAGTAATTTACCGGACGGGTATATACCCACCTCCGGATATTCAATAGTATCCTCTATCAACAGTATGACCTTTGAAGAGAATTTGATTGTATAGCCATTATCTTTGAATATCTGTTCGCACAACGACATATCCAGCTTGATCTTGTGCATCGGTTCCGCAATGAAGGCACCGGAGTCCGAGCACGGCTTTACCATATGATACATCATCTTTCACCAATGGGTTCAAAAACCAGATCTTCGATCAGTCCACCCCAATCCAATTTATCTTCCTCCTTCAGCACATCATCTTTTTTACAGGATAATTTCGGGCCTTTGGGTGTAAGCATGCAGCATACGGCAGGTTGTATGGACAGTTCGTAAGTACCGATCTCTCTACCGATTTCGATGACATCGTTCTTGTCCAACCCGATCAACGGTCGGTGCACAGGGATATCCACGGCGGCGTCTTCTTCCACAAGGTTGGAAAGTGTCTGGGAAGCTACCTGTCCGAGACTCTCACCGGTAGCGATGGCATCCGCACCTATTTCTATGGCAAATTTAGACGCGGCACGATACATATTCCGCTTACACAGTATGCACTGATATCTCGGATTCGCGTTCTGTGCGATGGCTTTTTCCATCTCACCGAATCCTGCGCTGTATCCGGCCATCTCCGGATGGTACTCTCTCAACTTCTTCACCAATGAACGAACGTTCTCCATGGTTCTATCGTCGGTAAATGGTCTTGTGTCCATATGGAGCAGGGTCACATGGGCTCCGCTCTCGGCGAGCATATGGGCGGCCACCGGCGAGTCGATACCCGCCGACAATAGTACCACAACAGAATATTTCATCGTTATACGGTATAGGTGGACGGATATTAATATTGTTATGTTTTCCGGCTCGATATCTCTGCTATCTGCGGCCACCATTCGCAGATTTCGTCAATATCTGCGATTGCCATTCGCACCTTTTGTAGTTAAGTATCAACGGTCAACAATCTTAAATTACTCTTATCCGTATAACCATGCATGATAAACAAAAAGGTCGCCAATATCTTGTACGAGATAGCGGAACTCCTTGAATTACAGGGGGTGTCATTCAAACCACGGGCGTACACCCGAGCCGCTCGCAACATAGACTCCATG
>SKVC01000042.1 GCA_007129655.1 Thermoplasmata archaeon
ATGAAAATGATGATTCCAATTATGTATTTTATCCAATCAGATTTCTTTTTACTGAAAACCTCAAGATCATTTAGTAGTAATGAGGAAATAATACCTATACCACCCGCAACAATAAATATGCTAAGAATGATAGATATAAGAGGAAATGATGAATATCTGGATAACCCTATATCTTCCAGATATACGACTTCATCAAATCTATGTGTCCATGTGGTAAAAAATATGAACATCAATCCAACCAAACCTAAAGCAACAATAAAAAATCCCGAGATATATCCTGAAGTCTTCGGTTCCTGAGGCATGCGTTTGTTTGTTGATCCTACGTTATTTACAGACATCTTATATCAGCCGGTTCTCAAGTGGCAAATAAGGTCCATATATAACATTTACGATGACAATGCTCACACGTCGAATATTACACGTATCTCTCCTTCCTGATCAACCTTGATGTCATGATAAGAAACCGCCTTCACCGCCTGTAAGAGTTCATGTCGTTCGTCGTCGATCTCTTCTCCTCTAGCTGTTACAGCCAGTTTCTTCTCGTCGTTGGAAGTGATGCTTACGTCGAATTCAGAGAACAGTAGAGATTCCACTTCGAAGAGGTATATCAATTCAGACAGAAAGTCCACCAATAGCTCTTCGTGATCATGGGCTGACATCTCTATTCGGTACTCACCCACGGATTCGACTTTATCTATATCTGTGATCACGCTGAACAAACCTTTCGCCGCCTCGCCAAAGGTTTCTTCAAGAGTTTCGCCGGTAGCCTTTATTCCTATATCCGCGGTGTGGTCGAACTGTTCGTAAGCCATTTGCTCACTCTACCGAAAGCAACTTAGAGCCTGTTACATCGTTCAATCTGCGGATCAGCTTCACTTTCTCGGGCACGATGGCCGTCAACTCCACAACGTTATGGATCATACCGCCCTTCAGATGCCCTCCGACGGCTGCATGGTCCTTGCCGGAAACCACAGCGTGCAGATGTATGCTTCCGTCCTTAGCGGCACTTCCGCATAGTGATAAAAGCTCCATACAATCGGGATAATCTTTCCACTGATATTCGCCGCTCTCCGAATCGTAGTAACCTAACTGAAAGTCCTTCAACATCCCGATACAGGATACAACCATGGCTCCTTGTGTATCTTTGAATAATTCCGTAAGTACCTCAAAAATGTCTGTTTCATGATCCAGCTTCGCCATGAGTATGTTTCCCTCTCTTCTGTATTCCATAGAACGGTTTAAACTCCGTAGAGGTATATAATTTTCGCCCTGTAACGATGAACTAAAAAATCAGAGAATATCTGACAGATCGTGATATGCCTTTTTCCTTGGAGCTATCTTTTCAACCAGCACTTCTTTTTTCTCTTCATCGACCCAGTATATCGCTCTGTATTCGCCTATTCTTAAACGGTAAAGGTCCGGTTCCCAGGTTCCGGATAATTTAGAAATATATTTACCGCTTTCTGACCGTTTAGGCGCTCGGGCGAGTTTGTCCAAACCCTCTTTGAACCGCTTTTGCATATCCATAGGAAGTTTCTTGAGTTCCCTTACAGCCTTCGGGTTCAAGAGGATGTCATAAGTCTTCAAGTTTAACGTACTCCTTGCGGTCTGTTCTTTCTATCCGTCGATAAACTTCGTTTATTAGATCCAATTCGTCCTTGCTCAACTTAAGGAGTCTCTCGATTATCTCATCGTAAGTCTCACCTTTCCTTCCCAGCATCTTTAAATCGTGTTTCGTACTGTATTTAACAGCAATTGTTGTTCTGCTCATGTATGTTGTATAATGATTATAATACTTATAAATTTTATGCAAACACAATTGCCAAAGAGGTTATCATGGATAAATCGTATAGAGCTTTGATGAAAAAACTACAAAATAAAGATATGAATTATCGCACCGGAGTACAAAAATTAGTCCCGATGTCGAATTGTTAGAAATAACTCCAAAATAACACTTCACTTCAGTGCCGTGGCTTCGATGCCCAACTCTTCCTCTACCGAGCGAGCAAATTCCTTGGCACTACCGTGTACGGTAAAAACTCTCTCAGGTTGGCATCTTTTTACGTAATCCATGAGTTCGTCGAACCCGGCGTGGTCGGACAGCGGAAACTGTGCATCTATGTTCATGGAGTGAAAGAACGAGTAAAAGGCGCACCATCCCGACAGATAGGCGCATGTGCCGTTGTTCTTCCTGGCAAGTTCAACCAGAGCTCCGGGCGATTTTTTCAGATCAGAAGGCGGGACGACGGCGGTAAAATTTCCTTCTGGTGTTCCGGTTCTGTACTTCAAAGAAACACCGTGTTTGTTGTATATTTCATTCAACCTGGCAACCTTCTCGGGGACGTACGGGACTTCGCCGATGCTGTTCAGAAGAGATATGGCTTCCTGAGCCTTGCCGAATTCATAGGCACCGAAGACGACCGGTCCTTCGTCGACCTCGGATCTTGTCCAGGCCAGCATATCATCGATAACCTCTTTTTTTGAAGGTAGACGATAATCTATCTTTCCATAAGTAGTCTCGATTATCAACGTATTGCATCTGTATGCAGATGCTTTACCGCAGGTTTTCCCTCCGTCGGTGTTGAAATCCCCGGTATACAATACATCTTCAACCATGACCATGGCAGAGCCGAATACGTGTCCCGCAGGATACAAAGTGATATCAAATCCTCCTACAGGCCGGGGAAACCCATAGTGTATACCTTTACCCCTTCGTTCACCGGTGCGTACGCCTAAGATATCCAATGTATGGTGGGTCATGTAGGCGTCCTTCACCAGATGATCCATGTGTCCGTGGGTGACTACTCCGATGTCACTCTGGCGCGAAGGGTCCAGTATTACCTTTCTATTTTTGTCTTCTAAACAGATCCCGTGTTCGTATCTTATCTCCATCTAAGAGTGCTCCTTATCGTATTCAAATCGATAACGGGTAGGAACCCGCATCTTCAGTGTTGTCCAGTATGGGCAGGAATTACATTTGTAACCGATGGTTACCGTACCGCCGAAGATAGTTTCGTTCTTAGTTTTATTCAAATTTCCACCGCAAACGGGACATTTTCCTTTGAGATTTTTTCTCTCTTCCACATGTCTCGCTTCGATGTGGGTATGAACGAACGGTGAGGTAACAGCGATCTCTCGTAACCGGTCATGACCTACGGTATAGGAGGGGTTCTTTATACGTAGTTCTTTGATAACTAACTCTCTGAGTTTACGTAAAGAACCCACCGCCTTCATCCTTCTTATGACTATCCTAAGTGCATCCTCTATTTCCTTCTCACTAGGGATGGTGTAGGCCATCGTGGTTATAATCGCAAGGAACTACTTAATTTTATCTATTACGAGGTATTCTCGTATAGTTTTACAACACTCTCAACAGCAGCCTTCGCCCTTTCGATCCTCTGTTGGGCCTGCATCCGGGTCATACCCGGTCCGGTGATTCCCAAACTTACGGGTTTATCGAATTCCAGTGCCAGATCTGCGATCTTCCTGGCGGCATGAGCTATCACGGTTTCGTCGTGGTCCGTTTCGCCCTTGATAACCGCACCCAGGGTGACAACACCGTCTATTTCTTTTTTGTTCAGCAGTCGTTTGATAGCCAAAGGCATATCGAATACACCTGGTACGTGGATCACTTCTGCAACTTCCGTACCCAGGAAATCAGCGTGTTCTTTCGCCCTCTCTAGCATCATACTTGTGATATCGTAGTTGAATTGCGATACCACTATACCTATCTTCATTTTTTTAACCATATATATCATCTCCTTATTGGACCTGCATCGGGATGTCCTTCTCTCTGCCCGGTTCCAGCGGCTCGCTGAAGTCTATCGGGACGGAATAGCAGGTCATATGCGTTAATAGCATGCTCTCTCGCACGATTATGTGCAAGTTCGGCAAGCTCGGTTTCATTATCTGCTTCGTCTTCGTGAACGAAGACTTCCAGAATGTGAATATCATGTTTGATCTCAACGTCAAGTAACGAACGTGAGGCCTGGTCGGCACATTGTTTGTCTATTGGCTCCGGGCCCGGCATCCCCAGTGCGATGACGATATCGCAACCGTTCTTGATCAGTCGTTGGGATGCTATAGCCAGGTCCTTTATACCCGGGACGGTGTACCTTTCGGTGGTATATCCCGTACCTATGGAAGCTAGCTCGTCAACCACGCTTTTATACATATTGACGCGTGCGAAGGTGGTGTCGGCGATACCGATCTTCTTCATCTGCCTTCCACCTCATCTAACTCCTTCTTCATGCCGTACCAATCTATTATCTTCCTTATTATCTTACGGGTTGCATCTAGGTCATGATTGTAATGTTCAAGACGTTTAACTTCCGATTTTATCCCCCTCTTCCCCAATTCCTCTTTCAGTATCTCTTCATCATGGGTCTGGTCATACCCTAAAGCTATCACGTCCGGCTGTATCTCTTCGACCACCTCAAAACGATCCCCCGTCCGGCCGATGATAACTTCATCCACCGGTTTAAGTGAACCTACCATATGTGCCCGTGTCTCTTGACTCATCAAGGGTTCGTGCTTATTTAGTCTAACGGTTTCGTCGCTTGCGACCACCACGACTAATCGATCACCCAATTTTTTTGCTTCCTGGAGGTAGTTTATATGTCCCATATGTATCAGGTCGAAGACACCTGCGGCCATCACCGTTCTTTTAACCATGCCGCTTCTCCCAGGCCTTCTTGATGTCCTTACCTTCCAATAGAGGAATATCGTTGGCTTTACCGTATTCCGCAGCCTCCGCTTCGGTCATACTATCTCCGTCGGAGGACAGCATCTCACAGATGGTCATGCTGGGATACATGTCGGCTAGCACCAGTAGTGCAGTCGTGAGTTCAGTGTGCCCCATCCTGTTATCCACCAGACCGTCGGTGGCATTAAGCAGGAATACGTGCCCCGGGGTTCTGAATTCCTTACCGAACAACCTTCTTGCATCATCGTCGTCCATACCTTCTAAACTTTCACCGATCTCGGCGAACTTGCTGATAGTCAACGCTCTGTCATCGTCGGATATACCGGTGAAGGTATCTCGGTGATTCACCGATAGAGTGAACGTGGATATCTCATCGTATGGTATGTCATCAGCTTTCATATGAGATAATATTTCATATTCCGAAGAAGCGTGTTTATAAACTTCATGAAGATACGGCAGCTCAAGTTCTTTCCAAGTCTCCGGCGGTACTGTCACGCATATCAACCCACCGGCGTCCCTTCTCAGCCGTCTGACTTCATCCGGACCCACGTTAAATGAAGGTATCACCAGATCCACTTCTTCCTCCCTTCCATCCACGTCGTATATCATGGCGAACCGTCCTTCTTTTACCGTCCGTATTACTTCTTCGATTGAATCGTTCATCGCTGTAAAAATCAGGATACATTATAATAGACTTTTGGTACGGCGAGTTTTATGATTTCTCCTTACAGTAGGGTTTTACAGATACCAACTATACGGTAGCTATAGCTGCCGCGCCGACCATATATTATTATAGTAAAAGTTTTATAGTGTTGTGCGATTATGGATGTTCAGTAATAAAGGTGATCAAGATGAAATTGAAAAGCAAGAAACTCATCACCGTGTTTGTGGTGCCGGTGGTGATAATCGCTGGAGTGGTGGGATATCAGCTGTTCCAGGAAGATGAGATACCCATAGAGGTAGACGAAGGGTTCGCTGAGATATGGCTTGAGGATCTGCCAGGGCCTGGAGAAGTGACAAC
>SKVC01000159.1 GCA_007129655.1 Thermoplasmata archaeon
ATCAATGTACGACCACGTATCTCGGCCACACGACAATCGACTTTATCGAGTATGAGTTTAGAGACCTCGTCCATGTCCGTTTCCGGTGCATTTCTCAGGACTTTTACTTTGATTATATCTTCATCTTCCAGCTGTCGAGTTATCTCCGAGACCATATTCTCCGTCAGACCGTTCTTACCGATCCGAACAGTAGCTTTCATATCCTGACCGATTATTTTGATTCTTTTATCTTTCATTTTGTCACTTACCGTTGGTACACATATCTGTTTATGGTTCCGCATCTGTTACACTTAGTTATAAGCATACCGTCTCTGAGACGGACGCGGCAAGAAACACCGGGATGCATATACGAATAACACTTCTTACATATCCTTCTACGATATTGAGATATCAGTGAAACATTGTATCGCATACCTAGCTTTCTGGCAAGCTCTACGTATCTGTCAGCTCTGTCCATCCTTTCATCTGATGCGGCTTTTTTAGCCTCTTCGAAGAGTCTATCGATACGTTTTCTGGCCATCTTTTGATGCCTTCGCTTAACCATCGTATAAAAAGGATTAACAGGATGTATTTAAATTACTCACCAAAATTCTTTTATAATATACCATATATTTTCGACGATATGAAAGTGTACATAGAAATTTACTTCCACTGTGAGGGAGACGAACCCTTGAATGTTATCAAAAAGCTAAAGGATCTTAATTTTTCTCCCTTTGTGGGGGAGTACGATTTTGTTAAGGAGTACAACACTACAGAGGAATACGCTGAGATAGTAACCGAACTGTACAATGCTTTAAAGGGAACCGGCGTTAGATACCGTTTGATCACCAGAAAGGCGTAGGTAATCGTCTATTATCTGTGAATGGTCGAATGCTAGTTCCGGAAGCTCCTTCAAGGGAATATAACTAGCTTCTGAAGCATCGCTCCCGTGTTTAATTTTACCGTCATCCAGATTCAATGAAAACACTGTTGATACGGTATGCCCTCGAGGGTCCCTATCCGGCTTAGAATATACACTGATCAATTCGTTTACTGATGTTTTAAGACCGGTTTCCTCCTCGATCTCTCTCACAACGGCATCTTCAACAGTTTCTCCATACTCTACGAAACCTCCCGGTAAAGCATACATTCCTTGATACGGCGGATTCTTCCGTTTAATGAGAAGTATCTTATCATCTGAAACGATTATACCATCCACTGTTAAGCCGGGACGAAGATACCTTTTGGCCGAGTGCTCTTCCATCATCTCATGGTAAATGTTCAAAAGTTCTTTACCCGTGGCAGTCAACTCGGTTCCTCCTCCTTTCTCACCTCCCCTTTGTGTTTTAACAACTTCTCCATCCATAGCATCTTCGATCTCTTTGACTTCGCCCCACGCATGACGGTAAGACATCCCCATCTCTTTCGCAGCATCGGAAATAGAGCCTGTGCTGCCTATCAGTTTTAAAAGAGTCGCTCTTCCTTCTCCCAGGATAAAACGGTCTTTCTTCATCAATCTGCTCTTGCATTCCAAGTGATACATTGTAACTCCATAACATAGGAACATTATGAGCTTAACGGATAAAAAAAAAATAAAAAGATAGAAAGTGCGAGGGGGAACTATACTAACGAAATAAACGTCTCGAGAACCCCACTCGGTTATAAAAGGATATAACCTAAAGGTTCACAGCTTCTATTTGTGCTGTTTTGTTTTGAACTTACAGTTTCTTTACGTTAACGGCACGGGGTCCTTTATCGCTGGGTTCTTTTTCAAACTCAACGTCGTCGCCTTCGTTTAACATACCAGCCGATTCGATTTCACTTCCGTGTACGAAGAGATCTTCGCTCTCATCTTCTGGTTTGATGAATCCGTAGTTCTTCATTCTGCTGAAGAATTTTACTTTTCCTTTCATGGTTTTTTTTCACCTCCTTTTTGCTTATGTGTTCTGTGTGTAACACTCCATACTTATATAGTTTTGCATTGTAAAGAACCATCAGCACTGACTGTATCCACATGAGGGACATTTACAGCATCCTTCGCTGAGATACATCATGGAGCCACAATCCGGACAGGAAGGATTGAGTCCTTTGTCCACGATCTCCATGATATCATTGTCATGCTGTTCCGTAGGAAGTCGTGCCTGCTCAGCCTTAGGTTTTCCATGTATATGCCATCTTATGGCTTTGGCCATAGCATCTGGTATAGAGACGATCTTTTCTCCGTTCATGAAACTTACTTCCGGAGAGCGAATACCTTCCAGCTGACTGATAACTTCTTCCGGTGGAATACCGCTGCGTAAACATAGTGAAATCAATCGTGCTAAAGATTCTGTAAAGGATTGAGTGAAACCTCCGGACCTTCCGATCTGTGCAAATACTTCAAAAAGGCCATGTTCGTCTTCGTTTACGGTAACATAAAGACCTCCGTAGCCTGTTGGTAACTTTTGTGTCGTACCTTTGATCGCATGGGGTCTTTTTCTAGGTCGCCTCTCATAGACATCTACCTTTCCTTTTTCATCTCCCTCTACCTCCATCACCTGTTCGCTTCGGGAGCCGCTCCGGTAAACGGTTACTCCTTTACATTTTAAATCGTAGGCTAGATCATATACTCTTTTTATGTCCTGTTCCGTAGCTTCATTTGGAAAATTAACGGTTTTTGATATCGCATTATCTACATATTTCTGGAAAGCACCTTGCATACGTATATGCCATTCTGGTTTAATCTCCATAGAAGTAACAAAAACCGCTCTAAGATCTTCCGGTATCTCGGAAATATCCTTTAGCATACCCTTTTTAGCAACCTTTTCCATCAATTCTTCGTTGTAGATACCCCTTTCCTTAGCTATCTCTTCGAACACCGGATCCGGCATGACCAGCTTCTTACCGTCTAAGACATTTTTAACGTAAGAAACTGCAAACAAAGGTTCTATCCCCCCGCTAGTATCGGCTATCATACTTGTTGTACCCGTTGGAGCTATGGTAGTTGTTGTCGCATTTCGCATGGGTTTGTCATATATGGATTCTTCCCAGTTCGGGAAATTCCCCCGAGATTCGGCTATCTTTTGACTTTCTTCTTTACTTTTACGTTGAATAAATCCCATGACCTTTTCTGCTGTATTCAACGCTTTTTTGCTATCGTAAGGGATACCTAATCTGATCAACATGTGATGCCAGCCCATCACTCCCAGGCCTATCTTTCTATTCGATTGCACACGTTTGGTGATGGCATCTTCTTCTCCGTTATATCCGACAACATCCGGGAAATCGCTTGCATCTACAACGTTATCTAAGAAACGAACACCGGTGGAAACGAGTTTTTCCAATTTATCCCAGTCTATCTCTCCGTCCTTTACGCAATGATTGAGATTGATATGTCCCAGGTTGCAGGCCTCGAAATCCTCTAAGGGCTGCTCGCCGCAGTTGTGAACAACGATACCATTGGCTACGAACGAATGTGTCACCGGTTCAGTCAGGTCGTAGACCGCCTCGAATCCATCTTCTTCCAATCTGGTAAAACTAGCTTTGAAGTATTCTCTGTAAGGACCTCGCGACAATTTACTCAGATGATCGTCTAATCTTTCTTGCTTTTCTGTAGTTAAGAATCCTAGCTCTTCACGGAATCTGATCAGATTATTTTTGCTGATGACAAGTTCGTGCTGTGCCCTGCACTCGTATCTTTCATATATCCGGGAAGCTATACCAAAGTTCAATAGGATCTGCTGAACTTGTTTGAGTAGTGGTAGATCACTCTGTGCCAATCTGACAGACCCGCCTTTTACAATGGTACCTTGGAAACTTCCGTCCGCGGTAAATAAGGCCTTTAAAAATCCTCGCTGCATCTCTTCGCTACCTTGGAACACTTCTTCGGGAACCTGGTGTTTGTTTTTATCCAAGCCCATTTTTTCAACTATTCGCAGTAAACGCTGGGATCGGACACGAACTTCGTCCCTGCCCTTTACATCTATAGGGGACATCGTGTAGGATCTGTTTGCTTTTTCGGTACCATCCACTACACGATGAACCATATCGGCAAATGGTTGGGAAAGTTCCTGTTTTTCACTTCCGAAGAAGGATAGAACAGCACGATCGGATTTGATAGTTCCACCCCCGACCAGCCAACCGATTATGGCTCCCAAGTCAAAATTACCTTCTGTTCCGAAACCGCCCTTTTTGTTCAGTATGTGTATATTGTCCCCGGCTACAAGATCTTTTGCTTTCAACCAACCCTTATCTGTTCTTATTTTATGGTTGTCTGTCAACCTCACACTGTATCCTTCTTTGGTGTTCAGTCTGTAAATAGGTCGTTCTCCGGTTTTCCGTACATTATATCCTGTAAGCGGATTGGTATCGTGTTCTCTCTTATCTATGACCAGATCGATATTTTCTCTACCTGCCAGGTCTCCGATGCGCTTCAATCCTTCGTAGGTGTATACTCTAGTATCTGCGGTAAAACATGGATTTGTGGCGTCGATAGAGTGTTCGGGATATTTCTCTACATCGAAGGGATTTCCTTTGTTTATCTTATCTATGAATATGATACCTGGTTCGCCGTTCTTCCAGGCTTGTTTGATTATCTTGGAGTAAACTTTCTGGGCATCTAATTTTTTAACAACCTCATCATCATGAGGATTGATCAGAG
Source organism: Thermoplasmata archaeon (assembly GCA_007129655.1). GTDB lineage: Archaea > Thermoplasmatota > Thermoplasmata > Halarchaeoplasmatales > Halarchaeoplasmataceae > Haladaptatiplasma. Next base: position 4,619 of record SKVC01000159.1, read on the forward strand.
GATATTTTTCACCGTATCTTACGGCCTCCATGAATTCTTCGGTCACCGCAACGGATATATTAAAATTATTGAGTGAGTCCTCTTCGTCCTTGGAAGTTATGAATTCCTCTATATCCGGATGCTGAACGGACATCATACCCATCTGAGCACCTCTTCTTTTACCTCCCTGTTTGATAGTGTTGCACATCTCGTCGAAGACCCGCATGAAAGAAACAGGACCGCTGGCGACGCCGCCTGTGGATTTGACGGTATCTCCTTTAGGTCTCAATCTCGAGAATGAATAGCCTACACCGCCTCCGGATTGGAATATCTTTGCGGCATTCTTCACCTGCTGAAATATACTATCCATATGATCATTAGGCGACAAAACAAAGCAAGCACTCAGCTGCCCCATTTCGAGACCGGCGTTCATCAATGTAGGTGAATTAGGTACAAAATCTAGATCCTTGAGAACTTCGTAGAATTCCTTTCTTTCTCCCTCAAAAGTTCTTTCATCATCATAGTTTTCATTGACTTTAGCCACTGCATCGGCTACCCTTATGAAAAGTTTATCCGGTGTTTCGATTACCTTCCCTTCATGGTCACGTAATAGATACCGTTCACGCAATATTATTTCTGCATTTTCTGTTATCCCATCATCCGTCATTTTTCTTACCTCTGATAGATTAAGGGGTAAGAAGCAGGGGGTTAAGAAATTTCCTATTTTTTAGTAATTATTTAATTCTCATTTAATACAATATCGTAGAATTATAATCACCATTTCGAGAGATGAATCGATTTTCGAAATGAAGCTAAGTGGTATATGTCTTGGAAACGATGGTAGTATAGGTGAATAAAACATGAAAAACCCCCTAAATACGGAAGAAGGCAACGACGAATGTCCCCTGTGCAGATTACCGGTTTCAGGCTTAGAAACACATATAGTTCACGAACACGGCATGAATAAAAAGGGTCTGTCAGTTTTTCTCGAAGAAGTTCACCTGTCGAAAGATAATTACCTCAAGAGAATGGTGATGAGGGGTCTGAGTATGACATTCTGGATCTTTGTCCTGCTCGGAATGTGGTCCTCTGTGATGTATCTCGCTTCTGTATCCGGTGTAACTCTGGGTATCAATACGGGAATATTTTCAACTTCCATGCTTGGGATAGGGTCGGTATTTATAATGAATAACGAGTTAAGAAATGATTGATACGCAGTGATTCTAACTTTTACCTAAACTATATATCTATCTTAATCTATCATGTATCAGTGAGTGATACATGACGAAGATACTTGTTGTCGATGATGAACCAGGTGTTCTAGAACAGGCAAAGCTATTCTTAGAGAGGAACAAAGAACTAAACGTGGAAACCGCTAATTCTGCGTCTAAAGCACTATTTTATATAAAAGAGAATTCCTTTGACGCCGTAGTTTCTGATTATAAGATGCCGGAGATGGATGGCTTGGAACTGTTGAAAAAATTGAGGGATGATGGAAATGACATACCTTTCATTTTACTTACGGGAAAAGGCGAGGAAGAAGTCGCTATGAAAGCGCTTAACTTAGGTGTAAATAGATACATGATAAAGGGGCGTGACCCGAAAGAACAGTATGGTATGCTGGCCCAAACCTTGATGCAAGAAGTGGAGCTATGGAGATCTAAGCTAGAGCAACAGCGTATGCAAAAAGAGCTTCGAGAAAGTGAAGAAAAACACCGTACCGTATTCGAAGCCTCAGGTACGGCCATGGTGATGATAGAAGAAGACGGTACAATCTCTCTTGCAAATAAAGGATTTGAATCCATGTCCGGTTACTCGACTAAAGAATTGACAAACAAAAAACAGTGGATCCATTTCGTTGACGAAATAGATAGAGAAAGGGTAAACAAATTCTTAGCTTTGGGTCGAATAGATAATGATCTACCTCCTCGAAGTTTCGTTATGACTTTTACGGATAAATTCACCCAAAAAAAGAACGTATATGTTTCTCTTTCATGGGTCAAAGATACAGATCGTTGTATAGCATCCATTCTTGATTTCACGGGTTTTGAAAGTCCTCTGGAAGAATTAAAAGAACTTCATACTGCAATTCTATCTGAAGATGTGGAGATGATGGAAAAGCATCTTTCGAACATGATTTCCCAGATATTTGAGCAAGATACTTTCCGGAAACGTATAAAGGATTGGTGTTTAGAAGAGATCTTCATTCTATTGATCGCCGCCCGAAACGGAGCGAATGGAAAAGAATTAGGTGAGGATCTAACGCGACTATTCAATATCTCTTTGAGCACAAGCATAGTTTATCCGCTTCTACACGAGATGGAAGAAAGCGGGATCTTGAGAAAACAAGAACATATCCGGACCAAAGAGTATCTCCTCCGAAATAAAAAAGAATCTATGAACATAGTGAATGATAAAGTCAAACAACTATTTGGTATGTACTCCACCCTGAAATTGCTATCCATTCATGCAGAAACTGCAGATGATAATAGTTCATAAAGAGATATATAAACATGGTAAAAAAACCCATAAAAATAATAATGGTCGACGATGACAAAGCCTTTCTTTTACAAACAAGAGATAAACTTTTGAAGCTCAACGATAACTTCAAGATACATACATTTACATCGGCTAAAAAAGCTATCGAGAGAGCGATAAAAGAAGAATTCCATGTTTTTGTTTCAGATTACCAGATGCCCGAAATGGATGGTTTAGTATTGTTAAAACAATTAAGAAAAAAAGGCATCAATATACCGTTCATCATACTGACTGCCGAACGGGAAGAAGAGATCGCAATCAAAGCAATAAACTTGGGGGCGGACCGTTATTTAAGAAAAAATACAGAGTGTGAACTGATCGCAAAGGAGATAGAAGCCATAGCTAAATCTTCAGCAGAGAAAAGAAATACGTTAGAAGCTCTTAAAGAAAGTGAAAGAGTTTTGTCGACACTTTTGAGCAATCTCATGGGTATGGCATACCGCTGTAAGAACGAAAAAAACTGGACTATGAAATTTGTTAGTCAGGGATGCTATGAATTAACCGGATATTTACCAGAGGATTTATTGAATAACAATAAACTCGCCTACTTCGAATTGATCCACCCGGATGATGTATCATACGTCGAGGGTGAAGTTGAGAAGGCATTACGGGAAAATGAATCATTCAAATTAACTTATCGCATATTCACCAAAGACGGAGAGGAAAAATGGGTCTGGGAGCAAGGACAAGTTTTGACTTCTAAGAATGGAAGCACCGATCTTATAGAGGGATTTATAACTGACGTAACTAAAACAAAAAAAGCTCAAGTCGAGCTAAGAAATAGCGAGAAAAATTATCGAAACCTCGTAGAACGTGCTAACGATGGGATCGCAGTGGTTCAAGATTCGGTTTTAAAATATGTGAATCCAAAACTGATGGATATGCTGGGGTATACAGAAGAGAAAGAGATATTAAACACTCCCTTTGCAATATATATAGCTCCTGAAGAACTTCCTAAAGTATCGCGGAACTACAAAATTAGAATGGCTGGCAAAGAGGCTCCTGAGATATACGAAACCATAATTTTGGACAAATCCCATAAGAAGCTCGATGTAGAGCTTAATGCTAGTATAATACAGTACGATGGTAAATCTGCGGATTTTGTTTTTGTTAGAGATATATCCCAACGCAAAAAGGCAGAGAATGCCATCAGGAGATCCAAAAAAACCTATGAAAGCATATACGAAACCATGCTTTCAATATTGGCCGAAAGAGATCTACCTAGCGTTATCAAAAAAATTGCCGATGAAGCCACCGAATTATTAGAGGCATCCGGTTCTACAGTATATCTTGGGGATACAAAAAATAAAGTCTTAACACCGATATATTCCAATCATATCTCATACAACGAGGAGATAATGTCCTATGAAATACCTTTCGGAAAGGGTATATCCGGTAATGTGTATAAATCGGGAAAAACGATATATATTAATTATGATCAAGAAGATCCTTACTCAATACATATACCTGGGACCGATCAAACAGAGGACAAATACGAATCCGTGATCTCTGTCCCTCTCCTCCACAATCATCAGGTGATCGGAGTATTAACGATCAATAAACTAAAAGAGAATTTCGATGAATCTGACGTTAATAGACTCAATATATTCGCAAAACAGGCTGAATTGGCGTTAAAGAGGGCGGATACACTTGATAAATTGATAGAATCACGTCAGGCACTGATGGAAAGTGAAATCAAGGTAAAGAAGCTGCACGAGGTAGCCAAAAAAATGATAAATGTAGCTGATGAAAAGGAACTCTATACCATAACCATGGAGGCAGCGAAAAATATCCTAGATTTTAGTGTCTGCAGTATAGACATGCTCGATCTTTTTGAATTCGAGGTTAAGGCGACTATCGGTGGAGTACAAAAAGAAGGGACTCGCTATTCGATAGAGGGCGTAGCGGAAAAAACTATTCATCAAGGTAGTTCATTCATAATCAAGGATTTAAATAAAATATCATTTGCTGTTCCGAAAAGACCTTCTTACCGTTCTGCCATTAGCATTCCTATAGGAGATAATGGGGTCTTTCAGGCCTTATCAGAGGAGGTAAATTATTTCGATGAGAAAGACTTGGAACTAGCCGAGATATTGATATCTCATTTTACCGTAGCCTATGAAAGGTTGGTCACTCAAAGAGACCTAAATGAAGAAAGGGAACAACTGCTTTCAATATTTGACAGTATAGATGAGATAATATACGTTTCCGATCTGGAAACATACGAGATACTGTATGCAAACAAGGCTGCCCATAGGTTATTCGACTATCGATTGATCGGAGAACTATGTTACGAGCAATTACAAGATAGGGATGAACCATGTGATTTTTGTACCAATGATATCATTTTAAAAAATAAGGGAGAACCCTATACTTGGGAATATCACAATCCCATAATCGACAGGCACCTGATGATAGTCGATCGGGTAATCAAATGGACCGACGGAAGGGATGTACGATTTGAGATAGCCATAGATATTACTGAGCGTAAAAAGGCCGAGAAAAAACTCGAAAAATACAAAGACCATCTAGAAGAGCTTGTTAAGGAAAGGACGGAGGAATTGAACGAAGTCAATCAGGAATTGGATTCTTTTGCATACTCCGTTTCTCATGATCTAAGAGCGCCACTAAGAGGTATAGAGGGATTCAGTCAGGCACTGTTGGAAGATTGTAAGCAAGATGTCAATGAAACTGCTTTAGGATACGCTAACAGGATATCCGAAGCAGCCAATCGAATGAATATATTGATCCAGGATCTTTTATCGTACAGTAGGATGACTACCAATGAAATGAACCTCAGGAGTATATCAACTGAAGAGATCCTAGAGCGTGTTTTAGAAGAAATGAAAGATATTATAGAGGAAAATGATGCAGACATCGTAATAGATAAACCCATTCCGGATGTAGTAGCTCATTCATCCACCTTGGTTCAGATACTGACCAACTTTATATCAAATTCGATAAAATATGTCTCCTCTGATTCGAATCCTCAGATAAAAATTAGAGGAAAATCCGACGATCAATACGTTCGTATATCCATCGAAGATAACGGCATCGGGATTCCAGCGGATAAATATGAAGAGGTATTCGAAATATTCGAACGTCTTCACGGGCGTGAAACTTATCCTGGTACTGGTATAGGCCTAGCCATAATTAAAAAAGGTGTGGAAAGGATGGGTGGGCGTGTAGGTGTAGAATCCGAATTGGGAAAGGGCAGTACCTTTTGGATCGAACTACCTTCCGGATGAGCCGTATCAGAAATCTTTGAGTAATTCTTTTAATACGTTGTCGTCATCCAATGCGAGTTCGTATTTTACCCTAACCAGTGGTTTACTTACTTCTAGTACTCTTTCGAGATCTATCGGTGTACCGGAAACCACAACATCGCAATCAGAATTTTCGATTGTCTTTTCAAGATCTTTTATCTGTGAATCTCCGTATCCCATAGCCGGAAGTACTTTTTCCAGATGCGGATATTTCTTGAAGGTAATATCTATTGAATTAACAGCGATATCTCGAGGATCGACTATCTCTGCAGCTCCATATTTTTCCGCTGCTAAAAGTCCTGCACCGAATCCCATGTTTCCATGAGTAACAGTTGGCCCGTCTTCTATGACCAAAACTCTTTTACCTTTTATCATGTCTGGTTTGTCAACCGTGATCGGTGAATCAGCACGTATGATATCCGCTCTGGGGTTCGTTTTCTTTATGTTTTTTTCTAATTCTTGTATGTCCCTCTCGTCGGCGGAATCACATTTATTGATTATGCAAACATCGGCCATACGTAGATTTACTTCCCCAGGATGATACTCTAATTCGTGTCCCACTCTATGAGGATCTAGAACTACAAAATTCAGGTCCGGCCGATAGAAGGAAGTATCGTTGTTTCCACCATCCCATATGATGATGTCGGATTCCTTTTCCGCCTCCAAGAGTATCTTGCCGTAATCGACTCCGGCGTACACTACCATCCCTTTATCTATATAGGGCTCGTATTCTTCACGTTCTTCTATTGTACATTGATGTTTATCAAGGTCTTCGTATTCTGCAAATCTTTGAACTGTCTGTTTTTCAAGATCTCCATATGGCATGGGATGTCTGATAGCGCTTACCGTTTTCCCTTTCTCTATCAGCAATTCGCAGATCTTTCGAGTTGTTTGGCTCTTACCAGAACCTGTTCTAACTGCACAGATCGAGATCAACGGTTTCCGGGATTTGATCATTGTTGAATTGTTACCCAAAAGGACAAAGTCTGCTCCAAGAGCGATGGCGCTAGAAGCTTTGTGCATCACATATTCATGTCTTACATCGCTGTATGCAAATACAACTTCTTCTACGTTTTCATTTGTGATCAATTCTGGTAGGTCATCTTCGTGAACTATCGGTATCCCTTCAGGATATAGTTCTCCTGCAAGAGCCGGAGGATATCTACGACCTTCTATATCCGGGATCTGAGTTGCCGTAAAAGCTACGACTCTATATTCCGGATCGTCTCTATACACCGTATTGAAGTTATGAAAGTCTCTTCCTGCAGCGCCCATTATTATTACATTCTTTTTTTTCCTTTCCATGTTGACACCGATTGGGCGAAGTAGGATAGTGTATAACTAATTTACGGACAAGAATCAACCATTCAATAATACTAAATCCAACCTATCCTATCGGAATTTTAATGTATTGGCTTTCCTACTTGGTTATCGCCCTTATCTTAGGCGGTTTGATAGCTGCCTGGAAGACAGATTTGTATCTAACTCAGGTACTGATAATTTTGAACCTGTTGATATTCATGGTAGTTTTCATACCGGGTATAAGATATCCGGATATTACCAATACTGTTTACAATGATCTAGCTGGTCGAGCGATATATCTACAAACAGGTCGCTCCCTTCATACATTTCTGACATTGATGTTCTTGCATGCAAGCTTTATGCACATCGCAGGGAATATACTCATACTTTTTTTCATCGGTATCGCTCTAGAAGACCGGTTAGGAAAGAAAAGAACAGCATTAGCCTATTTTTTTACAGGCCTGATCGCTACACTAGGGCAATACATGGCAAACTGGGGTTCTATGAACCTTAATCTAGGGGCCTCAGGCGCAGTTATGGGAATAATGGGTGTTATGGTTTTCTTGTATCCGACGGATAAAATACCCATGTTTTTAGGTCCTATATTCATGCCCGCCGTACGGGTAGACCTTGCCGTTGGTGTTTTCATCGCGATGCAGACGGGTATAGCCTTACTCACCCCATATTCTAATATCGCCCATGCCGCACATATCGCAGGTTTCGTATCCGGTATTATGCTGGCTGTATTTATGCGTAAAACTACAGTTACCGATAGAGATATTAAAACAACGGATTATACCAAACTTAAAAAACTCGTAACAGATAATGAACTTGCGGAGATATATAAGAAAATAATAGATGCGGATAAAGATGTAATCAGAAAAGCATGGCTACAGTCCTTCTACGAAAAAGTGAAATGCCCTGATTGCTCAGAGAAGATCGGAGGAGAAAGATGTAAATGCGGATACAAAATTTGGGAGTAAGGTTAAAATACATAGATTGTATGCATAAGCTAATAAGTGATGAAAAATGAACATTTCCGGAACATTTTATCTTGTATGTCCAGTATGTGAAACTGAAACACCGCATAAAGTACTAAAGGGTGAAGTAGGGACGTCGGGCAAAGAAATAACCATAGACGGTGTCGTAAGATGTGATGAATGTGGACACACGCGACACAAAACAATTCGAGAGAAGACCGCAATAGATGTACCTGTGTTGATCAGTTGGAAAAAAGAAACAAACACGTCTACAATCTCTCTCTTACCCGAGGAATGGGTTCATGTGGATGACGAACTTCTAATCGACGGTAAAAGAACAAAAGTTACGGGCATTGAAACTGAACAGAGAAGGGTTTCTTCTTCTAAAGCAGAAGATATAACCACGATATGGACGAAGAAGTACGATAAAACCCTGGTTAAAGTAGCAGTACATAAAGGTCGGAATACAATATCTCGTACATTGGAAGTGCCGCCCGAGGAGGAATTTTACGTAAACGATCCGATTCAAGTCGGTCGTTATGATGCTGTTATTCAACGTATAAAAACAAAAAAGGGAATGGTAAAGAGAGGTTCAGCTAAGGCTGACGATATTACAAGAGTCTATACAAAGAGAATACGCTGAACTAATCTTTTTTCTTGAATAATAGTGCGGTGATCCCTGCTATAACTACAATAACACCTATAGAAAGCCCGATCATTTCGGTGAGTGAAAGCGGTTGAGCAATGGAGGTATGATCTTGCGAGATATCATAAACCCTAACATCTTGTTCACTTTCTTCGAGCTGTAGATAAACATGAGTCTCTCCGTTGACTATACTTACGTAGTAACCTTGTTCATCGGTATCGTAAAGTTTACCGGCGCCGATATATTCGATATCTTCACCATTTACAGATACCCTTATGTCTGATAGATCCCTTATATCTGAACCTATTAGCTCACGGCTCAAGTTAAGTTGAATGATCCTGCTACCGGGAACTTCTAATGAAATCGTCAAATCCACTTCACCTTTAACGGCTCTTTTTTTAGTTACAGATATTCCGGGTTCTTCGTGTCTTATATCTCCGTTATGATCAACAGAAATTCTCGGCACATTTTCTCCTCTTTCTTGAGGAATCATACTCAAGTTAGTGTTAACTCGACCTCCATCAACGAGTAAGAACGACACCTTTACTGTTTCTTGCATTTTTTCTACAGAAAGTATTGTATCTTCTGACCATGCAATCGTCATCCTATGTTCCTCTGAGATTATCAGATTTAGACGGTCTTCCGCCGGGGCCTCCCATTCGACTCCCGGTGCTAAAATCATCTTCACATCTATTTGTTTATTAGATGTCTGTTGTATACTAAACTCAGTCTCCTCAGTATCATTGAACAACACTATCAACCCTGGCCTTATCAATTTGAAATCATCTATATCTGGTTCCTGGTCAGAGGGTATGCTAAAACCGTTTTCTATGCTTATGATTATTTCAGAAAACAACAAAAATTCCTGATCTTCAAAGATATATTGTATCTCTGTAAATATCACATTTTCTTCTGTTATCTCTCTATTGAATAATATATGTGTGCCTCTTATAGATTTACTGATAGATGTAGTTTCTCGATCATTAGGACCGTAATCATAGCTCTGGGCAACTGCGCTGTAGGGAATCGCTAACGCAAATAATATAACAATCAATACCACTTTTTTTTTCCATTTCAAGATGACCACGAGATAGTATAATCAACTTATTTTAAATAAACTTTGGTGCAAAGGTCGAACTACTATAGTCTTCAACAACACTTTAATATATGTTTTCAACGTACTTATAACATGAAAATACTAGTGATCGGAGCCGGTGCCATCGGTGGAGAGATTATTAAGGAATGTGAGAGATTGGAACCGGTTGAGAGATGTTACGTTCTGGATCGACATCCCCAAAAAGCAAAAAAATTATACGGTAATCTGAACAAGGTCGTAGTGATCAAAGAATCCGACGAACCCTTTGCGAATGTAGATTTAGTTGTAGAGGCCGCTTCTCAAGAAGCTGTTATTGAATATGCCCCGCAAGCTTTGAAGATCGGTGCGGATTTGATGATAATGAGTATAGGAGCTCTCGTCGATGAGAAATTGAGGAATGAAATTTTCACCCTTGCCGAAGAAAAGAGCGCTAAAGTTTATCTGCCTTCCGGGGCGGTGTGCGGTATAGACGGTGTAACCTCAGCAGCTGTAACCGACATAGAAGAGATCACTTTAGAAACCAGGAAACCGCCGGCTGCGCTAAAGGATTCGGAGTATGTACGTAGTAACGAAATTGATCTGGAATCCTTAGAGGAAGAAACAGTATTATACCACGGATCGGCGGCTGAGGCGGTGAAAAAATTTCCTAAGAACGTTAACGTTGCAGCTACATTGAGTCTTTCTGGTATAGGTTTTGAAAGAACAAAGGTAAAGATCATCTGCGATCCATCAGCAACTAGTAATTCACATAAGATCAAGTTAAAGGGAAGCGCCGGAGAGTTAGTATGCTCTAGTTATAATGCACCATCTCCGGACAATCCGGGTACCAGTTATCTTGCCGCTCTATCTGCGATATCTTCGGTTAGGAGGATATGCGGAAATATCTGGATAGGATTTTAAGATTCAAAGAAGTCCTAGTTCACCGAGTTTTTCGGGTAGGTAAACTTCTGTAACGTAATCCAAACCATATTTAGCCAGGGCCTGCTGTTCAGCTTTCTTATCGATTTCCAGCATCGTTTCTATCTCGTCTTTCCAGAATCTAGTGTTAAACCTGGGATCTTCAAGTTCTTGTTTTAAAGCGTTCCTGTCCGTAGATTTCAATTTATCCGTGGGTAAATCATAGTTTAAAATGTCACTAGCTGTTATACCCACATATTCCGCGGTAGGCGTAGCCAAAAGTTCTGATAGATGGGCACTGTTGATCGCCCCGTATGCAACGCTAGCAAATATACGGAAGCTCCAAGGGTCTCCATCGGTGAAAACAACTACCGGGAGATTTTCCTCTTTATTCAACCTCTTGATCAGCCTCCTGGTAGACCTAGCAGGTTGACCTTTTAAATGTACAAGTAGAGCATTAGATTCTTCGTCGAAGCCATTTTCTACAAGCCTATCGAACATACCACCAGTCTCTATGGCGATGATAAAATCTACATTTACGTTAGAAAAATTAAGCTTATCTTTTTCAACATTATACGGTACGGTATAGCCGGAATCACCTACATCATCTCTACAGTTTAACTTTCTTATATCTCCTTTTCTCGTTTTCTCTTCAACAACTATATCACCGATGATCCGGGCACCGTCCTCTTCCGGTCTAAGCTTAAAGTCTTCCCTAAGACAGTCCGTTACTATCTCGATGTCTTCAGCAAGTCTATCCGATTCCTTCTGGTCTCCGAATTTTGCCTTGCTCCAGCCCTCGGAAATATAGTACATCTCCCTTAGGGTGGATGATTTTTCTTTATCAAGCATGTCTCTTATGAAATCAAGCATATACAGAGTACGAAGTATCATCACAGCACCGCTGATCTTTTTAGCGGAACGTGTGCTCTTGGAGTTTCCCAGCTTCCAAACTCCAGAACGTTTATTGAATTTGATATTGTTTTTGCTTCTAGTTGAAATCTTCATCTCCGGGATCTTACCTTTATCCAATTGAGTGTAAAATTGTTCGGCTATCTCTTCTAGGCTTTTAAAAGCCGCATCATATCTGTCTTTAATATCATTCACCTTCCTTGATCTCTGCCATCTCAATACCCCAATCATCAGGTAGTGTGTCTGCTCCGATAAGTTCCGTTTCCGGGACACCTTCTATGTAAACCTCGATCCCGGTCAGGTCATTTTTTTCCAAGTCACCGTTATATTCGAACTGAATTACCTGTCCTTTGGAAGGTTTCAAGGAGTCGAGCTTCCACTTAAGATGATCTCCATTGTTAATTGGCTCCGGTTCCGATGAAATAAGAACAGTATCTGGGTAGGGTTTCTCCATGTAAACGTTTATTTTACGATTTTTACTTGTGTAATTATTTATATCTATGGTTCCACTCCATTTCTTTCCGTTTTTCTTGAAGGAGTTTTCAACGTAAACTACACCCATTATTTTTGTCATAACCTTTTCCAAGGAAGGAGTTTCCTTACCTACAATAGCTGCAGATTTTTCTGCTATCATGGGTAATATGTCTTTTGCAACCATAAATTTTTCAGCCATTTTCTTACGTCTCTTACCTTTATTTAGGTGAGTTCTCATGCTCCTCGCACAGTCTCTCAAGGCTCTTTCGATTTCCTCTACCACTTCAGATATGTCTGCTATGGCATCTTTCGCTTCCGAAGTAAAGGGTACTCTTGTTGATGCCACGTGAACCAGTATTATCGCCGGACCGGAAGGCATCCCTTTTCCACCTCTTTGATCCATACCGTAAATACGCCAATCAATGTTTTTGATAGCGGTGGTAGTTGCACAGGCACTTTTCTTATAAAGCAAAGGCACGCGATTTGCAAACCGTAACACACCAACAGCACCTTCTGATGGTAGATTTCCACCATAAACAAGCCCTACTTCTACTTGGAATGGATTTCCTGCATAAACGGATGGTTCACGCGTTGTAGGTGGAGCGTAAAACTCGGGTTTATAGCCCTTCAAGACGTTTTTCAGCCCTTTTTTAATCAACATACTTTTAATTGGAGCAAGACAGTCGGTTTCCGGGGCCATTATCTTTACTTTTTCCGTCGCCTTAAGTATCTTCTTGCAATCGCTTATCTCCATATCCGAAGGTGAAGTCTTTTCATCTATCCCTGCCTCGGTACAAATATCTTTTACAGTTCGATAGCTGATCCGGCTGAACTCGTTAACCAAGAAGGAACTAAGATTTCTGCGATCTGTACTCTTTACCATCTTAACAAGGGTCCCCAATTCTATTCCTCTTATATGTGGTTTAACGGCCTTTGTTTTAGGTGGTAACTGTTCCGTAGCACGCTTGAATACTATGGTTTCGTCATCGCATATATATGTTATTTTCGCATGGGGATTTACGATAGCGGTGTTCTTAAGATATTCGAATACCGAGTGATCGCCACTTCTTAAAAGTCCCTCAATATGTGTTTCGAATCTGGTACCATGTTCTTTTTCTTCCCAAAGAACGACATCCTTTGAAATGATATCTGGTTTGTTTTTCTTTGTATCTAATGTTATACTCATCTCTATTGCGTAATCTTTTTCGAGAACTTTTGACCTAACGATAGTCGGTTTACCGGTACTGAGTTGGCCATACATAACAACCGCAGAAACACCTATACCCTGCTGTCCCCGGCTTTGCCGTATGTCGTGGAATCTAGAACCGTACAATAGTTTTGCAAAAACGTCTGCAATCTTCCGTTTTGGTATACCCGGTCCGTTATCCTCTACACACACCAAATACTCCTGGTCATCTACAGTATGTATTTCAACCATTATTTCAGGTAAGATTTCAGCTTCCTCACACGCATCAAGTGCGTTATCGACACCTTCTTTTACAGCTGTAACTAATGATTTGGTTAGTGAATCAAACCCAAGTATGTGTTTGTTCCTTTCGAAGAACTCTCCAATTGAGATTTCCTTTTGCTTTCCAGCTAATTTTTCGGCTATAGATTCCATTGCATCCCATCTTTTTCAGTAGATGTA
>SKVC01000102.1 GCA_007129655.1 Thermoplasmata archaeon
CATTGCTCAGCTTCTTTTCTAGTTCCACTCTTAAAGTTTCTGCTACGTTGACTTCATTACGTATATTCTTAGCTTTACGTACTCTGTTGATGAATTCATTTTCCATTTCTTCAAATCGCTTTTTAAAAGCTGTTTTATCCGAAAGATGATCTCGCTCCCGTTTAACCATCTCTATACGCCGCTCGATGTCGTTTATAGGCTTTACATTTACGATAAAATCTATGTTTTTATAGGTGTCTGAGTTAGAATCATTTTCAAGTAATATCAACATGCTTTCTCGATTATTTTTCGTTATCCATAGCTTTAATATCTCATCTTTTTCTGATAGATCATATCGTTCAAATGACTGTATCACCACATATTTAAGATTGTTTTCATTGATGATATCATTGAATTCGTGCTCTTCGTAATTTTTCAATATTGTGAAATCGGGAGTTTTACCATCGCATATAGAATATGATGCTTGACACATACCTGATACCAATCTTAATTTCATGGTGCGGATTGGTCCTTTAATTAACACAACACCTATGTCAGAAGAAACTGCACATGCGGAAAGAAATCGTTTTAGCCTGTTTTGCCCGACCACCGCTGTAAAAGGATAATATTTTTGAGCATCTATCATGTAAAATTCACCTAGTGTATTCAGAGATCCCTTCAACCATCAGTGGGGCGAGCATACGGATACTTTCATCTATTGTTTCGTTTGTAACTTCTTGTCCATCCCAAGCAGACATAGCTCTGGCTAAATGCTCTATCTTTATCTCAGCATCATATCGTGTTATTTCCAACTCCGTACATACGCGAATAATATAATCCAATAGTTCATCGGATATTGATATATCTGATTGACGTGCATTTTCTATATTATCCATAATCCTTTGGAAAAATTGATCTTTACCTTCAAAGAAAATAGCTGGTAATATGTCTTCGTAATTTTCTTTTCTGATAACAAAACTCAGTGAATCATCGATCAATTTGTTTGTATTCGGGATATCTTTTCGAGCGATTACTGATATATCCACTTCAAAGGTTTGAGAATGGTCTTCGTTCTTCAAAGTAAAACGACCGTTTTCTAATAATTCACTCAAAAAATCAACAGCATCTTTGTTCATATTTTTCATGGATTCAATCACTAGCAAACCTCTGTTAGCTCTTAAAAGGATATCTGATGTTGAAACGTATTTTACGAATAATTCACCCCTAAGTTCTTCGAGTGATTCATTACCTTTTATACGTACTATCGGTAAAGATGTTTCACTGGTTTTTATGTTTTTATCCCCCCATCGTATCCTACATTCCGGGCATAAATTTTCATCGTTAGGGTCGCAGTTCGATGTACATCCGACCGGTGTTTCGATAGAGATGGGAATATTTTCTAATAATTCTATGGCATCGTCAAATTCATTAGTAGTGTATCCGTCTACGATAGTGAGCTTTAATTTTTCTTTTGCAGATAAAACAAGACTGAGTTTACTGAATAGATATTGTCCGGCATTACTTTCTTCGTTCTTAAGAGTTACATCTACATTTTTTAGCGCACATTTTAGGTCTTCAAGACCCACCTTATCTTTGTTCTTAAGTGCAGCAGAGGCTTTCATTAACTTGATCATATCCTTGCTTTTATCCGCATCTGTTACTCTCTCTAGCATATCAACCAGATAGCTAGGAATTTTCACAGTGATATTATTATTAATCACTCCGTTTACCGTATCTATTTTCTCCTCGCGCGCTTGTTCCAATTCGTCGATGAATTTTTTGTGATCAGCCTTGAACTTCTTTTCAGAATTTACAATCCATAACTTTTCATCTATTTTGTCCTTAGTTCGTTCATAGAACCGATTGCCTAGATCTAAGTAACCTTTATCTCTAGTAAAAAATACGCCCCGTGGTCTGAAGGGATAATATTCTGTGTACTCTGCATTCGATGCTTGCAGTTCACCAGTGTTAATTCCACTTTCAAGTATCTCTGAGAACTTATCGTAAGCTGGTTCATCCTCCACGAATAATAGACCATTATTGGCTTTCATCAATGTACCTGGTTGAACTAGATATCTAACAAAAAGCTCTCCAATAAGTTCTCTTTCCTTTTGATGCTCAGATACCAAACCTATACCTACAGAACGTATTATACTATTAGTATCCTGATTTAATTTTAATCTGCATTCTCTGCATAAATAAGAGGGGTCCTCTTCCGGTGAACAACCATAGTGACATTCTTCGTTTACTTCGATCTTTACAGGATTATTTTTCAGTATATTTTTTACGTCGACTAAAGCTTCTTTGGTGTAACCATCAAATGATAAAGAAGTTGTTTTTCTATTAATAAGAGAAAGCAGTGCTTCATGGAGAATATCCTCCACTTCTTTTTCCCTCTTCAGATTTGAAAGTATTGATTCGTCCTCTAAACTCAATGAAAGATACTTTCCGTCGGTCTTCCATACTATTTCTTCACAAAGAGCTGAATCATCTCCGACGTTGATAACCAGTGGCCTTATGTTCACATAATCCATCTCTGTTGAAAGTTTAGTGAATTCATCTTGTATATTACCACCCATGAATAAAGGTACATTTGCGCCTCCATCCGTTATTATCACCATTATCGGGACCATCCAGGGTTCCTTCCTCATTATGTCTTCGAGTACTCTTAAACCGATACGTATCCCTGATGAAAGAGGAGTCGTTCCGCCGAATCCTATCGAGTCGATTAAAGCTCTGCCCTTTTCTATGTTGGATGTAAATGGTAATAGGTAACTAGCGTGTTCACCGCCTGCGGTAATAATAGCCAATCGGTCACGTTTTTGATAGGTATCTAGAAATATTTCATCTAAGCATTTTTTTGCAACCCGCAGTTTATTTCCCTCCATCATAGAACTGCTTATGTCCAAGATGATCAATGTATGGGTTGAAATCTTCTTGCGTTTGACCTTTATTCTATGATCCCTCTTGGATATTCTTATCGTTCCATCGGTAGAATGGGACAACGCAGAGAGTATAGTCGGAATCAGTGCTATGTCTCCGGAGTCATCAGAGGTAGGTAACTTGTATCGTATGTATTTACCCTGACCTCCGGTGGTTAAAAGTTCAGTACGTTTTCCGGAAGGGAGGTCGCATACATATATCTGTCTTCGTTTCTTACTTGCTAGGGAATCTAGTATCTTCCCGATGTTTTTTTCTGCAGCCTGATTTATCTTTTGCCCCCTTTATCTCTATTTCTTAATGATAGTATAAGAAGTGCCTTCATCACTTTCTCGAGATATTCCGGTTCACCTGTTTTTCTACTCCAGTTCTTTAGAACCGGGCCGTCGACACCTTCGATTAAATTGACTGAATTAACAATGGCCTTTCGACCGTAATCAGATAATCCTCCGGAAACCGTAGCGGCTAGTACGAGTGTTTTTCCTCTGGTGAGTATTATGTTGGTTCCGTCTTCAGCCTTCATCTTCAACAACATATTCGGTTTGAATTTTTTAGATGTTCTTACGTGATTGCGTATATCACTAACTAAATTCCTAGCATTCATCACTCCTCTTTCAGGAGACAATTTGTGTTTATACCATTTTATAAGCAGCATCCCTTTGGAGCCGTGGAAAAGGAATAGATCATCTATAGGCATCGCCTTGGAAGGTATCTTCTTTTCTTCGTGGTGTACCTGAACACTTTTTCTATCCATTTTTTTATCGGAATCTTTTATGAACTCTTCGACAAAAAAATTCTCTTGATAATTCCTTTTGATATCCTCAACCTCATCCATCACAGCTTCTGCGTCCATATTCTCTTTAAGATGTGCTATAACATCGTCGATTCTATCCTGCAATTGAGGTATCTTCATGTCTTCTAGCTCATATCTTAAATCGCGGGCATCTAATTTTTTAACCAATTGGTCAAATCCTTCTTCCCATGAATCCATTTTTCCCAGATCAAATGTCATATCGAGGAGCTTTTCTGCTTCGTCTAGATGCTCTGCAACATTCATATCTATTATTTTATTTCTGATCTCTCGGGATTGTTTAACACCATTGCTATAATTTTCAATCACACTTTTTGGATCGTCGGATTTATTTAGTGCTTCTTCAACCGGGACTACATAGTAACCTTCAGCAGCCCATTCCAATATTTGAGATTCATAATCTTCCTTTTTAGTGTCTTTGCTCTTTATTTCAACCACATTGAAATCTTCGAAGTATTCTAATACATTTCTGATCACTCGCTGGTTCAAGCCGAGTCCGGCAAGTTCCTTTTTAGACATTTTGCTTAGCTCGTTTATGTCCTTTATTCCGGATTCAACCAACTTTTTTGCCCTAGCCTCTCCTATCCCTTTGATCGACTGTAGTTCTTTTTCTAATCCCATCAGATCACCTCTTCAAAACTTCGAACTTACCGTCATCAAAGATCAAAGGCATAAAGCCTCTCTTATGGTGGGTTTGTCTCATCTTCACAACTTTAAGGTATATATTAGTCCCAGTATCCATTTCTTCCGCCTTCAAGTGAAGAATTCCATCAGACAAGAAATCTTCAACACCGTAGATGCCGTAGACATCCTGACCTTTAGGTATCTCAGATATCAAGAATGTGGTGAGGCCTATATCTCTTAAACCTTCGAAGAAATAGAAAAGATCCTTCCTTGGATTATCGAATTCATTTACCGCATACAAAGCCGCTAGTGAATCGAAGGCTAGTATCTCACATCCGAAAGCTTCCTTATATTTCTTTATAACTTTCAGCGTCGAACCTAGCCAATCTATCTTTTCTTCTTTACCGGCTTTACCAGTATCTTTTCTCACCTTAGACAGATCAATAATTACTGGATTCGCCATGCCTTTCAAAGGCATGCCCAACCGTTCTACGTGGGTAATTATGCTGCCTTTACTCTGTTCTAGAGAGATGTACATACCCTTTTTATTGTGTTTCTTATAAGCGTTATATAGTATACTAAACGCCACCGATGTCTTCATAGAGCCGCTGTTACCTGCTATGAGAACTATGAAACCACTGGGTACACCGCCTTCCATCTTCTCGTCGAGTCCCACTACTTCCGTTGGTACTCTGTCAATAGAGACGGGGCTTTTAACCGGTCTTTTTACATCTTTCTTTTGCTCCTTGCCTTCATCCTTTGTTTTTTTTGTACTCCATGCCAAGTGAATACCCCTAAAGTGTGTATACATTAGAGGTATTTTAGGTTTTGGTAATAAAAATATGGTTTATTACCATTCCATATCATCGTCTGTTTCTAGTCTGGCTCCGGCTTGCCATTTATCTTCCGGTTCGGGTTCACCTTCTTCGATGATATAACCTTCTTCTTCTTCAACCATTTCAGGTTCAGGTTCCTCGTGATCATATTCCTGCTCTTGAACCGGTTGTCGACGTGGGGGTTCTCTCTTTCTAATGGTTGTAGGACGTCTGTAGAGCACCATTATTGCGGTCAAAGTCCCTATGAGTAAAGCGATTATCAGCAGTATCATCATAATAAACCCGAATTGATTGAGTCCACTTATGGCTGAATTTCTGTTTACCCAAGAGGGTTCGT
The DNA here is from genome assembly GCA_007129655.1 of Thermoplasmata archaeon. Taxonomy (GTDB): domain Archaea; phylum Thermoplasmatota; class Thermoplasmata; order Halarchaeoplasmatales; family Halarchaeoplasmataceae; genus Haladaptatiplasma. The sequence goes on from SKVC01000102.1 coordinate 5,528, forward strand.
TTTCGACCTCGAACATCCTTCCATTCCAAGCTAGACCATGGGCATTGAATTGTATGTAGTATTCTCCGTCCTCTA
>SKVC01000059.1 GCA_007129655.1 Thermoplasmata archaeon
ATTTTATCTCCAAATGTCTTATCAAGGAAGCTTTGGTCGTCCAGCAACGGTACTCCGAAATCTTCCGCGGCATCAGCAGCAAGTACTCCAATTCCTCCGCCGTTGGTTATTATAACCGAATTATTTCTTATGGGCATTGGAGAATTAGATAATACTCTTGACCAGTTGAAGGCATCGGTCAAGGTATCTGCCCTAAGTATCCCCACCTGCTCAAAAGCTGCACTGAATACTTTGTCACTACCTGCGAGAGAACCGGTGTGCGATGCAACTGCTGTGGCTCCTTTTTCCGATCTACCGGCCTTTATAGCAACTACGGCCTTTTCCGGCGGCATCTGTTTAACCCGTTCCAAGAACTCGGCACCCTTTCCCAATCCCTCCATGTAAATCATGATCACATCGGTGTTTTCATCGTCCGAGAGATGATCGAGTAGTTCCATATCGTTGATATCCGCTTTATTGCCAACACTGACTATTGCAGATAATCCGAGGTGCTGTTCGGCGGTCATGCCGATCATAGCTATGCCGAGGGCACCACTTTGTGAAATTAGTGCTATGTTTCCCTTCTGAACTTTCTCCGGGCCGAAGGTAGCGTTCAAGTCCGCTTTAGCAGAATAGATACCGAATACATTCGGTCCCAATATCCTCATATCGGATTGTCTAGCGATCTTAACCAGTTCCTCTTCCGTTTCTACGTCTCCGACTTCGGAAAATCCCGATGATATTATGATAAGATGTTTGAAGCCTTTTTCACCGCACTTGACGACTGTATCTTTGACAAATTTCGCCGGTATTACTATCAAACAAAGGTCGATGCCATCAGGAAGATCATCTAGGGATGTAAATACTTCATGTCCGGTTATATCCCCACCTTTCGGATTGACGGGATATACTTCTCCCTTATAGCCAGAATTGATGATATTGTTAAAAAGTGTATTACCCACTTTCCCTTTTACATGTGAAGCGCCGATAACGGCTATCGAACCAGGGTCGAACAGCTTAGCGAGTTCATGGTTTTCGGGAGGCATATCGTAGGGTGGATTTACAGCACCGTTATTATACTTTCGGAAAAGTACCGAGGGAACTTTTTAAATATAATTCCGCTTTTGACGTTCATATGGCACTTATCGCAACGTTGAACAATATTCTTCCATACATAAGCGGATTGTACACGTTACCATGGATAATCGTGGGTCTAGTTGTAACTTATCTACTGGCTAAACCATACGGGCAACAAAGGGTAGATATGGTTATGAAGAAGATCGGTTTGATATTATTGTTCGTTTTTATCCCATTGTTACTCTTTAGAATATTTATCAACATAGATTTTGGCAAGGACGAGCTTACCTTTGCAGGGATCACCTTCGGTGTATTGTTCTTCATGTACATGTTAGCATATTTCCTAGGGCACATAGAGGCTAGGGAACTTGATCTGACAGACATGGAAAAAAGAACGTTCATAAAAACAGTACTGACCAACCAGGGGCGCAGTGCGGCCTTCGTAGGAGGGGCACTTTTAGCCATCGAAGGATGGACCGTTCCGGCCGGTATATATATCGCTTTAGTAGGGATCGGATTATTCGCAATCTTACCATACATACTTTCGGTGATGCACAGAAAGGAGACCAATAGTGTAGAAAAGAATATTTCTCCGTTACCATTGTTTCTTAGAATATATCCGTGGTATCTGTTATCCTTCGTGGTAGCGGCGATCTTGATCCACCGCTTTACGGGCATAACGATGGCAGATCTGGGTGACGGAGGCACGGTGCTTTATTTCATCACTGCATTAACGATTCCTGCGGGACTATACTATGCAGGGGCGGGTATCCATCCAAGTGATCTTAAGTTTGAAGAGATGAAAAAGATGTTTCTACCGCCCAAGGAAGGCGAAAAAAGAGAATTCCATTGGTCCGTCGGTCGAAATGCCTTCCTGACGACTTTGTTATATACTCCGGTGATAACCGCATTGGTATTCGGACCCATTATGTATCTGGGATTTATCCCTGGTTCCTGGTTTGCGGTGATCATATTGAACTCGATAATGCCTATAACAAGTACTAACATGTTCCTGATATCATACGGCTTGAATCCCAAGGGAACAGCTTTGGCTGTAACATGGACCACTGTGATCGCGGTTCCAGTATTATTAGTATTGATACCTGTATTTTCGAGTATATTCTAACTTAGAGGTGATAAAATGAAGATACTGATAGTGTTCTATACCCGGACTGGGATAACAAGAAAGGCGGCCGAAGATATGGCCGAATTGTTAAAGAAACATGTAGACAATGTCCAGATGGAGGAATTGATAGACCATAAAGACCGCAGCGGTAAGATCGGATATCTCGCCGCCGCAAAGGATGCCATGCGTAAAAACGAAACTGAAATAGACGAAATCAAACACCATCCAAAGGATTTTGATATGATCATACTGGGCACTCCGGTATGGGCTGGGACTATGGCTCCTGCTTTACGTACGTATCTAAACAGTTATAGAAAAGATATGCACGATGTTTCTTTTTATTGCACTCACGGTGGCGGAGGAGCTTCTAAAACATTCAAAGGGATTAAATCTATTTTAGACCTATCTCCAAAAGCAACCCTGAGTCTAAGAGATAAGGACGTTAAAGAGGGAAAACACAGTAGCGAATTACAAGAATTCATTAAAACAATAATCAGATAACGTCAGAAAAACTTATAATCGTATCCTTTAATCCCATTGACAAAGATATTTCAGGTGTGACCATGTTTAACGAAAAAGCACAGATGATGAAAGGCGATAAGATTCGAGAATTACAGAAAGAGAAGATGCTCAAGATGGTACGCTATGCACATGATAACGTACCCATGTACAAGCGAAAGTTCAAGGAAGCGGGTATAACCCCTTCTGATATAAAGAGCATCGACGACATCCATAAGATACCGTTCACCGTAAAGGATGATTTAAGGGATCATTATCCATATGGTATTTTAGCCGTACCCAAAGAAAAAGTGGTGAGATTCCATGCATCTAGTGGAACAACTGGAACACCCACAGTGGTATCCTATACCCGTAACGATCTGGACACTTGGTACGACTTGATGGCAAGAACCTACAACGCAGCCGGTGTGGAGCCGGAGGACATAGTTCAGAACGCATACGGCTACGGACTTTTCACCGGCGGACTGGGTTTTCATTCCGGAGCGGAAAAACTCGGATGTGCTGTTCTTCCTACCGCAACGGGCAACACCAAGAAGCAGATCAAATTGATGTACGACTTCCAAACTAATGTGCTAGCATGCACACCATCATACGCGATCTACCTCTCTGAAGCAGCTGAAAATTTCGGATACAAACCGGCTAAGGATTTTAACCTCAGAGTTGGAATGTTCGGAGCTGAGCCATGGAGCGATGAGGCAAGAGCCAGTATACAGGAATCATTCGGTCTGAAAGCTCAGGATGTATATGGAATGTCGGAACTATACGGACCCGGTGTTGCAGTGGAATGTCCTAAACAAAATGGCCTCCATATATGGGGGGATGAATTCTATGTAGAAACAATAGACCCGATCTCCGGAGAGGTATTACCCGAAGGAGAAAAGGGAGAATTGGTCTTCACTATGCTATCAAGAGAAGCCATGCCTCTGCTTAGATACCGAACCAAGGATATCGCAGTCATCAACTACGAAGAGTGCGGATGTGGTAGAGCACATCCCAGGATAATGCGTATTAAGGGAAGAAGCGACGATATGCTGATAATCGGAGGGGTCAACGTATTCCCAAGCCAGATCGAAGCTGCACTTTTAGAAACCGAAGGTATCGGAGAACATTATCAGATAATCGTAGACCGAGACGTTCTTGACAAGCTATACGTAAAAGCCGAGGTAGACAGAGGTCATTACGAATCGGACGAGTACGACGAAGAAGAGCTTCTCAAACGCACTTCGGAGAATATTACTGCCGTTCTAAATATACGAGCACGTGTAAAACTGCTTGAACCCGGATCTATTCCCCGAACAGTAGGTAAAGCAAAGCGTGTCTTAGATATGAGAGAGGAACATGACAGGATAGAAGATGTGTGATGCACGGGTACATAATTCCTGGTATCCAAAAAACCAGGAACCGCTCCTTTTAATCCGGGGTGTTCAAAGTGGCTGAAGGACATCATATATTCAGGCGTTTATTTCATTCCTTTGCATGGATATTTCTCGTATATTACTTCATACCCGAAACCATCTTTGGACACTCTAGAGCATTTCTCTTTTTAATAATTGTACTAATTATACTCAGTTTCGAAGGTATTAGATTATACAATGGCTGGCATGTGTTCGGTCTAAGACCCTATGAAAGGCACCAGATAGCTGCATATGCCTGGGCAACGATGGCCGCGGCAATAGCACTTCTACTTTTCCCGATGCATCTAGCCGTTGTCTGCCTGTTGGGTATGGGACTGATAGATCCCTTGATCGGAGAATTAAAGGATTTTAACAAACAACTATATCCATACATACCGTTGATAGGTTGGTTTGCAATTTGCTTTTGTTTTATGAGTTACCTGACCGATTATAATTTGCAGCAGTTAGTAGTTTTATCCGCAATAGGTTCTGCTGTGGCGATAATTGGTGAGTACCCGCGAATATTGATCGATGATGATTTTCTTATGGTAGTCATCCCGCTAGTCGTACTTAGAGTTGTAGAAATAGCTTTTTTATAATCAAAAGATTTAAAGGAAGTTATGTATTCATTTAAACGATGAAAGACAGAATATTGGAATGGTTCGACGATGAAAATAGAGAGTACGAAGATCTAGAACACGATAAACTCAACTGGTTCATCAAATTAAAGCACGGAGATAGAACGGTATTATTGGGTAATCCTATAGATTATCCTATGAGGTTAGAAATAGTTTACAAACTTTCTATAAGTAAGGAACATAGAGAAGTGATACGTAATCTCGACCCAAACAATAGAGGAGGATTCGAAAAAGCCCTTGTACTGATTCTTTCTCATAACAGTATAATTTACAACATAATACGAAAAGAAAACAATCTTCCGGAATCCATCGTGATCAAAAAGCATCTTTACGAAGAAGACCTAACGAGAACCATGCTTTTCGACGGGATACAATCTCTTATCAATATTGGACTCAGAGCAACGATACATTTCCAATCTCTAGGAGGAGCAGTAACAGCAGAGAAAGAGATGTCTGCAACGGGACCTTCACTTTACAGGTAAAGAAACTCAATACATTATTCCAAATAATATTATAATAAAGGTACCTAGTATACCGGCTAAACCCCAAACTATGGCAACAATTTGCCATTCTTTTAAACGTAGATGTTTTACTAGTATATGTGTAATACTTTCCGTTTTATCGTGTGTACTGTAAAGATACCCATCTCCGTCTAATTTGGCGAAATTCTCGGCACTGAAACCGCCTTTAAACTTAAGGAAGAATTCTAAGATCATTGGGATGAAAAGTATTATGCCCGGAGAGATAAGATCACTGATAATTGCGGCACTGCCGATGGCCGCACCACTAAAAAGTGTAAACGTATCTCCCGGGAAAATACGCGATGGATAAATATTGAAGACTGCGAAACCGAGTGATGCTCCCAGAAGTGGAAACAATATGTATATTCCATAATGGGATCCTTGAGTTATATAAATGAGGATTATCAGAGTTGTAGCGTATATTGTAGATAGACCCACACCCATGCCGTTGAATCCTTCCAACATATTTGAGGCGTTTGCCGCACACGTTATGCCAAAGGGAACTGCCAGAAGTATGATGTAAGGATTGCTTACTGTAAATCCGAAAATATTCAAGGATGTATTCATCATCTGTATACCAAAGGGTAGGCTGAATAAAAATGGTAAAAAGGCTTTGTTACGCTGCCGCACATAAACCATGTCATCCACCATACCTATGAAACCTGCTCCGACTATACCTATGACCGCTGTTAAAAATATTGGATTACTTGTACCCGCTTCTTTTTCACCGAGAAGAAGAGATAGACCGACGATAAATCCTACTATGGCTGATATTCCGCCCATCTCTGGTATCTCTGGCTTACCTGATTTATGCATATCCAAACCGCTAATGCCAGCTCTAGAGAAAGTTTCTATCTGCCAGTTTGCGACTATGAGGGAAACAAAGAATGAGACCAGGATGGCTAATGATATGACTATCATAGACTGTAACCTCCTCTATCGTGAAATTGGATTACCGGTACTTTTAAACCAGCATATCTTTCCAAAAACGACCTAGCCATATCATATGTTATTATTTCAAGATATATAGAGTTTTACATTAAGAGACTAACAGAAGAACCAAGCTGTGAGACAAGAGAGCAGTACAAGGGCGTACATGATCAGAGTAGTATGCCTCTCAGTTAATCTGAAATAATAGGGAAATATCCACATGAGTGTGCGGTTATTTGGTGGAACTATAGTGTTATCTTTGCGTACCTTACCGAATTTTACTTTGGCACTATCTTTTTCCATGGTGAACCACCAGGCAACCATCAAGAAATTGATTATCATAGGCAAAAGTGCTACGAAAACGAATGCTTCTATACCACCTAGGGTAGCGGCTATGCCTATCATCGCACCCATCATCAGATCACCGGAGTCTCCGGGAAACACACCTGCTGGGTATATGTTATATGATAAAAATGCCATGGTTGCACCCATGAAGGGATATAAGATGTAAAGCATATCTAAACGTCCGAGAGAATTTAGTTTAAGAACTACAAACACGAGTATTATGAGGGTAGATCCGGCTGATTGTCCGTTATAATAAGAGAACATGTTGGTAAGATTTGCACATACCATTATGAAGATAGGTAATATGATAAACGGATAAAGACTACCCAGGTAAATAGTACCTAAAAAGGGTAGATCCATTTCTGTGTAGACGTAATTAGCCAGAGGATAGGCAAAAAACAGAGGGATCAACATCTTGGCTAATTTAGTAGGGCTTACATCTCCTCCCCCTACACCGAGTATATCATCTACCAATCCAAAAAGAAAATAGAGCATCAATACGAAAACTGAGAGATATATCAAATAAGGTATCTCGTGGAACACGCTCATAAATAATATACCTGCTAATAATGCAAAACATATACCTATTCCCCCCATCTCAGGTATTTTCGGATTACCGAGTTTGTACATATCTCGACCCACAAACCCATGTTCCTTCAACTTGACTAGAAGTGGAGAGAATATGAGAATACCCGTCAGGTATGTTACTAGTATTGTTATCGTAAATAGCAGGTTCGTATCCAAAGATACACCGAACATCGTTAAGGACTCATGGTATTAAAATGTTAGAGTTATTTGTATAGACTATTTCATACTTTCCAGAAAGGTTCGATGTATTTCTTCAATTCGCTGATTTCTTTGACTAGTGATTTTCGAGGTCCATCAGATGTTTTTCCGATAGTTTGATCAGATGGTAACTTGATTGGGAGGTCAAGAACCCCTTTCAGTATTGCCTGCCAACCTTCAACCACTCTTAAACCGTAACCTGATACCATAAGGTCGATGTATCCGGCACCGTTTTCAGAAGCGATCTGTCTAGAAGTCCGCCCTAGATACTCCAGTCCTCGCATATCGAGAGCGAGGTCGGTCAACGAATCTGAATGGTGTGGGTCCGAACCGCCGTTTCTGATCAGAACATCGGGGTCAAATTGAGATATCACCGGGCGGATTATCTCTTGGAAGGAATGATGATAATCGGCGATGTTCGAATCTCTTGGCATAGGGATATTTATCGTGAATCCCTCGCCGTCGCATTCACCGATCTCCTTAACGTATCCCTTACCGGGATATAGTGTGGAAGGATGCTGATGTATGGATATAAAAAGAACCTTAGAAGATGTCCAGAATATATCCTGGGTACCGTTTCCCTGATGTGCATCCGTGTCCAGTATGCAGACCCGTTTACCCCTTTGTTTTAAGTATTCAGCGGCCACTGCAACATCGTTGTAAACGCAGAATCCTTCGCCGAAGTCACGACCTGCATGATGGAGTCCTCCCATATTTAATGCTATTTTATGATCATCCATCAATTTAGCGGCATCGAGACTACCGCCCACAATTCTCCGTGCCGCTTCGGAGATGCCCTGTTTCATAGGAGTATCCGGTGATAATCTCGTACCGTTTTTTTCAGCATCCTCCACATGTTTCAGATAACGTTTTGAGTGAACTAGTAGTAATTGTTCATCAGTTGCAGCAGGTGATTTCAGTATATCTATGGCATCGTTCATTACTTCGTCTGAATGGATAATATCCACAAATTTTGCAAATCTTTTCGGGTCAAAGGGATGAAAACTACCGAAGCCGTAATTGCCATAGTCTTTGTGATAGAACATAGGGGTCTTCATATTTCTTCCTTCATTTTATTCCTAAATTCGGTTGCTGAAATATGTGCTTTTCGGATGGGAGAGGGTATTTTGTAATCACAGTATTTTTTAATTAATTCCAGAGCAGTTTTTGGTGAGATAAGATGACCGTGAGATATGTAGATAGGATTTTTAGCCCTTTTACTACTTAGATATGCATATCCTACTATATCTCCGTTAAAGATTATTTTAGATACGGGATCTTCATGGGATACGTCGTGTTCCAAAGTTCCGCACAGCAGCGATTTCGCTACACCGACGGTTGGTATATCAGCTTCTATACCAAGTTGTGTAGCCAGCCCTATACCCTTTGGATGTAATATACCGTTACCATCCACCATAAGAACATCCGGTTTTTCGTCCAGTTCATTGATGGCCTTTAACATCAGCGGTATCTCCCTAAAACCGAGATATGTAGGTATATAGGGAAAATGAACTCGTTCCTTTATGGTGAGTGTAAAGGATTCTTCGTTATCATCCCATATCGAGATGGAGGCAAATCCAAAATCATCAAGGAAGGATGCGTCAATACCTCCTACGATCGAATATTCTTCCTGTTTATCTCTACATTCAATACGAGGAACCAATTTATCTTGGTATCCTCTCAATTTTTTTAGAGGATGATCACTTTTAAAATCATCGAACAACTTTTCTTCGAAATCTATTACATGTTCTTCTTCGATGTATACATCTTCATCAGCGAGTAACTCACGCTTCTTTTCGATACCCATACCAAAGCCACCGATGCGGCCATCGGACATAACTACTCGATGGCACGGGACGAGAATAGGTCTAGGATTTTCGTTCAACATCTTACCGACGGCTCTAGACGCTCGTTTATCACCGAGAGCCTCGGCTAACTTTCCATATGTTGACACTCTGCCTCGTGGTATCTGCTGAACAAGAGCGTAGAAATCTTCGCGAAAGTTCCTTGTTATCTGCCAAACAGACATGGCTTTTTCAGGATTCAAGGAATACTTTGTATGCTCGGTATGTTTCGTATATGTCTGCTTTCGAGGCTATCTCAAAGGGTGAATGCATACCCAGAAGAGCCGGTCCCGCATCGACTATATCCATGTTCATATGAGCGATAAATTTCGCAACCGTTCCGCCGCCGCCTTCGTCGACTTTACCTAATTCACATGGCTGCCATTTGACTTTGTTTTTGTTGAAAAGCTTTCTTATGAAAGCCATATATTCGGCATGGGCATCGTTAGCACTATATTTTCCACCGGCACCGGTGAATTTTGTAACAACGATTCCGTAACCGAGTTTTGCGGCGTTGTTCATCTCGTGGACTCCTTTAAATGAAGGGTTGACTCCTGCAGATACATCTCCGGAGATCCCACGCGAATTCTCGATCATGCTTCGACGGTCTTCATTTGTGTAATCTGGATATATCTTTGAAAGGATGTCGCACATAAATGATTCCAGGAATGTAGAACCTGCGGCGGTATTTCCTACACTGCCTATCTCTTCTTTGTCGTATAGTATGATTATGCTTGTTCGTGATGGAGTTTTAATATCTATTCCGGCTTTCATGGAAGTATACCCACAGACCTTATCATCATGTCCGTAAGCACCAAGCATGCTTCTATCTATACCTATATCCCTTGCTTCACCTGCAGGAACGAGTTCTAACTCGGCACTGACGAAATCCTCCTCTTTCATCCCATACTTGTCATTTAGTATTTTGAGAACATTCAATTTAAGCTTATCACTTATATCTTCATCCTCAATGGGCATGCCACCGATCAGTATGTTGAGCTCTTCTCCTTTGATAACATCTTTCATCTTTCGGCCGCCTTGTTGTTTCCTTGAGAGATGGGGTAAGAGGTCACTCACTACAAATACCGGATCATCGGAGGATTCACCGATATTAAGGTCTATTTCTTCGCCATCTTCGGTGATAACCTTTCCGTTGATAGCCAAAGGTGTATTGACCCATTGATATTTTTTTATTCCACCGTAATAATGTGTTTTTAGAACCGCCATGTTAGCATCTTTATCCTCGTACAGCGGTCGGGCCTTTAGATCTATCCTAGGGGAATCGATGTGACTAGCGAGTAAATTGCAGCCTTCTTTTATATCGTCTTCGCCGATCACGGCTATCGCCATGCACTTATTCCTATTGATCCTGAAAACTCGATCTCCTTCTTTGAGTTTCTTTACTTTGGAAACAGGTTTAAATCCTTTGTCCGAAAGTAATTTTTCTGCATTGTCAACGAATTCACGTTCGTTTTTAGATTTATTCATGAACTGTGCATAATCTGTATTAAAAGAAATTATCTTTTTGTTCGTCTTTTCATCGGAATCTTCCCAAATTGATTTCAGGGAATATGTAAGTTTTTCCTCTAGTTCGTTTTTTTCTTCAGGCATATGCATCACTTTGGAGCATTACATCAAGGTGTTATATTATTCTTTCGTCGTCGTGCAAGTGTTACGATTTTTTGTTTTATCAATCCGAAAGGCTTATAAAGAGTTCCTTTATAGGATACCCAAATATCCCGATATAATAATACTGGATAGTGTAATTGACATGACAGAACTTCTTGAGGAACTCGAAGAAAAGCGGGAAAGTGCCAATTCAAGGGCAGAAAAGTTCAAAATCTTACGAGATAGGAAGAACCTTGAGGCTAAGAAATGGCTTCAGAAAAGGGACAAATTGAACGCCGATGTACGTGAGCTTATCGACAAAGGTAATGAGTTAAAAGAAGAGCGTAATCAGTTGAATGAAGGCGTTCACGAGGCAAAGAAACTCAGGAACGAAATGAACAAAAAGGTCAAGGAAATATCTCGTAAACTTAGAGATAAGAAGAAAGAACTTCTACCGAAAAATGGTCCTAGCCTAGATTCACTTGAGAGAGATATACGTAGATTAGAATACCAACAGATGACAAATGTACTCAAGCCGGATAAAGAAAAAGAACTGGTTGATAAGATCTCTAATCTTCAGAATCAGGTCGATGAAAGAAAAAGAAAGATCGATGAAAACGAAGATATTATAAGATTAAGCTCCGAACTCGAAAAGGCGAAAGAAGAGGCGGAGAAGAATCATAATTTGGTGTCTGAAAGGGCCGATTTAGCACAGGTCAAACACGATGAAATGCTCGAAAATTTTAACAAAGCGGAAGATATACGTTCGGAAGCTGATAAATCTCACGAAAAATTCATAGATTCGAAGGTAAAGGCCGACGACTATCATCATCAGCATATACAAGCCGTACATGACGTACAAGATTACAGTAAGATACTTTGGGGCTTGAAGAAAAAGAAAAGGACTGCCAAGAAAAGAAAAGATGAGCAAGATACTATTCAAAAGGCCGAAGAGCTTTATGAACAGTTTAAAAAGGGCGAAAAACTTGGCACCGAAGATATAATGACACTGCAAAAGGCAGGATTGCTGTAAAAGTCATAAAGTAGTAAACGGACGGAGAATATGAGAACTTATTCAGGTCCTTTCCTAAGGGAAGAGGGTTTCGTTCAAGCGGAGATCACAATTGAAGACAGAGCAGATAATGTCAGTCCAAAATTAGTGGATTTTGAAGAGTCTGGAGATTCGGGAAGAGAAGCTATCATAATTCCTACACTCTTTAATTCTCACGTCCATACCGGAGATTCGATCATTGATGCCCCCCCATCAGGAAACATAGCAGAACTTGTAGGACCCGGCGGTTATAAACATCAAATCCTTGAATCAGTTGATGGAGATGACCTAGTAAGTGCCATGAGATGTTATCTAAAAGATTTATTAAGATTAGGAATAAGGGATGTTATCGATTTTAGAGAAGGTGGTCTTAAAGGTATAGAATATATCAGAAAGGCTACTGAAGGAATTTGTGACAAATTTAATCTGAACATCTTCGCACGTCCTACCGGTTTAAATTACGATGAAGACGAAATGGAAAAGATACTATCTATGACCGACGGTATCGGTATCAGTGCCTTCCGGGATTGGGATGTCGATCAACTTAAAAATATAGCTGAGGATGCAAATAAGAACAATATACCTTTCGCATTGCATTGCAGTGAGGATGTTCGTGAACCGATAGATGATGTACTGGAATTAGGCGTTCATCATCTTGTACATATGATAGAGGCTACACAAGAAGATTTAGTTGCATGCGCTTCAGAGAACATACCCATAGTTGTTTGTCCAAGATCAAACCAATTTTTCGGTAAGGAACCTAATATACCCGAAATGATGAATGCAGGAATAACTGTATGCTTGGGAACGGACAATGCGATGCTCGCTTATCCGAATATGCTAAGAGAGATGGAAACTGCCTATCGTATTTCAGTATCAAGGGGAGGAATAGAACCATTGGATATTTTGATGATGGCGACATGGAATCCTAGAAAAGCTTTAAATCCCACCTCTTTAATAGGCGAACAATCTAATAACCATTATCTTATACTAGAAAAAGGAAAACGTGAACCTGCATATGAAGTGGTTACAAAGATATCGGCAAAAGACATAATAGAAGTTGTTGAGTGGTAAAATGGAAGAATTTAAGAAAATACTTGTACCTACAGATGGTTCGGAGGCGAACGAAATAGTCGTAGAAAAGGGTCTTGGACTAGCACGACTTTTAGGAGCACGTGTTACGGCTCTTTTTGTAGTGGATACTTCAACTTTTAAAGGTGTTCCGCCGGATGAGTTGATTACTACACTTAGGGGATATATGGAGGTTAAAGGCGATGAAGTCCTCGGAGAAATAGTCGATAAAGGAGAAGAGATGGGAGTCGGTGTCGATAAAAGTCTCACACACGGACATCCTGATGAGATAATAATAAAGGATTCAGAGGATCACGATTTAATAGTGATAGGAACACACGGACGGTCAGGTATATCTCGTCTGCTCATGGGTAGTACGGCAGAACGAGTAGTACGATATTCAAAATGTCCGGTGATGGTAATACGAATAAAGGAGGAATGAAGATGGAAAAAGTAAAGGAATTGATGACAAAGAACCCGATAACCGCTGAATTGCCCGGGAATAGAAGAGATGCCATGAACCTCATGGTAAAGAACAAACTAACCGGTATGCCGGTTGTAAAAGATGGAAAGCTTAGAGGATTCGTAAGTAGGCATGATTTTTTCAAAAATCCCGAAGAAGAACAGCTTGCCATGATATACCGAAAGGATTTTCCTTCTGTATTGGGAGATGACCCACTAACGTTAGCTGCTGAAATCCTTGTAGAGAATAATACACATTATCTACCCGTTAAAGACAAGAACAACAAATGCATAGGTATACTAACAACATATGACATGTTGAAATTCGTTGAAGATAAAAAAATAGAGAGACCGGTAGGAGAAGTCGCCAGAAGTCCATGTGTGCCGATATTCGAAGGTACACCGATCGATGTTGTACTTCAAACTATGAAATTAACAAGCTTATATGCATTTCCAGTTGTGGACAAACACACATCTTTAGTAGGTATCATTTCAGATCGAGATCTATTTCATCTTTCTAAGATAAATGGAGGTATAGTTGTTACTGAATTGGGACTCGGCGATGACGAAGATGCCTGGTCTTGGGAAGGATTGAAAAATGTGATGAAACTTTACTACGAGGAATCAAAGATAGAACTACCCGACATGTTGGCAAAGGATGCCATGGTTAAGGATCCAACATCTGTTTACGAAAAAACCGAAGTTCACGAAGCCGCCAAATTGATGCGACTAAACGATTTCGGCCAACTTCCTATAGTAGACGAAATGGACAAACTAAAGACCATGGTATACGAACTCGACTTGATAGCCTCGGTTATTTGAAGGTTTTACTATGGTAGACAGTGACGAATTAGAGTCAGTTTGTAAAAGGAGAGGTTTTATCTGGCAGAGCTCCGAGATATACGGCGGAGAAGCAGGATTTTATGATTACGGCCATCTTGGAGCACTTTTGAAGGATAATTGGGAACGAAGCTGGAAGGAATATTTTTTAGGACTCGACGACAATTATCATATGATATATACTCCAAATATACTACCATATAGAGTTTTGAAAGCTTCCGGTCATGTAGATATGTTCTCAGATGTGTTGATACACTGTATGCGCTGCGAAACCGGATTTAGAGCGGATCATCTTGTCGAAGATGTTATAGATATGAACGTAGAAGGTCTCAGCGCAGAAGAGATAGACAAGACGATAGAGAAGCATGATATCACCTGTCCAAATTGTAAAGGGGCTCTATCGGAAAGTGACGATTTCAACATGATGTTCTCCGTACAGATAGGTCCTACAGGTGAACATAAAGGATTCTTAAGACCAGAGACGGCTCAAGGCACATACATGAACTTTTTTAGAGAGTTTCGTGCACTGAGAAAGAAAATGCCCATGGGCCTTGCAACCATAGGTAGCGCTTTCCGTAATGAAATATCTCCTAGGAAGGGAGTATACCGACTCAGAGAATTTGGACAAGCAGAGTTGCAAATATTTTTCGTTCCAGGTATCCATGAAGAAGTATTCGAGAAAAAATATAATGCTGAATACAGGGTAAATGTAATGCTAGTAGATGATGATACTAAACTTATAGAGGTAGATGAACTGAAAGATTTACCCATCTTTTATAAATACCATCTCTCAAAGGTTTTCGAATTCTTTACAGATAAGATGAATTTGGATCCGGATTCTATAAGATTAAGAGAGTTATCCGATGATGAGCGTGCATTTTATAACCGGATACATTTCGATGTAGAGATATTCTTAGAGTCTTTAGGAGGGTGGAAAGAGGTCGCCGGTGTGCATTATCGAGGAGATTACGATCTAACAAAACATCAGAAAGAATCCGGAACAAAGATGTCTATTCCTATAGAAGGCGAAAGGGTTATACCACATGTACTTGAGCTAAGCTTTGGTGTCGATAGGAATATATGGTCTCTCTTAGATAGAGGTTTTGGGGATGACGACAGAAAATGGCTTCATCTGCCAGCAGATTTGGCGCCCTATCATGTAGCAGTGTTTCCTCTTATACGCAAAGATGGTCTTCCTGAGAAATCGATAGAGGTCTACAATCGTTTAAAATCCCGATTTAGAGCATTCTGGGATAAGAGTGGTTCTGTTGGTAAAAGATATGCACGTATGGATGAGATAGGTACTCCGTTTTGTATAACTATCGACTACGATACCATGGATGACGATACCGTTACAATCAGAGATATAGTATCTAAAGACCAGATAAGAGCTCCGATAACGGAACTTAATGATATTCTTAGAACACTTATCAATAAAGAAAAAACATTCTCAGAGTATCTTTAAGTCGAGACTATATCAATTTTTTATAGATTCTAGCCTACTGATGATATTCCATATCATTGTTCTACCGTGTAATGGTATGTTCGGATCATCAGCTAGTACCTCTAATTTGAAAATAGATGAAGCTATTCTAACATCGATCTCATCCTCTGATTTGATTAACAAATCCTTACATTCGCTAGCGCCCCTTCTAATGTTTCTTGGAATGGACGTGTCGTCGTTTATCTGATCTAGAAATTCGGATATCTGTTTTATTTCTTCCATCGTGGTCATTTTACCACCTCAAAAGCGTCTATAATAATACACTTTATTTTGTTTTAATTATTATGGACTGCGTCGGTGTGTATCAAATATCATGTAATTAAATCTTATGGTTGATTAATGAAAATGGAGAGGAGAAGGTAGATAAGAGTCTACCATACCTTCCAGGATGGGGCAAACGAAATCATCGGAATCATCCGAGATTATCTTTATTCGTAACGAGTATCACAACCAAGGCTGTGATACACTTCCTTCCAACTATAATGTGGATCCGGGTTTTCTGATTTCATTGAGAACAAATAGTCTAGGGTATATAAGTCACTCAACACTAGAGAGATAGGTGAAAATAGTGAAAGTACATTGTACCGACTCATAAAGGGTAAATTACGCCGTCGACCGGATTCGAACCGGTGACCGCTCGGTTAACAGCCGAGTGCTCTACCACTGAGCTACGACGGCAATTTGCTGCGCAAATTCCCTATAGTCGTGAAACGCTTACGCCTTTCACTCCTACGACGGCAATTTGCTGCGCAAATTCCCTATAGTCGTGAAACGCTTACGCCTTTCACTCCTACGACGGCATGTGCTACGCAAATTCCCACTAGTCACAAGAAACATTCGTTTCTTGCTCCTACGACGGCATCACGAGGCACACTTGCCGATGTTTCGGAATTCGTGATGAATTCCAAATACTGATGGAATTGCTTTGCAATTCCAGGAAGGCGATAGGAGGAATCTTTGATCCCTGCGCAATTTGAGATGTACTTTCATGGCAACACATTTAGTAGCCATTTAAACTCCAGAATATGAACTATATTAAAAGCTTTACTTACCCATTTGTTTTTGTAATCTAACTGAAAGTTCTGATAATCTGTTTAAAAGCTCCCTCATATGGTTTTTGAAAACATCGTGTTTTTTGGTTGTAACAGCCCCTTTTGATGTAGGGGAGATCAAACCTTCCTTTTGGAGCATCCTCAACGAGTATCTCACCTTGTGTTCGGGTAACTCAGAAAGCTGGCTTAATTTGTTTATACTTACGGGCTGGTTCTTTTCGATAAATCCCAGTAATTTGATAGTTCTTTCAAGTATTTTCATTTCTTTCTTGATGTTATCTGTAAGAGGGCTTCCTTTTGTCATATTACGGTATCAGCTCTTATTACTACAATTTGTTATAAATATATAAACCTATTTGCTAACACCAAACATATATATCTGTAATACATATGTCAATGTGATAACAATGAAAAAGACAGCGTACAAAGTTATCGCTTTGATATTCTTGATCATGGTGCTCGCACCTCTGGTTACAATTAACTCTGGAGGAGATACTGTTGGCCTTGAAGGTGGAAAAGTTGAATGTTCTACCAACCTCCAGTTGATTCCACAGGCAAAAACGGTAGGTGGAGGGAACATACATTGGACAATAGAAGGAGAAGCGGCACAACAATTACGTTCCTATCTTCTTGCTAGTGTAGGAAACGATGAGTTATTTCCAAATATAGCAAACGGAGATGATACTTTAGATCAAGCGGAACTAGAATTGTATCTAAATACTAATGGAATGTTAGAATCTTATATCCAAAGAGGAGGAGCACTGAATGGATTCAGGGGGAAAGTGAATATAAACGGTTTCGAACCCCGAAGAGATATCGAACCGGACGAATATATAGAATATTTCGGCGGACCACCTATCACACGTTCATCACTAAATTCAGATGATATAGCCGGCGATACAAAGGGTCTTCTGGGTTATTCTAGCGAAGACACATCACCAATAAATATACATTTCACAATTAGTTTCCGTGAACAAACCCCTGGAAGACTTCGTCAAGTAGATATGAGTGATCTTCGTCTGCTAAATGCGATCTGGGAATCCATGATCATACCTGTTAGGCAGGACTTGATAACAGATGCCGGAGCCGATCCTCAAACAGAATTCGTAATTGAGCAGGATAATCTACTCACGAACGCAACAGGCTCCTACGGTATTGTTTTAAGAAATGGTTTAAGAGAACCAGAAGGAGATAACTATACTATTAGTCGAGTAGAAACGGGGTTAGAGGTAAACATCGAAGATGATAGTATTCGAGAAGGTGACAACTTTACAGTAGTATATGCACATACTTTAAAATGGGAAGGAAGAACGGAGTTTACTCACTGGTCCTATGTTGTAGGCACCAACAGCTTCTACGATCCGGTTTATGATGACGGTACCCTTTATTTGATAAGAACTCCTGCAGGAGAAATTTTGTATTATTCG
>SKVC01000084.1 GCA_007129655.1 Thermoplasmata archaeon
ATGTAGGTGAAAACGCCAGTGTTGGTTTAACCTTCCAACATTGGAGAGCTTTCTCGGATCTATATGACGGTGGTAATCTAAAAGTATCGACAAACGGTATTGATGGTCCATGGAATATAATATATCCCGAAGAAAATTATGATGGTACGATTATTGATGGTTATGGAAATCCACTTGGCGGAGAGCCAGGTTGGGGTTATCAGGTTGACTGGGAGAAAGTTACATTTGTATTGGATGATTTCATCGGGCAAAAGATCCATCTGAACTGGAGTGCCGGTACGGAGAATTGGGATGGGGATTATAATCAAGGATGGCGTATAGACAATATATCCATCATAGCAGAATATGCTTATCCTATAGAGATCCAAGATCACAACCGTCTTTCATGGAATGCTAGTGTTGATGATTATGCAGGTCGTAAATCTGTTGTTTATTACAATATTTACCGTTCGGAATCATCGGACGGTCCATGGACACTGATCGAAACCGTAACAGCCAATGAATCTTCGGAATATACGTATATTGACTACAACAAAGGATTAGCTGATGATATTTGGTGGTGGTATTTAGTTAGAGCTGTAGATATTCACGACCAGGAAGATGATAATGTATATTCGATGCAAGAACCGATGTGCAACTTTGATATTTCTTTGACTGCTGGCGCAGATGGATGGAACTTCGTATCCTTTAATCTTGAACCGACTGACACCAATTTAGAGACGATCCTAGCAGACATCGATGGTAGCTACGACAAGGTGATGTACTACGATGCATCTACCGGTGAATGGAGCAGTTACGTACCCGGTAGAGCAGCGCACTACAACAACCTCGATAAGTGGAATCACAATATGGGTCTATGGATACACGTAACGATCAACGACACGCTGACGGTAGAAGGTACCGCACCGGTGAGCACGGATATAACGTTGTATCCGGGTTGGAACATGGTTGGATTGCCAAGCAGTGTAGCCGCTACAGGAACCACACTCGGGTTACCTACACAGGTATCTAAAGTAGGATACTTCAGTGGAGCAGCAACCTACAATCTAGCCTATAACTACGATCCGGCGAATTTCGAATTCAATCCCGGACAAGGGTACTGGATATACAATGCTGGTGATGAGTCAGTGATATGGACGATAGATCACTGACGTTTACCCCCCCTCAAAACCAAATATCACCAAAAACACTTTAACAGTTCTAGTAATACGCCGTTTGTTAATAGCGATATTTCGTATGAGCAGGAGCAAGACATGTCCGAAACAACGATCAAAACAATAGTAAATAAGAACCTTATCCAAAAAAATCCCGTGTCGAGCATGGAAGAACATCTCGAGGCGTTTGAAAAAATTAAAAAAATTTACAGGGAAGAAATTGTATTTGTTGAAGGGTTGATAGATGAAGAGATCAAAATCGTTGAGGAATCCGTGAATAACAACCAAAATCAGAGGTCACATCATGCCCCGAACATTGAGAATTGAAGTAGAATCTGGCGTGTTCAGCTGGCTTAGAGAAAGGTGCGGTTGGTCCGTGGATGAAGTCGCGAAACGGCTTAGAACGTCACCGGAGATAGTAGCAGCTATTGAGACAGGAGAAAGAAATCCCACACTTAGGCAGTTGAAAGAATTATCCAAGGCTTATAAGGTTCCATTAGCCTCTTTTCTACTTACCGAACCGATACCTGAGCCACCTTTGCCGAAGGATTACAGAATGCTTCCGGACAGGGAAGATGTGTTCGATAAAAAGACGATACTCGCTATCCGGAAGGCTAGAAGCCTGCAAGAGGTGGGTGACGAACTTTCAAACAACATAGGTTACTCGACTGTGCCTACGGTGTCAAAAACCGATCTCGGTGATGATCCCGAAAAATTAGCCGAGAGATATCGAAAAGACTTTCGATTGACGGAAAAAAGACAGAAGAAATTCAAGAACTCGTACGAATTTTTCCGACATCTAAGAGATAAACTGGAGGATATGAACATACTTGTCTTTCAATTATCGATGCCCGTTGAGGATGCAAGAGGCTTCGCACTTACAGACAAGTTTCCTAACATTATCGTAATAAACACAAAAGACAGCATAGAAGCGAGACTTTTCTCGCTGATGCACGAGTTCGGACACGTTCTTCTGGGAAAGACCGCTATCGATATACCCGATGTACGTATCAGTGTCCGGAACGATGTCGAGCAGTGGTGTAATACCTTTTCATCACGGTTTCTATTGCCTAAAAAGTTCGCGGAAAAAATATTCGATGAGTATAGGGAAAATTTGACTAACACAAGTACCCTCAACTCTCTATCCAGTAGATACAAAGTCAGCAAAGCAATGTTACTTTTCAATATGTACAAAATGAGTTTCATATCTAAAGGGGAATTCGAGGAAACTCTTGATCGATACAAACCGTCGGAAGAAAAGGAAAGAAAAAGAATGGGCGGGATACCTCAGGATAGAAAATGCATAAATGAGATGGGAAACAAGTATGTATCCATAGTGGCCAACAACTATGAAAACAATCACATCACATATTCTGATGCACTCAAGCATCTCTCGATAAAATCGAAAAATTTTGAAAAGGTACTGACAAAGGCGGGAAAATGACTTCCGTAAATTACATTATAGACACATCATCGGAATGTTTAGAGAAGAAGGTTGGAGATTCTGAACTAATATGTAGAATTCGATCCCATGTTTAATAGTATCTAAAAACCATGAATAGAGGGTTGCACTCTTCAAGAATTTTACACCCTCAAAACCAAAATCCTTTTATCCATCATCAATATCGTTGGTGCGCATGCAATCCAATCCTTTCCGTATACGGAAAAAGGAGGTCTTTAATTGGCCGTAAAAGAGCTTCAACAGGTAAAGAAGGCGGAGCAGGCAGCCTTACGTAAGATAGAGACTGCCGAAAAGAAAGCCGAGAAGCTGTTGAAGAAAATCAAAAAAGAGGCAGAACAGGAAAGGGAGGACGAAATATTTTCTTTGAAGAAGAATCTCGAACATGAGAAGGAGTTCGCGGGATCTAAAGCTGAGGAAGAGGCCAAAGAGATCGAAAAAGAAGGTAAAGAGGAAGTGAATATTTTAAGAGCCTCGGCCGAAAAGAAAATGGATGAAGCTATCGAGCATGTTGTCAAGATAATAACGGAGGTATGAACATCTTTTTTCCCAGGCGGATGAAGGACCTGACTATCATCGTCCACGACGATAACTTAGAAGATGTGGTCGAGTCACTTCATGAGCTGGGAAAAGTGGAGATATCTTCTGTAGACCGAGATACCGAAGTCAGTGAATTGATCTCGCCGGGTTCTTTACCCGAAATCGCTAGAACACTAACCGATCTAGAGATGCAGATATCTGGGATGTTGGATGTATTCTCCGAGCTACCGGAGGAAGATGAAAGCTTAATGGACATGCTTCGCCCGGAACCGGTTGTACCTATATATAGGGAACAAAAAGAGCCCGAAGTTCTAATGAAAGAGGTACAAGAAACCCTAGAGGATAGCGGTAAAAAAATTCAAAGTATCGATGGCAAAATAAATGACATCGACAGCCGGCTTACAGAGATGGATACCCTGCTCGAAGATCTGGAATTTCTAGGAGATATAGATGTAGATCTTCGTAATATGGGAGAATCGGATTATACCGTAGTAAGGATGGGTAGAACGAAGGATCCCCTTGGTTTAAAAAAGGCGTTATCCAAGATCAAAAGTTCATTCTTACATATGGAGCCAAGGGGTGAGGATGAATACGCCTACGTGGCGGGAGCCTACATAAGAGACAAAGATGAATTCGATGCCGCATTACGCCACTCAGATTCAAAATACATGGATTTTCCTTCCATGGAGGGAACCCCTGCTAAAGTACTGTTGAAAATAAAACTCAACATAAAGGAGTTGAAGGATCAAAAGGATAAGTTCCTCAATCAATTGGTCAAACTCAGAAATCGATACAGTATGCAATATCGGGCACTCAAGGAGGAGTTGGAGATACTCGGTGATAAGATCGAAGTACAGCAGCAACTCGGTCGAACCAAAAGCACCGGAGTTATCAAGGCCTGGTGTCCGAAGGATGATGTAGCACACGTTAGAACTGTAGTAGAAAAAAGTTCCCGCGGTTGTGCGGTCGTCACAGACGGTGAACCCGATGATCCGGATATGGTGCCCGTTTCTCTCGAAAATCCTACGATGATCCGTCCTTTTGAGATGTTGACTAATATGTTCGCTCCGCCTAGATACAACGAAGTGGACCCAACCATGATACTTGCTCCCGCTTTTGTTATATTCTTTGGGTTGATGCTTAGTGATGCAGTATACGGAGCTGTTGTAACTGCAACCGCGCTGCTTATGTTATGGGGTCCCGCCAGAACAGACAAAGGGATCAAAGATTTCGGTTGGATCCTTTTGGCAGCAGGTATATCTACCATCATCTTCGGTATCGTTCAGGGTGGATACATGGGTCCTGAAAGTGCGGATTATCTCAATCTACCTGGCTATCTTGGTTTGTCGAGTCCGGCACTCCTCAATACGCTGGAAGGAGAGGGACCTCTAAATCTTTTGATAATCTCACTCATCATCGGACTCGTCTACATGAATATAGGGATGGTACTATCACTGGTTCAACACATAACCCGGAAAAATTATAGAGATATCCTTTATGAGAATGTATCTTGGTGGCTCCTGCAGCCCGGTGGTTTTATCTTGGTGGGTGGTCAAATGTTCGGATGGTTCGATTTTTCATCAACGGTGGTAATGCTCGCGTGGCTTATGACCGGGGTCGGTCTGATATTATTACTCATACGCGCCCGGGGACTAGCGTTCTTCGAACTCACAGGATTCATAGGCGATTTTCTATCTTTTGCAAGGATATTGGCTCTAGCATTGGCTACCGCCGGTATCGCACTTACAGTAAACGTACTCACTAATCTTGTAGGAAGTGCTGAAATAGGCATGATAGTTGCACTACCCGTTCTGATAGCCGGTGTCGTTATGTTGGCAAAGGGCGGAATAAGCCACAAGAAAAGATTCATGGCCCCTGGAATATTCCTAGCTATAGCCGGTGGCCTCGGCATGGTCAGCCCCGTTTACATGTTCTACATATTTGCGTTGGTAGTATTACTCAGCGGGCACTTGATCAATCTGGTGCTCCAGGCACTTGGCTCCTTCGTTCATTCTCTGAGACTCCAGTACGTAGAATTCTTCGGTTATTTCTACGAAGGAGGTGGAACCACCTTCAAACCCTTTAAACCAGAAAGAATTTACACTAAAAAAACATCAAATGAGGAAGTGATGGAATGAAAACAGCAAAAGTGATATTGGTATTGATGGCTGTGATACTGGTGGCGGGTACGTTAACGCCGTCCATGACCGCAGCTCAGAACGGACAGAACCGGATAATGGTCAACGGTAGAGATCCTGGTGACGAGATAACTATTTATATCGAATTCAAAGAGGACGGTGCCTTTGTCCAATTCGAA
>SKVC01000062.1 GCA_007129655.1 Thermoplasmata archaeon
GCCGATTCAATTATCCGGAACTACGGTTTCCCGGGCATCCCTACACAACGAAGACGAAATAGAGAGGAAGGACGTCCGTATTAGAGATACGGTTCTTGTGGAAAAGGCGGGCGAAATAATACCACAGGTGATCAAAGTCATCACCGATAAAAGGGATGGCACACAACAGCCTTTCGATTTCCCGGATAAATGCCCCGAATGCGGCGCTCGTGCAGTAAGATTCGAAGACGAAGTTGCCCGCAGATGTGTAAACGCTCAGTGCCCGGCCCAGCTAAAACAAAGACTTGAACACTGGGGCTCCAGGGATGCAATGGACATAGAGGGCTTGGGACCTAAGCTTCTGGGTAAATTGGTGGATAAGGGGGCCGTAAATAGTATCGCAGATATCTACCGCATGGGGAAGATACAATTATCGTCGGTAGAGCGGATGGCGGATAAGTCGACTAGAAACTTACTCCAAGCCATCAAAGAGAGTAAGGAACAACCTTTAGAGCGAGTTATACATGGTCTAGGTATCAAGTTCGTAGGAAAAAGAGTCGCCAAGGTACTCACAGAGGATTACAACTCTATCGACGATATCATGTCTGCAGGCATAGAAGAACTCGAAAATATACCAGAGATAGGCCCTAAAATTGCCGATAGCATAATATCCTTTTTTGAGAACGATAGAAATAGAAAACTCATCGAACAGCTACGTCGGAGCGGTGTCAATATGGAAAGCCATAAAGAGGAAGTCGAAGAGCAATTCCTAGAAGGAAAAAGATTCGTGCTCACCGGTGCTCTAGATGAGTTTACAAGAGCCGAAGCCAAAGAAAAGATAGAACGATACGGTGGTAGGGTTACATCAAGTGTCAGCGGCTCAACGGACTATATAGTAGTCGGAAAAGATCCGGGTTCTAAGCGGGATAAAGGGAAAGAGCTTGATATAGAAATTCTTTCGGAAGAGGAATTTCTGGAGTTACTTGAAAATAACTAGCTCAACTGCTTTTTTATAATCTCATCTGCTAGCGACAAGAATTCTTCTTCTGTACCTTCAGGTATGAAGGCACCCGCGGCGATATTGTGGCCGCCTCCTTCTCCTCCTAGTTGCTTGGAACAATTGGACATCACAATAGACAGATCCAAACCGGCATCGGTAAGCTGCTTGGTACCTCTTGAAGATACCTTCAATCCCTCCTTCTCTCCGGATTCGGTGAATCCCAGCATTGGCATATCTCGGTCGACGTTTCCTGAACCAAGAACCATACCAACCACCGTTCCGAGCACGGTATCCGGGATCCTGTCTCCGCCGTGGAAGTACTGAAGGTTATCCATTCGGGTTATACCCACACTTTCAACGTATTTCATGCAGTCTACAAGTACCTGTCTGTGGCCCTGTAGTAACTGCATCGCTTTATTGTAGTACTCGTCCCTGTCACCTAAACATATCTTGAGACCGATCTCACCCTTTTTGTAGCGTCCGCATGAATTCAACAGCGTTGAAAATTCCTTCGCCTCGTGTACCATGCTGCCTTTATCTTCACCGGGAAACGTGTAAACCTCGCCAACAAGTGACTCGACATAGGAAGGTGGATAGCCATGTTCCAGCATCCTTTTACCCACAGCGGATAGAATTTTTTTCTTCTCTCCCTGGCTCAACTGGTACCACTTACGCCAGTCACCGTCTTCTTTCAAAGGAATATTCAAGTCAGTAAGGAAGTTGGTACAGGCAGTACCGTCTCCGGTAAGACCCGGTAGCACAGGGTCGCTTGCATACTGTAACACCTTAGGTATGGGTCTGCTCTCAAGGCCATATAGAGTAGTTTCTTTGCGACATTCTATGTATCGACCATCTGTACCATCTTGCAGAATCTCTCGGTTTTTTCCAATCAGTTTACCGTCTCTTACCGTCTGTAGATCTCCCACCGCCCCTACGACTGCCAGTTTAGATAGGTCTTTGTTATCTCCCATCTCCCTGGCCACCAGATAAGTGGTTCCGGCGCCGGAAAGTTCGGTTGCACCGTTGATACCGTATCGGTGTGGATTCAATTCCAAAACAGTAGAATTCGCATAACTCAGTATATTACCTCTCTGTACACCGGTAGGCATACCCGCTGTTCCCTGAGGTTCATGATGGTCGGTTATAATACAATCGATACCGTTTAATGCCTCCAATTGTCCACTCCCGAAATCGGTGAACCATATCAGCTCATGTTCGGCATCTCTGAGAGAACTGATCTTATCGCTCTCCAGCTGCTTGATGAACTCTACGCTTACTTCATTACCTGCTCTTTCTAATGCTTTATATGCTATGCTGGCAGAAGTTATACCGTCTGCATCGATATGCGAAACGATATGGACCTTTTGGGATTTTTTCAACTTCTGGACGATATTTTTTATTTGCTTTTTCAAAGTATCATCAAGCCAATACATCGGTCGAACATAAAGGTTGCCATCTATACTTATAATTAAACAATACGTTGATATATCAATATTTACTTATACCTCCTATTTTATGTAACCCTTGAGATGTCTAGAAAATTTACAACCAAGGATATGGTACTCGTTAATCTTCTGGAATTCTTTCCTTTGCAAGATAAAAGCGTTAAGCCACTTGAAATTACACAAGAGGGATTAGCTCAAGTAACAGGTTCACGGCAAAATACGATTTCCTACGCGGTCAGAGACCTTCTTGAAGAAGGCCTGATCTACGAAGATACTATTCGTGTGAAAGGGAGAAGACAGCGTAGAAAAGGATATTATCTTACCGAGAGAGGAATAGAAAGATCCAAGGACATAAGGGATCGCATGGCCAATACACCAGTAAAGATAATCCACAACGAGGAGGATAAAGAAGTATTGATCAAGGATGTAAACAACTACTTTCACACAAACTATACCTTTCTTGAAATTATTTCTCACATCAAAAAAGGAGTTTTCAAATCAGAAATTTCAGAAAAAAAGAAATCTAATTCATCTTATCTTCTTTATATGCCATCTTCCCCGACTTTCAAACCTAAGGGTATCGAAGATATACTAAAGTGGTGGGAAGGTAAGGGTAAAGTCTTCATGGTAGAGGGTAAAGGCGGCAGCGGTAAGACGTCCCTTATCACCAAGTTTATTGAAAAGATAAGAACTAAGAGCAATATAATTTATTTTAAGATAAAAAAATGGCACACAGAAAGGTACTTTTGGATGAGTCTGGGAAGATTCCTATCTTCTGCCGGTGAACATAAATTGTTGGCCTACCTAGAAGCCACGGATAGGATATTTTTTAAAGAGGCTATGAGCGCTCTTAGAAAGGATCTAGAACTGATAGATAACATAATTATTGCAGTTGAGGATATAGATTCTCAGGAGGTCATCAGAGAATTGGTATGTAATCTTAGCAACGATTTAAAGGATATACCCTCAGTGAGATTAGTGATTTCCGGCGAACCGGACTCATGTCCTCCGGAGTACATAGATAAGATGAATGTGCATAAGCTATCACTCGAATATGGTGATTGTGAACTGCCTCTTTTCGTTCGATTAGGTGAAACATACGGTTTGAACGAAGGCTGTGATGTGGTACTTGACGTGATCATCGAAAGCAAATTTACACCTGAAGAATTCATTGCATTGTCATATGCATCGATTTTCCGTGTTCCCGTTGATAAAGCAGAAGTTATGATGGTCGGTGAGATGAATAAAAATCTATTCGAAAATCTGTTGGATACACCATTAATTTTTTCCACATTAGAAGAGGATATTTCACCCCATGAAATAGTCAGAGAAAGGATGCTAGGAAGGTTGATAAACGAAGAACAAAAGCTCCTGCATTCTTTGGCTACAGAATATTTTGATTCGATACCTGCTAAAACTGTGGAGGAACAGATAGAACACCTGTATCATGCAGGAAGATGTGAAGAACCCGACGACTTCATTTTGATACTAAATGAATACGCAAATAATATTATTTCATCTGGATATAATGAACAATTAATATTTGAATTAGATTCTCTTTACATTAAATTCGACACATCCGGCAGTGGCGGCTATGTTGAGCTCTGGAAAGCGGAAGCTTATCGTACAAGCGATCATCTCGATAAAGCCTTGAACGCCTATCGTGAAATACTAGACAAAAACTCGGATACTGAAATTCTTACAAGAGCACATATTGGAATAGCATCCGTCTTAAAGGAAAAAAATAATCTGAAAGATGCAATTGAACAGTACGAATCCGCATTGGATAAAGCAAAAGAAATGGGAAAAAAAGGCGAATCTCTATTGGGAAATATATATCTCAGAGCCGGTGAAACATTGTTAATAAAAGGCGAATACCAGCTCGCCAGAGATTTTATGGATAAAGCCCTCGTTAACCTTATGTCTCAGAATGATTATTCACTACTTACCACTTGCTATTTCCTGATGGCGAGTTTGGAGAGGGACAGGGGAAATACAAAGGAAGCTATAAAACTATTAGAAAAGGGTATAGATGCGTGGAGAAAGATAAACGAAAGCTATAAACGTGCAGATGGATTACACGATATAGGATCATTTTACAAAGGGGTCAGGGACCTTATCGATGCTGAAGAAATCCTTGAAGATGCAGTTGAAACCTGTGAACAATTTGGTTACACGCACTTAAAAGCCTCAGCCTTAGTGACACTCACAGAATGCAGTCTCGAACGGGGTGACAGTGAGAAGGCTATCCGTACTGGCTCGGAGGCCATGGAAATTTTTCAATATCTAGACCGAGAAGAAGAGCAGGCATATGCTCATGCACTCTTGGGTCAAGCATATGTAAATATTGAAGAAATTGAGAAGGCGGAAAACCATTTCAATCGTGCAATAACCATCTACCACAAACTCGGTTTATCTTACCCTCTAGGTCTTGCTTACTTTTCTCTCGCTAAGCTACAGGAGAAAAAAGGTAACAAAGAGGGAGTTGCGGATAATTACCGAAAATCCGTTCTATCACTGATGTCCAGCGGAGCGGACGATATGGCACAACAGGTAGAAAGAGTGATGAAAACTATTCCTATCTCTATGTAGTATCGGTATCACTGATAGCTATGGCAATCGGTACAATACCAACTGTGATATTCTTTACGATATATCAATTCACGACCGCAGTCGGGGCATATATTTTTCTTTTTGAAAAGAGTAGATATGGGATTTTTCACGACACTCCGATCTGTTTTTTTATCCTGTTTTGTAGTACTGTAGTGCCCCGATTGTACTTCTTGATCTTCCCCGCACCATTGACAATTTCCATCTAAAGATGTTATATATGCACCGCAACTCGTACATCTTTTACTTGGTCTCTTCCCTTCTTGACTCTTAAAAAGAAGGTAAGCGCCTATAAATAATATTATGATAAAAATTAACATACAGCAAGCTACTTCCCACATCACAGATCAACCCCCCGGTCTATAAAGGGCTTCATTATCATCC
>SKVC01000081.1 GCA_007129655.1 Thermoplasmata archaeon
AATATAACTCAATGAATTTTCCGCATCACCTTCTCCCTGAATCACACCGGCTCCGGGATGACCGCTGCCGGACAATCCTTTAAATGACTCCGACGTGTTTTTGAAAATCTTTCCAACATCGAAACCTTTCTTCAAAAGTTCACTTTTTGCCCTGGCTGAGATCAAAACATCATTACCACGTTGAGAAGCGACGAAAGCTACATCTGCACCGGCTGAGAGCAGCATCTTGCATACCGATGATTCATAAGAACTAACTTTTGAATACGCTACTATGTATCCATTCGCCTTTTGGAAGGAAGACCTTTTAGCACCTTTTAGACGACATATATTTTCAGAGTAAGATCGTTTGCTGCTGAGTATAGATAGAACTTGTTCAATTGTCACATTGCTAAGTGACATGATCTCGCTCAATGTCTTGAAAGTTAAAGAATCCCCTCTTCGTAAGTTACTGGTATCCGCTATAATTCCAGCCAATAGAGCTACCCCCTCTTTCTCAGTGAGTTCAGAAGGTTCTATAATATCATATATGATTTCCGCACACGAGGTTCTATCACGGAAAAAAACCTCCCTTTCCCAAAGATTAGTTTTATGATGATCGATCACTAGCAAATCGCTTTCTTCCAACTCGATGGGATTCAACTGATTTGGATCCGGAGTATCGACCACTACGATTTTTTCGTAAACGCTAACATCCGGGCAAACCCGATAATCTAACTCAAGATACTCTGCCAGTCGTTTGCCTACGGCACTAGGTTTATCCGGAAGCCCGATATGACCTTCATATCTACTACCCAATATATACAGAGAACCAATTGCATCTGGATCTGCGTTTTGATGTGAAAGGAATAGGGTATCTCCACCGGAGGGAATATACATTTATCCTCCGCCAACAGCACCTTGATTTAATCCGCCAAGGGATTCACTGAGTTCCTTCTGTAATTTTTGGAAGGTTTTTCTCATTTTATCCTCTTGTCTACCTAGGGCTTTAACTCTAACAGTAGTTGACTCGAGGTCATCTTTCAATTCCTCTATCAGTTTATCCTTTTCCTCTACCTTTACGAGTATATTTTTTCCAACATTTCTATAAACCGGAGTTTCTTCTTTCAATTTCTCCAATTCATTGAGTGCCCTTTCGACATCGTTTTCTTTCATCTGCAGTTGCTGTCGCTGTGTTACCAAATTCTGAAGTTGTTGTTGTAACTGCTGCGCTTCCATCAGTTTGCCCTGAACTTCTTCCTGATTCATTGCCATATTCTTTTTCCTCCTATTGTATAAATTTACATCTTATTTGATCACTAATATCTATCCATCTCAGATACGAATTTACTGCTGCCCGTAATGCCCGACTATCCTTAGCTTCTATTTTTATACCTGGTAAATCCGTCAGTATTTCTACATCAACTCGGTTCATTCCCTCTTCTACTTCCGGATGTAGGGAACGAAGCACGTTATCTGTATTTTTGGATTCCTCCATTCGGAGGACTGCGGACATCATTCTATCTTGCCTTTAATACTTTTTTTACGTTCGGTCTTTCTTTGTAGAATATTTTTGCGCCGCAGTTATCACACTGGATACCAACCTTGTTTATGTTATCCTTACTCATCTTTGATTTACATATTGCACATTTAAACATCTATCTAACCCTCCTCATGGAATCTTTTGTCCTTTATATTGACCCGGGGCTGATAGGCGCCTCCAGCAAAGGTTAATCCGCATTTCCTGCAGGTCCATACTCCTGAAAAATCCCTGATAACTCCATGATGATTGCATTTTGGACATTCGTATTTCTGTTTAAGGTTGGATTCGATGTTTTTGATAGATCTTCTAACTCTAACACCATAACGGGGTCCGAATCGACCGGTGCTACCGACCTTCTTCTTTTGGGTTTTCTTCTTTTTCTTAGCCATTTTACAACGCCTCTATGCGGTCTTTTACGATGGGAGCCTTTCAATATTTATAGTTTGTCCCTAACTCTTTATCTTATCGAGTTGTTTTCTGAGTTCGTCACCGATCTTTTTAGATTCTTCGATGCAGGAAATCGTTTCTTCGTATTCAAATACTCCACTAAGACCTTTCTGCATGGCAACTATATCTCCATTTTCATTAGTTGCAACAGTCAATCTTGCATCGGCGATCATCTCTTCTTCTAGACGTACATCCAGCATTATTTGATCCTTGACTTTGTAGAATGTGGTAGGGACCACAACATGCTCTACAGGAAGTGGATAATCTTCTCCAAGTTCGTGTCTTTCCGCCGGCACAATGGTGTTCATCAGTGCAGCCATGAGGGCTATACCACATGCATCGAAAAGATTTCCATCGAAGTCCAGTATGTGCATATCTACGAAAACAAGCCATACCTTTTCGCCCTTTTTAATGCAGAGCTTTTTGACGTCCATGACTTCTCCTTCTCGGATTCCTCTATCAACCACTCTTGCTAGTTCTGTGGCGTCCTCCCGAGGCGGTCCAGATTCGTATTTGGGTGATGCCATCGGTATAAGCTCTGCAGAGGTGATCATCACGCCTTTTTCAGGTGTATCGGGAAAGGGTTCTCCGACATCCATTTTTATTCCTACTATTACGTCTGTATCGCCCAGATGCACTCTTGCCGACCCTTCGGCTGTACCTATCCAGCCAGTTTCTATATCTAAATCTCTCTGTTCAAGCAGATCTCTACCATCGAGACGTTTACCGTCTTTTATTAGTCTAAATAGGTAATCCTTAGTTATTTTCGAAATAAGTTCTTTCATGTTTATTCCTCCTCCATATCATTGGTTTCTTCAAAGGTAGAAATCGATGTCGAATATCTTCTTTTTAGTGCATCTCTCTGTATTTTATAAATCTCTTTACATGCGTCCATTGCTAGTTCCATCGCCTGTTTGTACTCTTCCATTGTTAAATTACCATCCATCTGTAATAGAGTAATCTTTCCGGTTGTTGGTACCATACCCATGGGAACATCGGCCTGGCCAAAATTATCTTCCTTCTTACCGAGGTCGAGTACCACCTTGCCACCTATCTTTCCTGCTGCGCAAGATGCTATCATATCGGACATGGGTATACCCGCATCCGCAAGTGCTACGGAAGCCGCCGTCAGCGCTGCACACCTTGTACCTGCACTAGCTTCCAGTACTTCAACAAAGATATCTATAGATGCCCTGGGGAAGTGTTCAACGAATATTATCTCTTCAAGTGCTTCTGACATCAACTTGCTTATCTCAACGGATCTTCTATCCGGTCCAGGTCTCTTCCTGTCGGGTACGGAAAAGGCGGCCATGTTGTATCTGGCCTGCACTACAGCCCTTGAAGGATCCTGTGCGTGTCTCGGATGCATCTCGCGGGGCCCATAAACCGCAGCCATCACTTTGTTTTCGCCCCATTCTAGAAAAGCTGAGCCATCAGCCCTCTTCAATACTCCCGCTTCTATCTTTATGGGTCTCAATTCGTCAAATTTTCTACCATCATTTCTTATACCTTTCTCATCAATCAACTTTAGTTCTTCTTCAGCCATAATATCTCTCTCCTAAATTATTCAAGCTTCTTTCTTTCCAATTCCAAATCTTTACCAGTTTCTTTTCTAAGATACTCTTCAACAGCATCGGTTAATCCTACTACTTGAGCGTTTTCTTCTATCATCTGGATAGCCTTTACCGCTACGTATTGTCCTTCGAGAGGTCCGTCTACCCAAATACGCCCATTCTGACCTACGAATATTCTACAATCCGTATAGTTCTTTAACATAGAAATCATCGAGCCTTTACGTCCGATTATTCTCGGTACCTGGGAAGGAGCTATCTCGATTATCTGGCCATTGTTCAATTTTCGAAGACCCTCTTCATCCATACTGATCTGAATCTTCTTGAGTTCGTCAACGTTCGATATCTTTACCAGAATTGCATCTCCTACATCGATGTAACTTTTTGTATCTCCGAACTCTACCCTCCATGGAACATCGTTCACATGAAGCACGGCCGGGAATGGAGAATTTACGTCTACCATCCATATAGATGAATTAACATCGGTTACAGTTCCGATAACCTTATCTCCTTTTCTAGGGTCGTAACGTCCGCTTTGAGCTGCTATGTTTACATATCCTGATCTTACAGTTTTAACACCCAGCTTAGCAGCGTATATCTTGTTATCCTTTTTGAAAGTTCCTCTACCTGGTTTTACTCCTTCTTCCTCTATCATATCACCAGGCAAAAGAAGTTCTCTTTTGTACTTTTTCTTATCGTCCATTATAAACACCTTAAATTTAATTTAATAATTCCAATTCTACTTTACCTTTTGTTTTATCTTTTATTTTAGCAAAAAACTCGTCTTTTATTCCTGCGGGTATTTTTACCACGCCCCTCCATCTACCGTCGGGTAACCAATCTTCTTCTGTAATGGTAGCTATTTCTTTGAGATCTCCATATATCTTACCGTACAGATCACCAGTAACCTTTACGGATACAGATAATTTCTTGAAGCTCAGAGGTATGAGTGCTTTTATTGAATCGACTATCTCATCCATCTGTAAGCTAATCGGTTTGAATGGGTCGATATGCACATTTGCCTCTTTAAGGGCGTTTTCTATGCGTATCGGCGGATGGGGCCCCCCTGTTTGGGGGTTCATTGAATTTCGGACTATCCTGTTTATTATATCTTTTCTCTTCTCTTCCTGACGTTTTCTGCGTTGCTCTGTCGTTATTTGGACATCGCCTTTTCTAAGGATTATCTTTGCAATTTCTTCTACATCCGTAGTATCAAAAGATTTTTCCAAATCATCGGCTGCAGGTTCTTTACCGTTTACAGCGTCAGAAAAAATCTTATCTACAGGCATGTTTTCCAATATATCGACGTCTTTACCACCTTTAAAAGATTCTACGGTTACGGGTTTGATCAAAATCTCAAAGTTATTACCGTGTGATTTTAATCTGGCGATAACATAATCGTCGAGAAGAGTATCGGTATGTTCTTTTTGATAATCCTTTTTACCCACTACTTAGTCACCTCATTCAATCGAATCAAGATATCCTTCTACTTCATCCTTACTGAGTTTTTTGAAGTCTTCCTCTTTAGATATTATAGCGATATCCAGAGAACGGGATTTCAATTCTGTTTCACCTGCTCTTGCAAGACCTTTTAGTGCGAGAGTTATAGCTTTATCTAAGGACATATCTTCCTCATAATCCTCTTCAAATATTTCCTCTACTTCATCCCTAGCCATGCCTATACTCACGGCTTTATAGGCCATGAAAGCACCGCTCGGATCAGTTTCGAAAAGATGAGGGCCTTCTTCGTCCATTCCGGCTACAAGAAGTGCTGTACCGAAGGGTCTGACTCCACCATATTGTGTGTAAGTTTGCTTAAAGTCGCTCACTCTTTTAACCAATGTTGGAATGTCTATTCTTTCATTGTATGATACCCTGTTGATCTGGGCTACAACTCTTGCGTAATCTACGAGAACTCGAGCATCCGCTACAAGTCCCGAAGTAGCAAGACCGATCCTCTTATCTATATGAAATATCTTTTCTATGGATGTTGTTTCGACCAGTGAACTCGTTATTCTCTTATCTACAACTAGGGCCACTCCGTCTTTAGTTTTAATACCAACGGTGGTGGTTCCTCTTTTAACAGCTTCTCTAGCGTACTCTACTTGAAATAATCTCCCGTCTGGAGAGAATACCGTAATTCCTCGGTCGTATCCCATTTGTCCTGGCTGCATTGTTACTTCACCTAAACGTCCAATAAACATTACAGTTATAAAGGTTGCCCCAAAGATATCCGAATATATAGATGATAGATGCAAAGATTCAGAAACATTTAAGAAACCCTCCCTTTTTACGATGGTTACACACCTAAAAATGAGCTCACAAAGGAGAAATACAAATGAAAGAAAAGACGGAATTCCTAAAAAGGGAATACGAACAGATGAAGAAGGACGGACTGACCTGGACCATCAGGGGACTGGACGGACCATCTACAGCCCACGTATCGGTTGACGGTAAAAAATGCATCATGTTGGCTTCCAATAATTATCTTGACCTGGCAAATCACCCCAAACTACGAGAAGCTACCATCGAAGCGGTAAAAAAGTACGGTGCCGGAGCAGGTTCAGACTGGTCGATCGCCGGAACCATGGATATACATCAAGAACTTTGGGACAAGATAGCCGAGTTCAAGGATGCTGAAGCAGGTATGACATACCAAACCGGTTTTGCAGTCAACGCCGGATTGATACCGCAGTTGGTAGGCAAGGAAGATGTTCTGATATCCGATGGTTTGAACCACGGAAGTATAATTGATGGGGTAAGGTTATCTAAAGCTGACAAGATGATATATTCTCACTCCGATATGGGTGAACTTGAGAACTGTTTGAAGGAAGCTGAAAAGAAAGATTACCGCAGAGCTATCGTCATCACCGACGGCGTCTTCAGCATGGATGGAGACATCGCCAAGATGGATAAGATCGTAGAGCTGGCCGAAGAATACGGTGCCATGACCTATGTAGACGACGCCCACGGCGAAGGTGTTCTTGGAGACGGACACGGAATAGCCCATGAATTCAACCTCGGCAGCCGTATAGACTTCGAAATGGGCACCTTCTCAAAAGCTCTCGGCGGTTTCGGAGGTATGCTTGCAGGAAGCGAATGGCTGATCAAGTACGCTTACAATACATCCCGTTCGTGGCTTCTCAGTGCGGCCTTCCCACCACACGTTGCAGCCACAAATATCGCAGCACTCGAACTGATCGATGAAGAGAACGACCGTGTAAAGAAACTATGGGATCTCACAAAATACTTCAAGAAAGAGATCGAGAGCCTCGGTTACGACACCGGCAACAGCCAGACCCCGATAATACCGGCCATGATCGGTGACAGCAGGAAAGCACAGGAACTGGCCAATCGATTCTACGACGAAGGCATATTCGCACTGGCCATCGTATTCCCAATGGTTGCCAAGGGCAAGGCCCGTATACGTAACCAGATGAACGCCGGCATGACAAAAGACGACCTGGACTATATCCTCAACGCCTACGAAAAATTGGGCAAAGAGCTGGACCTGGTCTAAAACCCCCTTTCCCCCTACTCTTTTTATTTATCTAATCTTTGTTTGAGCATCCATTCCCATGTATCATCGATTTCCTTAAGTCTGATCTTGATAGAATATGATTTATCATTCATTTCGCCAGCAACGATCAGATATTTTTCGTCAGACTCCAATGTCGTTATCTGAGAGAAAGGAAGGTCGAGTATCTTAACACGGATAATTCTGTCCTTCACATAGAACCTTTTATTGGTCAGATATAGTAGCGCCCATGTACCGTTCAGTGTAATTGGAGTCTTCAACCAAACGAAAGCCTTTCCCTCTTGGATTATGCTTTCGTCATCATCCAACCATTTTTCCATGAACTGCTATCTTAAGTATCGTATATTAAAGTTGGTCTACCTCTAGATTTTCCTAGCAATCAAACCGATAGATCCGGAATCCCTTTCATAAGGAGTTCCCTTCAAATCCTCGTAAAAACCTTCAACGACGAAACCATGGTTTTTTAGCAACTTGGTTATCTGTTTCAATGTATAAAGACGATGCCATATCCGGTAAGTTCTGGTCTTTCCGTCTTCATCTATTATGACGTTTTGATCTAACTTGACCTGGTCTTCGGGATAATAATACATTTTAAAAAGCTCCAAATATCCCTTAGGACTCCAAAAACCACCGTTTGGATTTATAGACCATTCCATGGTTTCATGTCCTGAGTCTTTGTGGTTGGGGGTTAAAACATCCAAAACAAAGTATCCATCATCTTTTATTATCGAATAAACTCTACTCAAAAGTTCATTTCTATCACTATCAGATAGAACATCAAAATCATAATAAATCAAAAATGCAGCATCGTATTTATCCCCTAAATCAACGGTTAGGTAATCTCCATGTATATATTCTATCGAACTACTGCTTTGATCCATCGCATATTTAATGGATCTTTTTGAAAAATCTACTCCTGTAACATCTAATCCTAAACGTGCAAACTCCTCACAGTAGAGACCCGGGCCACATCCCAGGTCCACTACTTTTGATCCTTCCTTTAGGTCCAATTCAGATACGATCCAACCACACGATTTAACTATCATTTCATGCTTTCGACTAGCCGCGTTTATATCTGGATCGAGATGTGCCTCTAGCATCCTTTTAGATATGTGTTCGTCCGTCCAAATTTCTTGATCTCCGTATTGGAACAAGGCTGGTCTCTCAGCCTGGATTTGTAATCTTTCGAGGCTTATTTTACCATCTTGTATTACTCCCAAAAACTCACCCTGTACTAAAATTGAACCTCTCGAACCTATCTGCCTTTGCCTTACATATGGGACATATCGGTGGCGGTCCTTCTCGTGCTGCCAGGTAACCACATACTTTGCAGCGCCATACGGGTATATCTTCGCCTTCTTCGAGCTCAGGCTCCTCTTCTGCATCCATGGCCGCTTCGAGTATCTCCGGCGGACGTCTTTCCGGTATAGGTTCCAGTTTATCCGGCTCCTCGCTAACCTCTTCAGAAACGAACAGTCCGCAGTAGCACATGCCGAACTCGTCAACATCGGCGTCCCGGTATTCACAAGGACAGATTATATCCGCATCGTAAGTTTTCAGCCCCGATGCCTGCCTACAGGGGCATGAAGGATAACCGTATCTTTCCTGATTTTCCACTAAACCTTCCAGAAGATCTTCGTATAGATCCGGGTCAGGACACACATAATAACTATTCTCATCGGCATCTTTTTCAACATACTCACGCATCTTCTCGCTCATCCCTCAAGTGCCTCCTTTATCTCGTCTTTTTTGAAACCTATTATCACACAGTCATCATCAACGATTATCGTAGGAAAACTCAATGAAGGATTGTGTTCCTTAAGCTCTTCCCTCATCTCCTTCTTTTCATCACTATCCAACTTATCAAAATCGATACACTCGTATTCTACATCCATGTCGGCCAACAATTTTTTGGTTTTTTTACACCAACCGCAGGTACTTAATGCAAATAACTTTACCTCGTGGTCTTTCTTATCCCCTTCTACCTTCTTTATAGCGTCCATGTTATATGAACCGATACCGAGGATAATAGTTTTATGGTGTATTCTAATATTCCAAGTAGTTGTACATTTCCCAATCGGTGACAACCTTTCTATATTCATCTACTTCCCGTTTTTTCAGCTTCAAATAGTACGGGTAAGCTTCGCCCATGGATGATCTGACGAGTTCGTCTTTTTCCAAGCATATCAAAGCCTCACCTAATGTAGAAGGAAGTACCTTGATGTCACGACTTTGTATTTCTTCGAGATCCAGTTCAAATAAGTCCTCGATAATTTCTTCTCCCGGTTCAAGGCCTTTATTCAATCCATCCATTCCAATGGTAATCAAAGAATTCAACATCAGATAGAAATTTCCTGAAGCATCCATCGCTCTGAACTCGACCCTTCCATGTTCCGATTCTTCACTACCGTAGGCGGGTATGCGAACCAAAACACTCCTGTTCTCACCGCCCCATGAGATATAGACCGGGGCCTCGTAACCCGGCACCAATCGTTTGTAGGAATTTACCGTCGGGCAGCATATCGCCGTCAATGCCTCAGCATGCCGAAGAATACCTCCTATGAATCCCTTTGCTTTTTCGTTTAACTCCGCTGGAGAGAATAAAAATTCACCATCTTTCAAGACAGATATATGAACGTGCATGCCGTTTCCAGGCTCGTTCTCAATGGGTTTTGGCATGAAAGTAGCCAGCAACCCTAACTCTTCAGCTGATTTTTTAACCAACTCTTTTATAAATATAAAATCGTCTGCAGCCTTCAATGGATCATCATAGGGCAGAGGCTCGATTTCGTACTGTCCTCTACCGACTTCATGATGTATCTTTTCTACAGATATTTTATTTTTTCTAACTGCCTGGGAAATAATATTGAGAAAAAACATGGACTGCGAACGACCATCGATATATCTACCGTCGTCCACAGGTTCAAGGGTTTCTGGATCTAAGATGTGAAATTCATATTCCGGTTTTATCCTAAAGGAATATCCCTTTTCTTTCATCACATTCAAAGTTTTTTTAAGAAGATTCCTTGGGCAACCTTGAAATAAGTTTCCGTCGGGCCAATACAATTCGCAAGTGAAACATGCTATCCGCTCGTTTTCATATTCTATTATACGCATGGATTCCGGATCCGGTACTGCCACCATATCGCTCTGAGATACATCTGTAAAACCTAAATTAGACGAATCGAAGCTCATCCCATCTTCCATAACCACGTTGAGCATCTCAACGGGTATTCTTATCTCTCTAATTTTACCGCAAAGATCCGTAAACCTCAGGGCGACCGAATCTATATCTTCCGTTAGTTTTGCGCTTTTTGGCGTCATAGATAAAACCACATGTTCATAATGGGGTCGGTATATAATCTTTCCATGAAAAAATCACAAAGAATGACATATCGATCTGACCAATTCATTATAATTCTCGGTTCCCATCCAATATCCGAATATACCGCCGATGATCGGGGCCATGTATGAAGCAAAAAAAACAGTCTCTGTGTTGAACAATACATAGGATATGTAAACACCTATAAATAAAGAAAGAACGCAACTGAATATCCAACCGGTTTTCCTGCCTATTAAGATTATTCCAAAAACACCGCAGTAGCTACCTACTAAAATAGATATACCTAAAGCATTGATGATGCTGCCCCATTGAAAATGCCAAGTCAATAAAGTAATAATTAATCCGATCGCGAAGAATATAGAGGCAACTAGTAAAAGGTTGCAGTGCTTCTTCAATCTGTCAGACATCTTTTCCGTGAACTTTTGTTTTTTCGACACGTTTTACACCTGAGTCGTTCCCTTAATAATATCTAACCTTTATATAGTTTAACATAAACTGGGCTACTGAGTTTATTTTCCATCTCCGAAAGGTATATTAGACACGCTATTATATACGTCTGACATATTATGATTAAAATATCTCAAAGATTAATACCGGTAATCGTTACCGCTTTGATATTATTCAGTACTACATCTATATATCTGGGAGTCGAGATCGAAAATGCACAAGAACCTGTCAGACAATCAGTTTTACTCGAAAACGGTGTACTCAGAATAAAGAACGATACTCATCTTATGGAATTGGCCGAGAAACAAGAATGGGAGGGTAATGGAAGTAAAGAAGATCCTTACATTATACAGGGATATGACATCGACGCAAGGGGAAAGGGAAGCGCCGTTCACGTAGGAAATACAACCCTTCATTTGCATATAAAAGATTCAACATTTCATAACGCCTCTTGGCGCGTGGGAAACTGGCATACAGGAGCTGCAGTCACACTTTATAGGGCTACTAACATAACACTTCAAAACAATAACTGCTCAGATAGCAGGTATGGAGTAATTTTAGATAGAGCATACGATAATAGGATCCTTGGTAATGTACTTGAAAATAATAGATTCCGAGGTTTAGATTTACAGGGCGGGGGCGGCAACAAGATATACGATAACAGTTTCTTTGGTAAAGGCGGACTTTTAATTGACGATTCTTCATCCAATATATTTTATGGTAATGAATTCTCTGAAAGGGGATTCAGCTTTGAGGGTAGTCGAGATACATATGTAGGGCAAACAATAGGCAAGAATAATACTGTCCATGGCAAACAGATATGTTACTATAATAATATGTATGGAGATGGCTTGGCCATACCATCTAATACAGGCCAGGTAATATTTGGTAACGTTACCTACCTAATGATCGAAGGATTAGATATCACAAATTCCAATGTTATAATCGGATATTCTTTTAATGTAACTATATCAGAGAATTCTATAGCGCGAAATCCTGGCTATACCGGTATCATAATAGTTTCATCCGAAAACATTACCGTTGCTCGTAATACACTTTCCAACAATGAAATAGGCATATCATTATATAAAACAATAAACTCATTGATCACAGATAACAACTTACAAAATAATATCCAAGAAGGTATTCTACTCGAAGAAGGTAGTAACAACGAAGTAATAAACAATAAATTAGATAGATGCGGTATACGGATCGAAAGTTCCAATTCCAATTCAGTAAATAATAACTTAATATTCAAAAATTCGGGTTTTGGTATAGGTATAGAATCCGGAAGTGATAATGTAATACACGCCAACGTTCTACTTTATAATAACCGGGCAACGGATACCTACAATTCATCCCGAATTCAGGCATATGATGACAGTCTTGGCAACAACTGGAATTCGACTAACGGCAAAGGTAATTATTGGAGAGACTGGACAGAACCGGACGAAGACAACGACGGAATCGTCGATGAATCTTACGGTATTCTCGGTAATGAATCGTATGATAACCATCCGTTAACAGAACCCCCGATGCCGATACTACCGGATAAACCAGGAAACCTTTCTATGGTGATCGGAAACAGTGAATTAACTATCAATTGGAAAGCTCCTTTGGAAGATGGGGGTTCGGCAATTCAGGGATACCGAATATATCGGCGAAATATTTCCGATGATTCGGAATATACATTCGTTATCGAAAATGGCCAAACAACCGCGTTTAAAGATGAAGGAGTTACAAACGGCTTAGTTTACAGTTATCGTGTTTCAGCATTCAATAGTATAGGTGAAAGCTTGATTACATCATCTATCCAAGGTGAACCCGATGGTATACCTCCAATTCTTACAATTCATTCCCCCGCAAATAATACGTACATAACAGAACAAGAAGTCGAAATCATATGGAATCATTCTGACGAAAACAGTGGTGTAAGCCATTCTGAGATACGTTTAAACGATGGTAATTGGACAGAAACAGAAAAGAATACTAGTTATACCTTTTTCGATTTAACTGAAGATGAACACCGAATCTATATTAGAGTTTATGACAACGCGGGGAATCATATTTCGAAGTGGATCAGAATTATAGTTGACCTTACTCCGCCTTCCATAATCAGTCATTCTCCTATTGGTAATGATATACCTATCTATTTTGAAATTATCGTAGAATTCTCTGAACCGATGAATACAGATTCGGTCAACATCAGCATACCGGGCTTGCCTTTAAGACGTATCCGATGGGTTAATGATACGATTGCCATCACAGAGCCGGTTGAGAACGCAACTTATGGAAGAACTTATCATGTATTCGTGATCGGTGAAGACATAGTTGGTCATTCACTAGGAACCCACAGATGGCAGTTCAATACAACGAAAAAAGGGACCATCACAGGTCGAGTTGTTGATAGAGACGGAGAGCCCATATGGGATGTGAATGTGTCAATAACCAATGGAAATTTCGTACTGACTGATATTGATGGGCGATTTACGATAACCGCTAGTCAGGGGACCCAGACTTTATATCTCCAGAAAAGAGGGTATGAGGATAGAAAAATAACAGTTCAGTTAAAGGCGGGAGAGGTAAACGAGCTGGATACGATCACCCTTCAACTATTATCGTCACATTCAGATTTGATATTAATTATCGTTTCAATGTCGATAGTTATCTCGGGAATATTAGCATTTGCTTTGTTCATGTTACGAATAGAGAAAAAAGAATTCGGTGAGATCGATGATTACATCATCGATGAAGATACCGAGGAATTACCACCGGAATTCTTAGAATAATTCACGAAAAGTTAATATCCGTGTTTAGAAATCTGATATATGGGATAATCATGACAAAAGAAAGCAAAGTTAAGACTGTTTGGCACTCCTACCGAAGTTGGAGAAGTTACTATGTTTGGATTTTCTTTGTATGTGCATGGTTTTTCCTGGGATTACTTTTCCCACCGCTGTTGATACTATTTTTAATAGCATCAGTTGGCATAGTAATCCATAGATATGGGTCACAATATTACATAACTGAAAATATTGTGCTATCTATCCACGAATACGGTCCAGGCAAGAAAAAAAATAAAATCAAATTGGAAGATATAGATACGGTTGAAGTTGTACGGGACTTTTGGGCTGAGTTATTTGGTTACGGAGACGTAGAGATCGGGGAATACGGAGATACAAAGGTAATCTTCAAAGGTATTAGAGATCCGGATTTTATAGCAAAACAACTCAAAAGTAGAATCAGCCTTTAAGTTGTGAAATAGTATTAGAGAGTAAATTCTTCATCTCGGGATTATTCTCGAGTTCTAAAATAAAAAGTATCAATTTCAGATACAACAACCGCGGATAATTTATATCTTTGATCTTGTCTTCTACTTCCATAATTTGGTCATCTGCTTTTTTATTTAGAGATATGATCAATTTAGATATGTTAGATAATTCTTCTTCGGATGATTCACATACAAAACCCATTTCATCAAGCACATCCAATAACCATTGAGCATTTTCGAGTTCAAGTTGGAAGGGTATGTCCATTACATCTTCCCCTTGATATTCAGATGCTGGAGAGAAGAGAAAAATTCCAGCGGTACGTCCATACTTTTTTTCGGGTATGTGATGCGTCTTTTTTTCACCGGTTACTTCAACGAACTCGGCTTCTTCTAGTTTTTTTAAATGCCGGTATATCGTAGATTGGTCCTTGTTAAGAGCTTCAGAAAGCTGTGAAATCGTCATGTCATCCACCATAAGTAAAGCTGCTATTTTACTGCGCGTATCCTCGACAGCCATCTTAATAGCATCTATATCCCGGATAATCTTAACTTCTTTCTTCATCTACAATTAGATATTAATTTTAATCTAAATAAACTTTTGTGTGGCCATGCAAGTGTTCTAACCGCATTGACATTCGATCTTCGAACGAATACATTCTATGTGTCGCTCTAGTTCTTCGTCGATCTCCATTTCAAGTAGCAGTAACATGTACTTGACTCGGATCAGATCAAAGAATTTGATCTCCTCATCTTCGATTCCAGCATCATTTAACTTTTCTTTCACTAAACGTGCCTGGGTTTCGAAAAGATTGTATATGTCTGTTTCAAGGCTATTACCACCGTTGTTCTTGTATCCCATCTTTTCGAGCGTATCAATCAAATTTTTAGCATGTTTCTTATTCCAGATCAAACTTTTACCGCATAAAGATTCGTCTCCTCTACAATGTAGCATTGGTATGAACATATTCGCCGTTCTCCCATATATTGTCTCGGGAGTACGTTTTCGCCTGGATTCACCGACCATGGTAACAAATCCGTTCTTCTCTAGCTTTTTGATATGCCTAAAAATAGTGGTATAATTTTTGTCCATTTCTCCAGCAATTTCATTAACAGACATGTCATTTTCCTTCAACAAATGCATTATTTTGCATCTATTTTTTTCCATGCATACTTTGAACTTTTCAGGGTCCCTGATAACTGCTATTTCTTGTTTCATTAAATCCCTAGCCCTTAGATTATCCCAC
Organism: Thermoplasmata archaeon; assembly: GCA_007129655.1. Classification (GTDB taxonomy): domain Archaea; phylum Thermoplasmatota; class Thermoplasmata; order Halarchaeoplasmatales; family Halarchaeoplasmataceae; genus Haladaptatiplasma. The sequence goes on from SKVC01000081.1 coordinate 15,381, forward strand.
CCATATCAATAGCTATAAAAGTATTTTTTGGAACGTTTGCATATATGTGCAAACATGAAAATGGTGAAATTAGCTTTAAATCCTATAAATCTTCGATACTTTCCGAATCCCCGTCGATGATTATTTTCTTGATATCTCCCTCGGCCTCGTCGAGTTTTTTCCCACAGTATTCCACAAGTTTCATACCTTGCTCATATAGACAAACAGCCTCTTCGAGCGGTACCTTATTTTTTTCCAGCCTATCGTTTATTTCCTCTAATTTTTTCATTGCGTTTTCAAAATCCATATTTTCTATTTTTTCTTCCATTTTTTCACCTCTTTTACAAGTGACTCTATGTCCCCGTCCGTCATCTTTATGTTAAGTAGATCTCCTTCGGAAACTTCTGTTACGCTTGAAACCAGATCGCCGGATGAGTCCAACACCACAGAATAACCTCTTTTCATCACATCTTCCGGACCAAGTGCTCGCAATCTTTCCTGTTGATTTTTAAGATGTAGTCTGTAATCCTTTAAAAGGATCCTGATGTTCCTATCCAATTCTCGAATACTTTCGTCCAAATTTTGCGCAAAATCTTCAAGCAACATTTCCGGTCTTCTGAAAATTGGACTAATTTTAACTCTCTCTAATCTTGTTCTATATTCCAAAACCAGATTTTCCAGTGCTCGTGCACATCTTCTAGCCTCGTCGCTTAATCTCTTCAACAATTTATGTTTAGAAGGAACCGCCCTTTCGGCAGCCGCAGAAGGTGTAGGCATTCGAAGATCCGCAACAAAATCCGAAATCAAAAAATCCGTTTCGTGTCCCACCGCAGATATTATCGGTTTCTCGGCATCGAAAATAGCTCTAGCGACCACTTCTTCGTTGAAGCACCATAGATCTTCTATAGAACCTCCACCGCGACTTATTATTATCAAATCAACATCCTTGGTATCGATTATCCTAATACCTTTTGCTATCTTTTCTGCAGCACCTTTACCTTGAACAGGAGTCGGCATGATAAGTACATCCATATTAGGAAAACGTCTTTTGATAACCGATAATATATCTCTGAGAGCGGCACCATCTTCTGACGTGACAACTCCCACTCTACGTGGAAGTATAGGTATGGGTTTTTTGTACTGTTCATCGAAAAGACCTTCTTCATGAAGTCTCTTTTTGAGTTTTTCGAAGGCCAAATAAAGTGTTCCAAGTCCACCGGCTAACATCTCAGTAACTATTATCTGATATTCTCCTCTTGCAGTATATATGGATATGTTACCTTTACATAAGACATCCATACCCTCTTCGGGTGTAAAATCGAGAGTACTGTTCGCATTCTCGAACATCGCACATCTTAATTGACTTTTATCATCCTTAAGCTGGAAGTACATATGTCTTCCTTGATGATGGGTAAAATTGGATATCTCACCCCTTAACCATATGCCCTGTAGATTATCATCTCTTGTGAGGAGTGCTTTTACGTATAGATTCAGGTCCGTAACGGAGTATACCTTCTGCTCTTTTGATTCCGGTTCCATCCTCTCGTATATCATAATAGAACTCCCGTATATATAGTTATTATACGGAGAGAAGGGTGAAAGTACAGGCAACTTACAAATACATAACCTACATATTTCCAATCGATGACTGCAGCCTTGACCGGGACTCCCGGAGTGGGAAAAACCTCTGTTTCTGAGATTCTAAGAAACAAGGGGTATAAAGTCCTCGACTTGAACAGATTCATAATGAAAAAGCATCTTCGAGGAAAAAAGGATATCAAGAGAGATACTTATGAAGTGAATATCTCAGAACTGAATAAAGCAATTGAGAGTAAATCACAAGAATACGACATCATAGAAGGTCATCTATCACATCATCTCGGTCTATCTCCCATAATCATATTACGATGTTCTCCCGACGAATTAAGAAGACGTGTAGAAACTAAAGATTGGCACCAGGCAAAGATCGAAGAGAACATACTTGCAGAGATACTGGATGTAATTTTACAGGAATCATTGGAATATGATGAAAAATCAGTTTTTGAAATAGACACCACAAATAAAACAACTTCTGAAGTTGGAGATTCAGTTCATAATATATTAGAGGGAAAAACCTCTCTATATTCTTACGGTCGAATCGATTGGTCTGAATATTTGGACTAGGATAACGTTTATACATAAGCAAAGAAATAACAGAGAGATGGTACTAGACGGTTACAGAGAGCAGGGAGATAGTATATTACTCCCAATGGCTAAATTGATGAAAGGAATCAATCCGAATGTTCTTTCCTGGCTCGCATTGCTGTTCGCTTTAATGGCAGGTTATTTTTTCTATATTGCCTCTCCTTACTTTGTGCTTCTTGGCGGAGTAGCCGTTTTATTAAATTCTTTTTTCGATGCCATGGATGGAAGAGTGGCAAAGCTTACCGGTAAAACCTCTTTGAGGGGTGATTTTCTAGATCACACATTCGACCG
>SKVC01000138.1 GCA_007129655.1 Thermoplasmata archaeon
CATCTCGATACATATAAATCAACCAGATCACTATCCAACAATATGTCCTCTCTAAGTTGCGAGATGAACCTGGAATACGACGATATTGAAACCGCCGAAAAGATCGCAGGAGCACTCTCGCCGGACAACGAAGATTACATAGAAGTCGAAGTTCGAGGTTCTACAATATACTGTATAGCCACTGCTGATTCACCGATGAAGTTGTTACATACCCTGGATGACTTTTTGGCGTGCGTAGCCATCGCCGAAGATGCTGTTAAAAAAGCTAATTATGATTCGTGCCCTGATTGAGATATCTGATGATATAGCCGGCGATCCTATTACGCATCATCTTGGAGCCGACGTCGGTAAACTCATCTACCATCTTTTTATTATGTTCGTAATCGTCAGACTTGAACTTATCAGGGTACTTCTGGACAAGTTCGATGGAGACTCTTTTTATGTATGTTGGTCTTATGTTTCCCATGGTAATCCTCTTGGGCTTGAAGGTGCCGAAGAAAAAGCTTCATGAATATAAAGGTTTTCATTCATCCGACGAAGGACGGCCTTTTGCTGAGATGTTGAGGTAACGGTAGTCCTCTGTCGGGCATCTTGCCCTGTTTTTTACTCAATTCGGATTTCAATTCGTCCGCCGACATCTCCTTCTGGTCCTTCTGACCGCGGATACGTACTGTCAACTTGTTATCCGCAACCTCTCTTTCGCCTATCACGGCGATGTAAGGTATCCACTCTTTTTCCGCGTCTCGTATCTTACGCCCCACGGTTCTATCCGTGTCGTCTATGTCTACCCGCACATTCTCGAATTTACCGGCGAGCTCTTCAACATAATCGATCTGATCTTCCGATACGGGTAATAACCGCATCTGCGTGGGTGCCAGCCAGTATGGCAGCTCGGGCTTGATACCTTTACTCTGCATGAACGCGGTTCTCTCGAGCAGTGTGAACATCACTCTTTCGATGGCACCGCTGGGAGACAGGTGAAGTATGATCGGGTGTTTTTCCTCGTTATTTTCGTCAACATATTTGATACCGTATCTTTCTCCGTTCTCCACATCTATCTGATCCGTCACCAGAGCACTAGCTCTTCCCGAAGGATCTATGAAGTTGAATTCGTATTTCATTATAAAGTAGAAGAATCTTTCATCCCATATCTCCAGTAGTGCCGGTTTACCATAATTTTTCACAATATCTACAAGATGATCTCTGTTCTCTTCATAGAAGTCCTGAGTACATCTTAAGACCAACTCAAGCTGCTCCGGTAGATCGATACATATACCGTTGATTATGGATTTTGCAAGGTCCATCCTTACAAGCATCTCTTTCTTAGCACCTCCCATATCCGCACAAAGTGCATGGGAATCCGGCATGGTGAAGGCCCTCAATCGTCTGAGTCCTGTTAATTCTCCTCGCTGCTCCACACGGAATGAGTACTTTGTTAGCTCATACAGTCTTAATGGAAGGTTACGATAAGAGATGGTCATGTCGTGGGCCATAAGAAATTGCCCGAAACAGGCTGCAAATCGAAGAAATACATCCTTGTCCGGAGTTTCAATGCTGTACTGCCTGGCCGGAAATCGATGAAGATAGCTTTTCAGCGTGGGGTGGTTCATATCATACATTATTGGAGACTCTATCTCCATGGCACCGTACTCTCTGACTTTCTTGCTGACATAATCCTCCAGCAAACCCTTGATCATCCGTCCCTTAGGGTAGTAACGTAGATTGCCCGGGTCAGATCCAGGTTCGTAATCCACCAGTTCGTGCCTTTTCATCAAACTTATGTGCGGCGGTTCTTCACCTGTTCTCTTACTCTCTCCCGTTTCGTATCTAAACATGGCCTCGAGATTTTTTTGTTCGGAGAAATTATAGCCTTCGATCTTCCCATCTCGTATCTCAATTTCATGCAGTTCTCCGTCTGTATCCAGCACACCCCATGTTGATTCTAAAGATTCCTCGGCCACCAGAGCTTTGGAAGTGACTTCTCCCTTCTTTCCTTCGGGAACGATCTCTCTGGATAACTCCGAGAGAGGATGGCCCTTGCAGCTCAACTGGAAGGCTTTGTACCAGCCGAAGGGAGAGCGTTTGACGGTATAATCATTAACGAGTTCTTCCTCGAGACCTTTCATCACTTCAACAGCCGTCTTAGGATCGGAAAGATCCGGACTAAGATGAGCGTAGGGATAGAGCATTATCCGCTCAACCCCGATCTTTTCTGCAGTATCTCGGATCACTTCAGCTCCCTCACTGACTACTTCCGGGACCCTTCCTTCATCTGATTTTTCCACCGCTGTAAAAACAGAAAGACATTCCTCCATCTCGCCTTCTTTCATGCTGTCGTCTATTTCTTCCGCTACCGGAGTTTTCTTCTTTACCTGGTACCGCAGGTAGTCCGAATGTATGAGTAAAACCTTCATTATATCACGCTACGTTAGCCAGTATCGGTATTATGAACCTTACTAGGAACATGCCGAAGAGCACTCCCAGTAAGAAGGCAATAACAAGCATACCCGAATAATTTTCTCTTTCTTCTTCGAATCGTCCCAATCGTTTATCCCATTCCAACAATCCTACGCCTTCATCCAATCCGCTCATGAGCTATCATCTCTCTCCGTTTCATCCTTTGCCAGTAATATCAATCCCGAGCAGCTTTCACAGGCCTTCAACTCCTCTTCCCAGCAGTTCTTTCGACAGATCCATCTACCACAGAATCCACACTGTATCATCTCCTCCCGCTCTCTGATACCGTGACAGAGGTCGCAGATATATCTATCCATGGACTTGAGGTCCTCTTCGGGTTTAGCACCGGGTTCTCTTACCCGAGTCACCGTTTTCATGACCTTACGGAAAGCATCATCTCGAGGCATGTCGCTAGATTATGCACATCACATTAAAACTTTTACCTCCGGGAAAAGCGGTGACTGATTACGATCTTTTAGAACATCATTTCGTTTATAACCGCCAAAAAAGTGTAAACTTATCGGTTATGACCGACAGTTGCATATCAACTCCCAGACTCAATATTTATTAACTCCCTTTCTGTTATCATACATATGGAAAAACTCAGAGATATGAAGGCTTCGTTGAATGTGTAGAGGAAGGCATATATAGATAGTACCCCGCAACCGCTGCAATTATCACCACCGGCACCACGAACACGGCGATGAGCTTCTTATCTTTCCCTTTCATTTAAATCACTCCTTTGTTAACACTAAACATACGTAAGCACCCATCACCATATAATTGTTTCTATAATAATATACGGCTGGCGCGGTAGCTACGGCTACCGTATAGTTGGAATCCGTAAAAGCTTCAAGGGATTCTGCGTCCTACAATGTAATCGTTACATTTATTCTCCGATGTACGTACAGTAATGATCATCCACTAACGAGTGTCGAGGTCCATCGATAAAAATGTCGGTCGTCCCACCTTCCGACACCGCTCCTTTGCAGGATCTCCATGACACCTCCTCTCCCGCCGCACACCAGAACGGCACCCATCCGAGCTATCCCTGCGCCTATCTTCTCTGCCTTCTTACAATCGTCCTCCGTACAGGTTGCTACATCTCCGCCTATCACACTTACGTACATGATTCGGGTATTGGGAGGGGATTATATTGGTTTTGTGATGAGATAGCGGTTTTTTATCTTATATCCTCTCCAAATTCCTCTACATCTACATATACTGTTACGCTGTCGTATCCGTAGACTCCGTCCTTCCTGGCACGAACGGTAATCGTATTGGATCCGAGAGTCAAACCTTCAAGGGTATAACTAGTACTTGTTCCCACATTAATTCAGCTACCATCGTCTAGACATATCCAGTAATTATCGAAGCCTGGCTCGCGTACCCTACTACTGAATGTCTAAGCCAGCAGACTCTACTATTATCATTACGCTATCATATCCATAGACTCCGTCTTTCCTGGCACGAACGGTAATCGTATGGGTTCCGGAAGTCAAACCTTCAAGGGTATAACTAGTACTTGTTCCCACATTGATCCAGCTACCATCGTATATCCAGTAATTATCTATCCCCGATTCGCCTACCCATTCTACAACCACACTTGCAGGTTCATAAAATATTGAACCATCCTCAGGCCGGATAATTTCCACATAAGGAGGCTCAGGTTCATATTCATAAGTTACCCGCATCACATCGCTGTCACTCTGACTGCCGTGCTGTGAGGTTACCATCAATGTGATGTCCGTGTATTGGCCGGAATATGCTGAACTCGGTATCGTTACACTCACCCCCACATTCTTAGTTTGCCCTGCCGATAGGGACACTGATGATTGTGCACTTACCTGCCAGCTTCCTGTGTTCGACACCGTTATGCCATACACATCATTAAGATTTCCCGTGTTCTTTACAGAAAAATAGTATGTATAGGTGCCTGTAGAGGTCACTGTAGCATCCGACGGAGCCGTTACCAGAACACTTGACCCGGTATGTTCGAAGGTAACCCGCATGGTATCACTTGCCTCCAGTCCGTTCGATAGAAGTGTGTCCGTTTGCGTTAAAACCGTATAATCCACTTCGTTATTACTTTCGTATAGTTCGTAATATCCTCTAGAGTACAACATGTAACTTCGTTCGCTGAACACCGGCGCTGGGCTCTGTTTCGGTATGTCGAATGTTAGTAAGATATCGTCTCCAGGGATCAACGATACCATCTCGGTGTCGTTCGTGCTCAATAGATCAGTAACATCCATTTCTCCGTTGAGCAGTGCACTCTCGAGCGCAGCCTCCTGCACCTTCATCGGTTTAGCGGGCACGGTATCATCTATACCCACGAAGTCGATATAATGGTCGCCAGTAGTTTGTATCTTCACCTCCAGCTCCCCGAGTATGTTTCCCTTTCTACCGGGGAAGAATTCCTCCAGAGTTTCATTCAATGGGATCACCATGGCGGATGGGTTGTTCCGCGGGTGCAGTACGGTAATATCTACCCACTCGCTGTCGTCCATACGCATACTAACATAAAGTGATTCTTTTATTGGAAGCCAAGGGCCGGGATAGATATCACTCGGTGGTTGAGTGTAGGACTCGAAACCATGGCTGACCACTACCAGTTTATTGTGCTCCCACTGACTCTTTGTGATCTCGCCGAAATTGAGTATAACCCAAGAATCTTCATCGACGGAAAGTGCTCCATTACCTGTAGTATTCAGATATCCCAGCACATCCTCACCGTCGGAATCGTATGCGGATAAAGCCGGTCGTGGTTCTCTGTACGCAATTATCTCGCCCTCGGGAGTTGTTGTGATATCATATCCTTCCTGATGATCTATGGTGTA
>SKVC01000006.1 GCA_007129655.1 Thermoplasmata archaeon
CCCATGGGTCCGATTCCGAGACGATTGATCTTCTCCAAGAGCTCTTCCTCGATATCTGCGATCTCCTTTTCAGGGTGACGTTCGCCGACCTTTCTCAACAATGCTTTCTTGGCTAGTTCCAATGCCATATCCGCACCGCCGCCGATACCTACTCCAACCACTGTGGGCGGGCAGGGCTTGCCTTCCATGGCGGCCACCTGGTCGATGACGATCTCTTTTACACCTTTCAATCCTTTTCCAGGAGTCATCATCACCAGCTTGCTCATATTCTCGCTTCCGCCTCCCTTGGGCATCACCTGCAGGGTGAGTTCGTCGCCCTCCACGATGTCCCAGTGGATGGAAGGTATGAACCGTCCGGTGTTGTTTCCGGTGTTGTCATGTGAAATAGGGTGAATCGCGTTCGGCCTCAACGGTATAGCGGACGTGGCCTCTATGACCGCTTCGGTGAGTATCTCACGTATCTTACCTAGATCAGGAAAATCAGCACCAACCTCTACGAAAAAAGTGATCGTCCCGGTGTCCTGACATATGGGGACACACTCATCCTTGCCAACACATATGTTCTCGAGTATAGCTTTAAGCTGTACCTTGGGACCTTCTTCGTCCTCGGCATCGACCGCTTTACTCAACGCTTCTTCAGTTTCCGGTGTTACTCTTGTCACCGCCAATCTGATAGCTTCTACCACTTTATTTTGAAATTCATCTGCATTCATGGTATCGGTTGTGTATCTAAAGGTCTGATTTAAAGGTATGCATTTGGTTGAGAGCTGACTAGAACATTCATGAAAAAAAACCGTAAATCGCTATATCTACCGAAGGTATTATTAACCCCTTGATGCTCCCGCATCAGATACCCAATCCCCATGCATGGTATGATACACATGAAAAAAGATGTTCTCATCATCGGTGGCGGGATTTCCGGCGTCCAGGCAGCTCTTGACCTTGCAGATAAAGGATACGAGGTTGTACTGGTAGATAAAAAACCGAGTATAGGCGGAAACATGGTCAAACTCGATAAGACCTTTCCAACTAATGATTGTTCTATTTGTATTTCTGCACCTAAAATGGTAGAGGCAAGCAGAAATGAAAACATCACACTTCTTACTTATTCCGAAGTAAAGGAAGTGCTCGGTAATTCCGGAGGTTTCGAAGTTAAGATATGGAAGCGAACGAAATACGTGGACCCGGATGTTTGTACCGGCTGCGGAGACTGCGAGCAGTCCTGTCCTGTAGAGATACCTAGTGAATTCGACGAGGATATTTCCAACAGGAAGGCTATCTACGTGGAATATCCCCAGGCGGTGCCCCTCACATACACGATAGACTACGCAAACTGCGTAGGTTGTGGTGCCTGTGAAAGGGTTTGTGATGCCGGAGCCATCAACTTCCTGGATATTTCCCAGGAGATCCCGATAGAGGTAGGCAGTATAATCGTAGCCACAGGTTTCGAGATGATGCAGCCCGACGAATGGCGGGAAGAGTACGGTTACGGTAAATACGATAATGTCCTCACCGCCATGGAGTATGAAAGACTTCTATCTGCGTCGGGCCCGACTGGCGGTAAGGTTCTTAAATCGTCGGATGGACAACCGCCTGAATCTGTAGCGTGGATACAGTGCGTCGGCTCCAGATGCAAACAGAAGGGGATGCCATATTGTTCGCGTGTGTGCTGTATGTACGCCACGAAACAGGCTTCCATAAGTAAGGGAGAGACTCCGGAGCTTGATACTTCTATATATTATATGGATCTAAGAGCCTATGGTAAGGAATTCCAACAGTACTTCGATAAAGCGAAGACCAAAGGTGTAAATTACTACAGAGGAAGACCTTCCAGAGTTTATCAGTTACACGACGGTAAATTGGCCGTCGAATTCGAAGACACCGAAAAGGGAGAGGTAAAAACCGATGTGGTTGACATGGTGGTACTATCATCCGCCATCGTACCCTCGACCAGTAATCCAATAATAGCGGATATACTGGATATCGAGTTGGATGAATACGGCTTTTTTGAATCGAAAGATATGCTTACGGCACCGGTGGATTCCACCAGAGAAGGTATCTACCTTGCAGGTTGTGCCCAATCACCAAAGGATATCCCTGACAGTGTATCTCAAGCAAGTGGAGCCGCTGCTAGAGCTCTTATGCCACTGCTAAAAAGAAAGAGAAAAGGACGTCCCGAGAAAAAGCCACAGCGAGACGTTTCCGACGAAGAACCTCGGATCGGGGTGTTCGTCTGTCACTGCGGTAAGAACATCGCCAATTATCTCGACGTAGAGGCTGTTAAAGAAGCGGTGAAGGACATACCCGAAGTGGTGCACGTGGACAACAGTTTATTCGCATGCTCGGAAGACGCTCAAGCGGTCATCAAGAAAGCCATCGACGAACACAAACTCAACAGACTCGTAGTTTCCGCATGCTCACCCAGGACCCACGCGCCTCTGTTCCAGGATACAATGGAAGAGGTCGGGCTCAATAAGTACCTCTTCGAGATGGCGAACATAAGAAATCAATGCAGCTGGGTACACAGTGATGACCCGGAAAAGGCAACAGAGAAGGCAAAGTTGTTGACGAAGATGGCAGTCGCCAAGGCTAAGAGATTGTCCGCCCTTACCGAGGAAGAAATCGAAGTCGGCGGGCACACGATAGTGATAGGCGGAGGCCCAGCGGGTATGCGGACCGCTTTGACCTTATCTCGAACGGGGAAAAAAGTGACCCTGGTTGAAAAAGAACCCCAACTTGGGGGTAAACTCAGACGGCTGAACACCATATTCCCCACCGATATAGATGCAGGAGAATTCGCTGACCGGATGGTTCACCAAGTGGGAGACGAGAAGAACATACGGGTGATCCTCTCGGCGAATATCGAGAGTATCGATGGTTATATAGGTAATTACAAAGCGAAGATCAACGGCGAAGAGATCGAAGCAGACACAATCGTTCTAGCTACCGGTTTCAAGGAGATCGAGCCGGAAGGTCGACACGGATACGGTGATGATTCCAGAGTTATGACACAACTTGAATTTGACGAAGCCTTGGTAAACGACTCATTGGACAAACCCAAAAACGTGGTTTTCATAAATTGCGTCGGTGCACTGGAAGAAGAACGTCCCTGGTGCTGCCGTGTAGGTTGCGGTAACTCCCTCAAGAATGCAAAGGAAGTAAAGAAGAGATATCCCAACTCCAATGTATTCATACTGTACAAAGACATGCGTGTATTCGGTAAAAAAGAAGAAGAATACTACATGGATGTGGAAGGAGAAGACGGCGTGGTATTCCTTAGATATTCCACGGGGCAGGAACCGGAAGTTGTCCAGGGTAAGGATAAACTGGAATTGAAGGTTCACGACAATCTGCTGGGCGAAGATGTCGAACTCGAGGCGGATTATATCGTTCTCGCCATGCAGCTTGAAGGTGATGAAAGCGCAGCAAAATTGAAAAAGATGCTGAAGATATCGTCGGATCCGGCGGGTTTCTTCATGGAGGCACATGCAAAACTCAGACCCCTCGAATTCCCTTCGGAGGGAGTTTACCTTGCCGGCGGAGCTCACTATCCAAAGAATATATCTGATACGCTAGCTCAGGCCGAAGGCGCCGCTTCAAAAGCTTTGATACCCATGATGCGGGGATACACCAAGAGCGAAGGGATGATCTCCGTGGTGGACGATGAGAAATGCAGCGGATGTAAGATGTGCATGTCTGTTTGCCCGTACGGTGCCATAGACCATGATCCCGAAGAAGGGATCGCTGTGATAACAGATGTACTGTGCAAAGGCTGCGGTTCTTGCGCCAGCGTATGTCCTGTCGGGGCCATAAGCCAAAAAGGATTCGAGGATGATACATTGACGGCCATGATAAGAGCCGCACTATTGGAAGACGAGGTGATATAGATGGCAGATTTCGAACCGAAGATAATCGTGTTTTTATGTAACTGGTGCAGCTACGGAGGAGGAGACCTTGCCGGAGTGAATAGGGAACAGTATCCAAGCAACGTTTTGGGCATCAAGGTGATGTGCTCTTCCAGAGTTTCGCCGGAGCATATAATGGAGTCCTTTGTCGACGGTGCCGACGGTGTACTGATAACAGGCTGCCATCCCGGAGATTGTCATTACATCGACGGTAACTACAAGACCATACGCAAGATCGATATGTTCACAAAGATACTGGATGATCTCGGCATCAACCCTAAACGGATCAGACTAGAATGGATATCATCGGCAGAAGGGGGTAAGTTCGCACGGATGATGACTGAGATGACGGAAGAGATAAGGGAACTCGGACCCTTGAACTTGAACAACGAGGTGGAATGATATGAGCGATAAACTCAAGATCGGTTTTTACTGGTGTGCGGCATGCGGAGGTTGTGAGATCAGCGTTCTGGACATAGACGAGATGATACTAGATGTTGTGGAGTTAGCGGACATCGTATTCTGGCCCTGTGCCATGGACCCGAAGTACGACGATGTAAGAGCCATGGAAGACGGTAGTATAGATGTAATATTCATCAACGGTTCGATACGGTCGACTGAAAACGAAGAGATGGTGAAATTGCTTCGCAAGAAATCAAAGAAAGTGGTCGCCTACGGTTCATGCTCCAGCATCGGCGGACTCTTCGGGCTAGGTAATCTTTACAGTAAAGAAGAACTGCTCGAATACGGATACAATACTCCCTCCACTGAAGAAGGTGGTGTTATACCGGCAGAGAACAGTAAAGTCCCGGAAGGCGAGCTTCATCTACCGCCGTTACTGCATCACGTACGTTCTTTAGATGAGATCATAGATGTAGATATTTATCTTCCCGGCTGTCCCCCTTTACCGAATCAGTTGAAAGAGGGTTTACCACTGATTCTTGAAGGCAAGGTGGGTAAATACGATCTCATATCACAAAAAAGCGTATGTGACGAATGTCCCCTTGAAAGGGAAGAAAAGAAGATACCTAGGATGTACCCCATACAGGAAGTAAACTTAGATCCGGAACAATGTATACTCGACCAAGGAGTGTTGTGCATGGGTCCTGCAACCGCAGGTATGTGCGAAGCCCCCTGCCCGTCGGTAGGGCATCCGTGTATTGGATGTAACGGTCCGGTCAGAGGAGTAAAGGACCAGGGCGCTAGGATGACATCGGCACTGGCATCGGTTCTCGGTGTCGAGGGAGAGGAAAGGATGGAAGAAGATGATATCATAGACATCGTTAAGAGTGTGAGAGATCCTACTGGCTCTTTCTACAGATTCAGTCTTCCGAAAAGCTACCTCGAGTACAAGAGGAGGGATAAACATGAATAAGATATCGATA
>SKVC01000156.1 GCA_007129655.1 Thermoplasmata archaeon
CGCTGCCAGCGACGCACTTGTAGGTGCACAGATGGCTTTCTCCGGTGTTGTAGGAGGAATAGCAAATGTTCGTATCAATCTGAAAGATATGGACGATCAGGATTACATCTCATCCATGGAATCACGATGCGAATCACTGCACGGTGAATATCTCGATAAGCTCCACAAAGTCATAGATATGGTGGAAAAAAAGGTATAGCGATGAACGATAAACCAACCGAAGGACAATTTATCTCACTTCTAGAGAAGGCCGCCTACAGATGTAAGGAAGCAGTAGTAACAAGGAGAAACTGGGACGAATTCATGGTCGTAGGCGACACACACGGACACTATATGTCTACGATATACGCTTTGGAGATTTCAGAAGTCCTTGACATACCTATCGTATTTTTAGGAGATTATGTCGACAGAGGGCCGGAACAACTGAAAAACCTTTGTGCTGTTTTGGAGGCTAAGTTGGAAAGACCGGATGAGGTGGTGTTATTGAGGGGAAACCACGAAGATATTCAACTCAACGAATACTATGGCTTTATGGATGTTATCAATGCACACTATTCACGCTTCGTCCTAGGCTACTTAGAAGAATTGTACCGCTCTCTACCACTAGCAGTTGTGATGTCCGAAAAATATTTTTTGACGCACGCCGGCATCCCAAGTGAAACTATCGAAATAAACCATTTACAATCTACCTCTGAAGACGACCTAGCCTATCAAGAACTTTTATGGAACGATCCCAGCGAAGAAACAGATTGGTATATGATTAACCATTTCAGAGGATGCTATTCATACTTCGGTTACAAGGCAGTTGAAGAATTCCTGAAAGTAAACGATCTTTCATACATAATTAGGGGCCATATGTGCGATCCTGAAGGATACCGATGGTATTTTGATGACAAATTATTGTCGATTTTTTCTTCGCCGAATTACTGTGAAAACGATAAGGCCTGTTACGCACTTGTGATGAATGAAAAACCCGAGGCAAGAAGACTGTTGAAAGTATATTGACCAAAACGTTTTTATCCTCTATCTTTTTTAAAAGGTCGGTATGCGGAGTCGTTAAAATGAAAACAATGATACGATCAAAGGGGTTAAAAAAGGTATACGAGGGCGAGGTCGGTGTACACGCTCTAAGGGGGGTGGATATATCCATAGCCAAGGGAGAGATGGTTGCCGTGATGGGACCTTCAGGATGCGGTAAGACTACACTGCTGAACTGTCTCTCAGGTTTGGATGATATATCCGCCGGCAAGGTATGGATAAACGGTAAAGATTTAAACTCCCTGTCGGATAACAAAAAAACCGAATTAAGGGCTCTTAACATGGGTTTCGTGTTCCAATTTTATAATCTATTACCGGTACTGACCGCCGTTGAAAACGTGGAGCTGCCTCTGCTACTGGCAGACAAAGCTAAGTACGCCAATAAAAAAGCCAAAAAAGCACTGGATATGGTCGGTTTGAGCCATAGATACGATCACAGACCATCGGCACTGTCCGGTGGTGAGCGCCAGCGGGTGACCATCGCCAGAGCTATAGTAAACGAGCCGGACATAATCTGGGCAGACGAACCCACTGGTGATCTTGATACGGAAACCTCGGATATGATCATGGAGATACTTTGCAAGCTAAACAAGAAGAACGGACACACCATGGTACTCGTAACCCACGAAGACAGAGTTGCTGGGAGAGCGGAAAGGATAATCCACATGGAAAGTGGAGTTATCAAAAGTGACTGCTCTAAAGGAGATTGACGATACATGATGGGCATCATGATGCTGATAATAGGTATCGTTATAACCGTAGTCGCCATAGACGCCATGAGGCACAGGGTCCTTTTCAAGATGGGTTTCAGAAATATATTCAGAAGAAAAACAGATACAGTGATAGTCATTCTGGGTCTTCTTGTGGCCACGGCGATAATATCATCTTCCTTCACCGTGGGGGACACCATGGATAACTGGATCGAAAGTGAGATACTCGGAGAGTGGCAGGAGACCGATGTGACGGTGTACAACACGACAATCCAGGGTGGTTACGTGCCAGTAAATTATCACACTTACCTTAGGCTGAAGTCAGATATAATGGAAGCCGACAACGTGGGTGACGTGGTAGGTGAAGTCCACGGAAGGGTTTCCGTATTCAATCCCGACTCACTGCTGTCAAGCTCTGATATCCGCACCATCGGCATGGACCTGCAGGAATCCGACAAATTCGGTGATTTTACCACGAATGGTGAACCCTTCGAGCCGTATCTTGACGACGGTGAGATATTCATCGACACGAAACTGGCGGATGATCTGGAGGTTGAAGAAGGTCATGATCTGTACATATTTTCACTAGGATATCCTCAGGGACGGTTTTACACGGTGAGGTACATTATCGACAACCACGGTAGAGCGGCCTTTAACGGTCCTGAAAAGGTGATAATGAACTTTAACGACTCCCAGATGGCATTCGGTATCCCGGGACAAGTAAACTACATACGTGTAACATCCGTGGGCGGTGTGGAGGGGGGACTGCGCTACAGCGACCAGATATTTGAGGACATAGAAGGTATATTGGAGGAAGAACCCGAGTATCGGGTACTCGAGGCGAGGGGGAACAAGAACGAAGTTATGACCGGATTCAAGGATATGATGTCCATGTTCACCGATCTGTTCTTCGTATTCGGGTCCTTCGTAATAATCGCCGCCATCATCTTGACTATAAACATATTCGTCATGCTGGGGGAGGAACGGAAGTCCGAGATGGGTATGAGCAGGGCGATAGGCATGAAGAGAAGTCACCTTCGAAGGCTATTTTCCTATGAGGGTATATTTTACGCCGGAGGCGCTTCCATTATTGGTACCTTCGTGGGCGTGGGTATAGCCTACATAATATTTTACGTCCTGGAAGATATATTTGCCGTCTTTGGCGGCGACATATCTTTGCTATCCTTCTTCAATTTCACCTCTGAGAGTTTGATCATGGCATTCAGCGCCGGTTTCCTGCTGACCATGATCACGATACTGTTTTCAGTCAACCGCATATCAAAGTTAAATATAGTGAGAGCCATAAGAGAGATACCGGAACCAC
Organism: Thermoplasmata archaeon; assembly: GCA_007129655.1. GTDB lineage: Archaea > Thermoplasmatota > Thermoplasmata > Halarchaeoplasmatales > Halarchaeoplasmataceae > Haladaptatiplasma. The sequence goes on from SKVC01000156.1 coordinate 3,073, forward strand.
CTGTATCCGGTAAGAGTAAAAAACTGTTTTACCTGTCTGTAGCTGGTTTGTTTTTGGGATCAGTTATGATACTAGCAGGTATGGATATTAACCAGGCTTGGCTCCCGATCACCGGTGTATCACTGATTATCATAGGCATCGGCACCATCTCAAGAAGATGGGTTAGTGACAGGATAGCTTATACGGTTGTGGGCATCTTACTGCTGGTATGGTGGTTACTACCTCCGGAAGTACTACCGGTTTTCGAAGATTATTCCGCTGGTTTGGAGATGTTCATACTTTCAGGACTTTTCCTTGTGACTGCCGGAATATTGATAATCATGCTCAACGGAACGGTTATCACAGGAGTATTGGAGAAAGCCTCAGGCTCCAGAAAGGGTTCCAAAGCTGTGGTTCTGTCCGCGATATCACATCCGTTGAAGGAAAAATTTAGAACAGGTATGACGATGTTCATCTTCGCACTTATCATCTTCGCTATAATCGTGATGAGCATGATAGTGGGTATATTCGACACCAACATGGACAGGATGATAGAAGAGCAGTCAGGAGGGTATCAGATACTCGCTCTCACCGCCTGGGATCGGCCGATAGATGATATACAACAAGAGATAATGCAAAGTGACCTTAACATAAACGATTTCCGAAAGATCGATTCCGCCTCCATGGGTATGGTGACCACAATAGGCGAGGACGGTACCAGTGGTATGAATTCCATCATAGCGGTGGACAGTAATTTTGTAAACAATAACACCTTTGGCTTTACCGAATATCTTGACGATTACGATTCCGTTGAAGCGGTATGGGAGGCAGTCATGTCCGATCCCGCGCTGATGGTAACCAATGATCCCGGTGGTGATTTCGGCCCGCCCATGCCGGGTGCGGTACAGCTCAATTCAACCGTTACCTTCGTGAACAGCGACGGAACACCCATCGAAAAGAGGGTAATAGGATTCATGGACCAGTTCATTGTACGGGGTTATTTCATCTCAAAGGAATCTGCTGAAACCGATTTCAACATCACAGCCAACAATCTCTTTTTCATGAGCGTTGGCGACCAAGTGGATCCGGATGAGATGGGTCGTGATATGGAGAGAGAATTCATAATGTACGGTTTCCAACCCATCGTGATCGATACCATCTTCAAAGAGGTTATGAGTGCTCAGTTCATGTTCTTCAACCTATTCACCGGTTACATGGGTCTAGGACTGGTGGTAGGTATAGCGGGTCTCGGTATAATCAGCTTAAGGGCGGTACACGAAAGACGGCTGGAGATAGGAATGATGAGGGCTATCGGGTTCAAAAGACGTATGATACGATATGTTTTCTTAATAGAAAATTCCTTCGTAACCATAGCAGGTATAGTGCTCGGCTCTCTGCTTGGCATAGGTGTAGGATGGTTATTATGGTACGATGGATTCAAGGCCATGGGTTGGGACTTCTACATACCTTGGACTTCCATCATAACCATAGGGATCATAGCGTACTCAGCTATGCTGTTAACCGCCATCCCGAGCGCTAACAAGGCCAGCAGGGTTTCCCCGGCTGAGGCACTCAGATTCGATTGATACGATTAGAGGGTATAATCTACAGTCCACGTTACAGGGTAACTGGCATCGTTGTATAGCAAATAACCGTTACCTGGCTCGAAGATGAAGATCGCAGGGTCGTAGTGATATTCAACATTGTACTCCATCGATGCATGGAAGTAGCCTATCCTGGTAATCTCCATAGGTAAGCCGTGGTTGCCAGATATCTCACTGGGCAACCCGACCATATTCCATCCGGGATGCAGGGTGATGTCGGTGCTCGACGGTATATAGCCTTCAACGGTAAGGGTGGTATCTGCAGTCATACGTATCCATATGCCCATGGTGTTATCCCATCGGCTCAATCTATTGAAATGATCTGCTCTACCTGGGACATAACTTTGCCATTCATCTATTGAGGCGTCGTAGTACATCACACGATCGTATTGGCCGTCGATATCTGCTAAGATGGTGGTGATAGAAGGATCGGTTGGAGAAAGATTGAAAGAAACGAAGTTCCAACCGTTGGAGTCACCGCCTGAAAACAGTGATATCTCAACAGTAGTTATCGTTATCCATCCGTTTTCTTCGGTAAATGGATAGTTGTCTACGTTGTCGCCGCCTGGTA
>SKVC01000037.1 GCA_007129655.1 Thermoplasmata archaeon
TCCTCGGTTTTCTTAGGAGCTTTCTTCTTTGGTTTCTTTTCCGCGGTTTTCTCTTCTTTCTCTTCGTCCTTCTTAGGAGCTTTCTTCTTTGGTTTCTCTTCCTTCTCTTCGGTTTTCTTAGGAGCTTTCTTCTTTGTTTTCTCTTCCTTCTTCTCCTGGGAAGATTCTTCAGTTTCTGTCTCCTCTTTAACTTCTTCTTTAGGCTTTTCTTCTAAAACGGAAATTTCATCGGGTAGTTTCGCATTTGGATCCATTATTTCAACAGTAACTCCTATCACTCCAAGCTTCATCTTAGCAAAGGCGAAACCCTTTTTCATCCACTTTTTCTCTGTTTCACCACAGTGTTTGATATGCCCAGATATGAACTTTTCAACCCTGTGTCTAGGTCCGGTGACCTTACCCGATAAAGTGATTTGACATCCCCTTGCTCCGGAATCAAGTATTCTCCTAACTGTAGAGTGCCCCGCTCTTCTGAAGTGCCAACCTCTCTCGAGTGAATTTGCCAATTTTTCAGCCATTATCTGAGGATTCAGTTCAGGAATGTTGACTTCGGAAACTTCTATCTGAGGGTTATCAAAATTGAATTTATTCTTTACCTGCTTTGTTAGATCTCTTATGGTCCTTCCTTTCCTCCCAATTACAAGTGCCGGTCTTTCGATATGAAGTGTTATACGAGTCCCCATGGGTGTCCGTGATACGTCACATCCTCCGAAACCAGCTCTAGATGTCTCACTTTTAAGAAATTCTTTAAGCATCACACGTTGCAATTTGTCAGATATAAATTTTCGCTCTTTCGCCATAATTATTCCTCCTTCTCCTGCAGAATAATCTCTAAATTCGTCCTTTTTCTATCAAAGGGCGTACTTCTACCTTGAGCACGAGGCCGGTTTCCTTTGACAGGACTAGCCCTATGTGCAGCTAGACCGATTATTTTCATGTTCTCCGAATCCAAGCCCTTCTCTTCGGCATTGCTCTTAGCTTGTTCAATAAACTCTTTGATCTTCGATGCCGCTTTAACAGGGTAACCTCCGGGTCCCACGCCTTTATTGTGGGCAACTCTCTTGTTGTATCTCCTATATGGTACCGCTCTTCTTTTCTCTATTACATCGTCTAGAATGTCTATAGCTTCATCTACATCTTTTCCTCTTATCAAATTACAAACTTCGTATGATTTTTTTGGCGAAATCTGTATTTCTTTGCCGTAGGCCTTGGCGGTATTTTCCGGGTCTGGATCCATGGTATATCCCATTTATCTGCACCTCATTTAAGTGGAATGTATTTCGACGAACGGGTTGCCCCTACGCCTGGGCCGGAGTGCTGTACTGTTTTTCTAGTCAAAGCAAATTCTCCAAGATAATGCCCGATCATTTCTGGTTCTATCTTAACTTGTTTGAAATCTTTACCATTATGTATTGCAATTATTTTACCGACGAATTGAGGTAGTATAACCATCTCTCTTCGATGTGTTCTGTAAACATCTTTATCTGCAGTTTCTATGGTCTTAAGAAATGCTTTTTCTTCCTCGTTTAATCCTCTTTTAAGCGAACGTCTAGCACGAGATGGTAAAACCTCTATGAGCTCGTTAAGAGACATGGATTTCAACTCATCCAAAGTCTTACCTCTATATTTGAACTCGACCTTCCTTCGTGCTTGTATTCTCTTCTTCTTGGCCATAATGCTTACCTCTTTCGCTCCTTTGCCTCAAGTTTTTTCTTCTTTTTAGTACGTTTGGAAGACAATCTTCCTACCTTTCTACCAGGTGGTGCATTCGCCGACACAGTGGAAGGAACACCAACATGTTGATGGTCTCCTCCTCCGTGGGGATGGTTAACTGCATTCATAGCTACACCACGTACCTTTTTTGGTCTCTTTGCTTTACTTCTATAAGTGTGAAATTTATTACCTGCCTTGGCGAATGGTTTATCTTTATGACCTCCGCCTGCTACTATGCCTATAGTAGCTCTGCAGCGGCTGTCTATCCGTTTGAATTTATCAGATGGCAATCGGATTGTAGAAAGGTCTTTGCCGTGTGAAACTACAGCAGCATAAGTTCCTGCTGATCTTACCAACTTACCACCATCTAGCGGTTGTAATTCTACATTATGTATCATGGTACCTACAGGTATACGTTTTAAAGGAAGTATGTTACCAGCCTTTGCTTCCGCCTTTGGACCTAGTTCTATCTCTTCACCTTCCCAAAGACCATGATTGGCTAGCATGAAGGCTGTTTCACCATTATCAAATTCAATTTCAGCAAGGGGCGCCGTATGTCCGGGTGAATGATGTATTTCAATAACTTTACCGACACTCTCCTGGGTTCTCGGATATCTTGAAACTTCAAGATGTCGATGGCTTGGTGAACGATAAGTTGATGATCCTTTTCCTCTTCTTTGTGGTATAATTCTCTTTCCCATTCAGAACACCCCTATTCTCATGCCTATCTCTTCGGCTGAATATTCGCTGGTGAATTTTACAGTAGCTCTCTTGCCATGTGAATCTATACGTGTATTAACTGCTTCTACTTCAACATCAAAAAGCTCCTCGATAGCTTCTTTAATTTGTTTCTTATTTGATTTGAGATCCACTATGAATTCTAGCTTGTTCTCGTTTTCCATCTGAGTCATGGTCTTTTCGGTAACATACGGATGATATACAACTTTATGAGGTGAATCGAATTTTTTCATCATGACCACCCTTTCGTTTCATTCAATGCCTTAACACTAAATACTACTAACCGCCCCATATTACCACCTGGAGCAAGATCTTCAACAGTCAGTGTTTCCGGTGTCTTTACTACAACTCCAAGTATGTTAGAGAAGGCCTGTGCACCTTTTGCACCTGCAGGAAGCACTACCAATGGTCCTACTGGTGTTTTATAACGTCTATTTCTCATCTTACCTCTCCCTGCACGGATATTACGGCCATTAACAGCCCTTTCAACATCTGAGTATATCCCCAGATTCTTGAATATACCTATAGCATCCTTGGTTCGTTCTATGTCTTCTATGTTTTTATCAACTACCAAAGGAAGACTTATGCCTTCTTCAAATCTATGACCTCGTTTTTTTACCAAAGAGTCAACATTTGTAGCTGCTAAAGCAGAGCGCCGGGCCTTTGACTTTTCCTTCTTATTCATCTTTTTACCCAAATTTTTCTCGGGCGTTGGAGGATGAGCTCTTCGCCCGCCTACATTATTAGGTGATTCTGCGGCTCTGTTACCGTACTGGGTAAGTCTCTGTACTCGTGCTATACCCCTTCCTTTTCCAGGATTATCCACCGCATGCCGCATCCCTGCTCTTTTTGCCGGACCATATGGTTGTCTTCTGTTGGCCTGCATGGACATAACTGCCCTGTGAACAAGGTCGGGTCTAAGTTCTGTCGTAAAGGGTTGTGGTAGATTCATACTTCCTTTCTTTTTCCCTTTTGTATCATATATATTAATCTTCATATAACTCAGGCCCCCTGTTTTGATTCAGTTGATACATAGGTCAGCTTCGGTTCTTTTACTTCGACACCCTTCCTTCGTATCGGATCCTTCATCATTATAGTACGTTTGACAGGTCCGGGTATCGATCCATGTATCAGGACATAGCTGTTTTTTACCTCTCCATAGTTAACAAAACCGCCTTTAGGCGTGATTTCTTCCCCCTTGTCTCCCAACTTTAGAACCCTTTTATTGTACTCGGTTCTTTGATGGAAACCCGTCTGACCCGCTTGAGGTACCGTTGGGCGTATATAACCGGGTATGAAAACTCCAGTTGTACCTATGTTTCTTCTAGATTTACTATTTTTGTGGTCAAGTATCTTTACTCCCCATCTCTTGACATGACCTTGTGTCCCTTTACCTTTTGTTATGGCTGCAACATCGATCATATCTCCCTCTTCAGCAAATTCATTATAGCTAATTTCTTTACCCAAGATATTTTTGCCTTTGTCTATCCTTTCTGGGATAGTACCCCCTCCTATTCGTAGTTCCATTATCTCCGCTTTTTTGCTTGGAGTACCGCTAACCTTCTCAGGATGTGTATGAACTATAGCTCTGATCTCATCAACTTCATCGAGATTGACATTTTTCCACATTTTATCCGTGTTATAGCTCTTCGGTATCGGCAATCTATCATTCAATAGATTATCTACCTTATTAGCCCATACCTCTCCCGTAGCCTTCAAACCTTCGTGGGTTTCGACGTAAAATCGTAAACCACATATCGTAATAGGCGGCACTTCAACTACGGTTATAGGTACACGAACTTCCTGTCCTGAAGTGGTGCTGGTAGGACGATAATCGATCATAAAGCCATGTGTCATACCGGCTTTAAATCCAGGGAATCCCTGTATCTTTGGACCGTCATCTATATCTGCCCAGGCACGTATCTTCGGAGTCATGCTTCTTGCGCGTTTGCGGGGTGAATACCCCATCGATCCTCTTCGAGGGTGATGTTTTTTCGGCATAGAGACACCTCTAAATAACTCGTCATCGAAGGACGGAAACAGTTCCATCGTTCTTTCTCAAGACCGTGACGCCTTATAACGACAGGGGTCGTATTCGATTGCCCTTAACGTCTGGTCTAGAGCGAGGTATCACCTCATTACAAGGGTGTTTTATATAAAGCTAACGGTGTGTACAGCCTTTTCAACCAAAATAACGGACTTATCTAATAACAAATGAAAAAAACGAGGCTTCATCGGTTAGCTATTACTACCCAGGTATCTGAATCTTCCAAATAAGACGATTCTTCACCATATTTCTTGATGTTATCAAATCCGGCTTTGTTTAGATATCCACCGATCTCATTTTCTGTAAAAAGCTTAAGCTGGATAACATATTCACCCTTGGTAATTTCGTCCCCCTCTCTCACATGAAGTCTTTCTTTTATTTCAAGCATATGGTCCTTTGAACGATATGTGCTGGAATTTCTTTTCCACAATGTCATTTCTTCAGGAATCTCTCTCAAGGGTCCGAATTTCTTTTCCGGTCTTTTAAAATCCTCTTTAGGCATATTAAAAAGTTCTATTGCCAGCGCACCGCCCGGTTTCAGGTGTGCATATGATTCAGCGAGGACTGTAATTATATCCTTCTTATCAAGAAAGTGGTGAAAGTCGCCGGTCGACATGAAAATGAAATCAAATCTTTTATTCAGATTTAAGTTTCTTACGTCTCCTTTAACCATCTTTACATTTTCAGAAACATCTTCTTTTTCTGCA
>SKVC01000115.1 GCA_007129655.1 Thermoplasmata archaeon
TCCTCTTCCTCGATTTCTTCCTCGATGTCCTCTTCAGGAGGTGCGAGTTCTTCTCCGCACTCTGGACATTCTGTGCAAGAAACTTGGATTATAGCTCCGCAAGTTGGGCAGATACCTTCTTCTTCTTCCTCGACTTCTTCGTCTTTAAATTCTTCTTCGTCTTCAAAGATATTGTCGTCTTCAAAGATTTCACTTTCTTCTTCAAGGATGAGTGGTGTAGATTTAGATTTACCCTTCATGGTTGCGACTAGGCCTATTACAAATAGAACGAGTCCTCCTATAACTCCAGATAGGAAATATTCTCCATAAGTACCTTTAGGATTGATTATACCCATAAATTCATCCGTTTCCCCGGTTGAGGTGAATTTAATAGCGATCACAGCTATCATACCAACTAAACCAAGGACCAAAAGTATTATACCAAAATTAAAGCCACCTTTACTAACAGGCTCTTCTTCAATTTCTTCCGCAACGTCCTCTTCTTCTAGATCATCTTCTTCTAGATCTTCGAACAAATCTTCCTCGTCTTCGATATCTTCGTCTTCGATATCTTCGTCTTCTAAATCAGCGAACAAATCTTCTTCGTCTTCGATATCTTCGTCTTCGATATCTTCGTCTTCGATATCTTCGTCCTCTAAATCAGCGAACATATCTTCCTCTTCTTCATCGTCTATAACTTTCGCAAACATATTGTTTCCCTCCTTAGGGGAGTCTTATGAGCAATCACATTTCATCCCCTGTATAAATATTTAGCGGTTATTTCCTACTAATCATCAAAGAAAATCCGTCTCGATATCGATACCCGGTACTATGCATAGAAATTGCAGGTCATCGTCTCCTGTGTTCAAGTACGAGTGAGGAACGCCGGATGGAATGAATAAAGCATCTCCCTGATTCACATCGATATCCTTTTTTCCCATTCGAACCTTTCCTTTTCCTTTAAGATAATATTGTAAATGTTCACAATTTCCATGTTTATGAAAAGGCATCTTTGCTCCCGGCTTAAGTGTGAATCTACGAATATATATCCTTTCCGAACCCTCTTTTTCAGATAGCAGCCACTGAATGAATATACCATCGGTGTTCTCCACCTCTTCCATTTTAACCTTGTCGGCGGTTATCGCTTCCATCTTAAATTTTTCTCCTTCTTTCATTGTATCCTTAGACCTTACCGATATAGAGGTATAAATACGATTTGGAATACTAGGCATAATCTATTTGTATCTGATAAGTGATACTCTACCATGTCTTATTACGATGATATGATACAGATGTCCGGTGAACTTAGAAATATCGAACGATCTCTTTCCTTACTTGCATGGGATGAGCGAACTTACATGCCAGAAGGAGCTCTACGAGGAAGGGCCGAGATGAAAGGAATACTTTCCAAGATGCATCAAAAAATACTGACATCCTCAAAGATGGAAAAATGCATCAATGAACTCAATAAATCAAAGTTTCTCGATAAGCTTGATACCGTCCAAAGGGCCGCTGTACGAGAGATGACCCGTAATTTTGAACGGAATCACAATATTCCGGATGAGTTGATCGAGAGGATAGTAAAGGCGGCTTCAGAAGGGCAAGCGGTTTGGACTAAAGCAAGAAAAGCCTCCGATTTCAGCATGTTTATCGACGCTCTGGAAACTAACGTTGAGCTCAGAAAAGAAGCGGCGGAGTATATCGGCTACGAAAACGAACCATACGATGCACTGTTGGATGATTACGAACCTGGCCTTACAGCCGTAAGAGTTAATTCCATATTCAAACCCATGAAAAAGAAGCTTGCTGTTCTTGTAGACGATATATCATCAAAGGAACAACCCGATGATCCTTTCAACGGTAAAACATTCGACATAGAGGTTCAAAAGAGAATTTGCAGCAGGATCGCGGAAGATATAGGTTTTGATTTTAACCATGGGCGACTGGATGATAGCGTACATCCATTTACGGTAGGTATGGACTACGATGTAAGGATAACTAACAGATACAATGAAAGCGATCTAAGCTCGATTTTTAGTTTACTCCATGAATCGGGGCACGGCATGTACGAACAAAGTATCGATCAAAATTTATTTGGAACACCTGTCGGAAAAGCTCTCTCGATGAGCTATCATGAATCACAATCAAGGATGTGGGAAAATTTTGTCGGAAGAAGCCGCAATTTCATGGATTACCTCTACCCTTTAATAATCGATGAGTTCCCAAAGCTCGGTGAAATGGATCCCGATGTTTTATACCGAACTGTAAATCGTGTTCAACCTTCTTATATACGTGTAGAGGCGGACGAAATAACATATAACCTTCATATAGCTCTTAGATTCGACATAGAATTGGCTTTATTCCGTGACGAGATCACTCCCGCGGAAACAGAGGCCGTTTGGCAAGATAAGATGGAGGAGTATCTTGGGTTAAGACCAGATGATCCAGCTCAGGGAGTACTCCAAGATATCCACTGGTCATCTGGAGCCTTCGGATACTTCCCCAGCTATGCCCTCGGTAATCTATATGCCGCACAAATATTTGATAGTATACTAACGGATATCCCCTCATTATACGAAGATATAAGTAAAGGGAAATTTTCAAAACTCGGAACCTGGTTGAAGGAAAATATCCATCAGCACGGAAAAATACATCTGCCTGAAGAGATGACAAAAAAGTTGACAGGAGAAACATTGGATTTCAAATATTATCATGAATATGTAAAAGACAAGTATAGCGATATTTATCAGTTCTAACTTAGAGCGAGTATGAACAAATTATGGCAAAAGTATTTATACTCCGGAAAGTATAGCTAGAGTATAGTTATTAAATTAAACTTTACGCTGTGTGAAGTTTTAACCGGTGTTTGTATGGATATGAAGGAAGAGGAGTTCAGGAGAAGTTCGTATGTTCTTGGAAAGGATCATTCTATAGATATATTAAATTTAGTCCATTCGGAAGGTTGGAGCAAGGCTAGCGACATAGCAAAGAAACTGGATTTACACATCGCTACCGCTTCCAAATATCTAGCCGAACTAGAAGATATAAACCTTTTTGAATCAAGAGAAGCCAAAGGAAAGACTAGAATGGTGGTCGAATATAGGATAAAAGACCCCAAAATAGAGCTTACATTGGATATATCTGAAAAAAATAAAGGCGGAGGAAGTCTGGAAAACTTTTACACGGATGTTTATCGATCTATTCTAAAACGAACAGAAAAGGTCTATGGTACAGTATCTTCCGATGTTAAAGATTACACTAACAGCGATTCTATGGATACAAACGATTTGAAAGAAGGGTTACTAAGTTTATTGCAATACAACGAAGAACGTTTAGGACTCTTTACTACCCAGCGATTGGTGTGTAGTGCTTGTAAACCCATTATTGCTACAAGGAATAACATTCCGGATAAAAAAGAGCTATTCAAGGACCTACCGTTCAGATATTTTGAAAAACTTTTGGAGGAAATAAGATGAAACGGATCAACAGCGGAATAAAAGGTATGGACAAAATGATGGAGGGAGGATTCCCCGAGGGTACCGTTAATTTACTGAAGGGTCCGGCAGGCAGTGCTAAGACCCTATTCGGCCTTCAATTTATCCAAGGTGGTATAGAAAACGGTGAAAAGTGCTTGTTCCTCTCGTTGGAAGAGAGTAGGGAAAACGTGCGCAGAGCTGTAGAATCATTTTCTCTAGACTGGACCCCCTATGAAAGCGGACAGGCATATCTCATCGACTATGGAGAAATAAGACGTGGAGACTTTGAGGATTCGCTTATCAGCTTCACTGAGATACAAACCTTTTTGGATAATTTTATGGAAGGAGAGAACATACAGCGACTAGTTATAGATTCTATCAGCGCAGTATCATTATTTTACACATCACCAGAAAAACTACGAAGAAGTCTTTTTGAATTTTCGCGTTTTCTAAAAGAAAAAGACCTGATTTCTTTATTGATATCTGAAAGCGAAAATAAACGTTTGAACGTAGAGGGATTCGTAGCAGATTCATTCATCAACATGGGCTACGAAGATTTTGAAGGTGAATTCAGAAGAAGTATCAAGATAACAAAGATGCGTTTTACACGCCACGATCCGTACAAACATCCATTCCTGATATTGAACGGAGGTATCGAAATATCTGTAGAAGAAGTACTTAGGTGAAACCGGTAATGAAAGATCAATACGACGATGTGATAAGCAAATTGATAGGGGAATCCGTTCCCGGCACTTCGATGTTATTCAGGGGTCAATCTGGTAAAATCCAGGACGGATTAGCTCTTCAATTTTTAGCTTCACATCTATTGAAAGGCGGTGTCGCACTTGTATTAGTATCCAAAATGTCGCCTGAGAAGTATTACACTCACCTCGAGAAATACGGCTTGGATGTTAAACGATGTATCTCCGAAAACAGACTCTTATTGGTAGATTGGTACTCATACACAAGGAAGGTGGTAATCGGTATCCAGGAAGATTTGGGCGTCATAAGGTCGAGCAGAGACATACTAAACTTGAGTATCAGTGTAAGTAAAGCCATGGACAAACTCCCGGCTTCCGGACAGAGATTAGCAGTTATAGATTTTTTAGACACTGCAATAGACACATTCGGCTGGAAAACCGTTCATGAATACGTACGAAAAATAATGGAAACCCTGCGCAATGACGGTATGACTTCACTATTGTTAAGCGATGAAAATTTAGATGAAGAAATTCAAAGATCGCTTAAATCTATATCTGATGCAGTTATAGATATTGACGAGGAAGATGATAAAACAACTATATATCTTGAAAGTTTGGGTTTGGATTATTTAGATACGGAAGAGTTAGAGATCAAAATCGATGAAGGAATGATATCATTAGGGGGTGCTAATGGTTTCTTTTCAGGACATGCTGTTGAAAAACTTGGTTTGACCGCTAAAGATTTTATCGAACGGTCTACCGGTAAAAGGAATAAAAAGGCCAAGAATGGCAATGGCAAAAGTAATTCCCGTGGTGGGATAATTGGAAAGATCAATGGCCGGGTAAACGGCAAAGTAAACGGCAAGACCAACGGTAGGATCAATGGCAAGACCAACGGTAGGATCAATGGCAAGACCAACGGTAGGATCAACGGCAGGGTAAACGGTAAAGTCAATGGTAAGACCAACGGTAGGATCAACGGCAGGGTAAACGGTAAAGTCAA
>SKVC01000011.1 GCA_007129655.1 Thermoplasmata archaeon
GTTTATGTACAGCCCTGTGATGGTGTGATTCTGTCCGTCTAACGTACCGGTAAACTGCTCTGCAACATCTCCTATCGGAAGCCATCCATGTTCAGTATCTACGTATTCCTCGTATCCTTCTGTGTTCTCATCCAAATCAGAGACCACTGTATATTCTTGATTTAATTCGTTCCTCATATTGTGGAGATGTTCCCAGGTTGATATCTGGTATTCCATCTCTTTAAAATTAGCGGTTATAGTCATGTTAGAATCCATGGTCACAGATATGATCTTATTCTCAGATTCTATATCACCCGTCCAGTTAACAAAATAGTGTCCTTCAGCGTAAGCTTCAAGAACGATCTTTCCGTGCTCATAAACTGTATGAGTACCGGCTACAGGATCTGTGTAACCACCTCCATCTATCTCGATGTCCAGAGTATAGTTCTTTTCTGTTTCCCTGATCAGCCAGGTTGTATCACTTTTGTTTTCTTCCCACGACAAGAACGGATGATCTCTATCGGTCTCAACCATCTCTATGTCCCAGCCGGCATATTCGAACGTGCTGATCGAACCAAATTCTTCATCGTTCAAAGCTATACTTTCAAATTCGCCGGCATCGCATTCAGGCATATCCTCGTGATAGAATGAGTTCGACACCGTGCCTTGATAGGTGTATCCCACGAGACCGCCTACATCATCGTTCCCGCTCACGTTTCCAATCGCATATGAGTTCGACACCGTGCCGTACCAGTTCGATCCAACGAGCCCGCCTACACGCTCGGTTCCGCTCACGTTTCCAATCGCATATGAGTTCGACACCGTGCCCCCTTGGTTGTCTCCCAAGAGCCCGCCCACACGCACGTCTCCGCTCACGGTTCCCGTTGCAGACGAGTTGGACACCGTGCCATCGTTCCTTCCCAAGAGACCGCCTACATGCCAGCCGCCGCTCACGGTTCCCGTCGCATATGAGTTTGAAACCGTGCCGTAGTAGTTGTATCCCAAGAGCCCGCCTACATCCAAGCTTCCGCTCACGGTCCCTGTTGCATATGAGTTCGATATGGTGCTGTCTTCACCCCAGTTTCCTCCGTTGAGTCCGCCGACGTATTGATGTCCGGTAACATCACCCATGGCATAAGAGTTATTGACTATTGACAATCCGCTGTTGGTCCCCACCAATCCTCCGATATAAGTATCGTCTCCATGCACGGATACGAAGGCATAGCCGCTATCAACAGTACCTCTATTTCTTCCCACAAGTCCACCTACTCGGGTGTAACCGCTCACATCTCCCGTAACATAACAGTTCTCGATTAGGCCATAATTCTGTCCCGCGAGTATGCCTACCATCGCGTTTCCTGTAACATTCGCATCTTCCAGCACAACGTTCTGGATTAAAGCGCTGTAGTTTAGATCTCCAAACAAACCGACATAACTTGTTTCATTTCGATAGATATAAAGTCCGGTGATCGTGTGATTATGTCCGTCAAAACTGCCTGTGAAGGGTGTTGTATCATTGCCCACCGGCACAAATCCCGCACTATCGTTCCATCCGCTCGTCACCGATGCATCGATATCGTTTGCCAGTGCGTAGTGTGCAGTTAGGTTCGCACTCATGTTCTGTAGATCGTTCACATCGTGGATCATGAACGGATTGCCCGGAGTACCTTCGCCAAACAAGTTCTCTGCCGGTGAGGTACTCTCAAAAATATCGTTATCGGTCACGATTCCGGTTACGATAGCCATGCTGCCCATAGCTATCATAAAAGCCATACTCATTGTAAGTAATTTTTCTATTTTCATTTTATACACCACATTATCTCGGAGGAGGTCTTTTTCATCCTATTAGGAGTCGTTGATATAAAATTATCCTTAGTTTCTTTGTTATCTTATCTGCAACTAGTCATCAAAACACCACCGTTCGAACATCCAAACTCTTTTATTCTCCGTGATAATAAAGTCTGTGATAATATGCAGTTCTTTGGCTCATCTGGGATAAGAGGAATAGTGAACAGGAAGATAACTCCTGAGCTTGCATTACGGGTAGGCAAGGCAGTTGGAGCAGGCAGAGATAGGGTGATCATCGGTAGGGATACCAGGCCCACCGGGATGATGATAGCTTCGGCTCTGAAATCAGGGCTCACCGCCATGGGTGCCGATGTGGTGGACGTCGGTGTGGTAAGCACGCCCACTCTAGCATTCATGGGTAAAGATCACGACTGTGGGGTCATGATAACCGCGTCACATAATCCGGCACCGTATAACGGGATCAAGCTGTGGAATCCCGACGGCAGTGCCTTCAACACCGAGCAGATGTTGGATACCGAGGCAAAGATATTGGATGAACCCCAACTACCGGAGTGGAACGAAGTCGGAAAGATCAGTCGAGAACACAACGCTGTGAAGAAACATATAGAACACATCCTCGATAGGGTGGGTACAGATCACGAGCTCAAGGTCGCCGTTGATTGTGCAAACGGTCCGGCGTATCACACAACACCGTATCTACTCAGAAAGATGGGGTGCCAGGTGGTCACGTTGAACTGCAATCCCGACGGTACGTTTCCAGCACACGATCCGGAGCCAACGAAAGAGAATCTGAAAGACTTGGGGAAACTGGTGGTAAATACCGGTGCGGACCTGGGGATAGCCCACGACGGAGACGCCGACCGGATGGTGGCCTTCGATAGAGAGGGAAACTACATGGGAGGAGATACGCTGCTGGCACTTTTCGCTAGAAAGTTTACCGATTCCATAGTCGTCCCGGTCAACACATCCATGATAATAGACGAGATGGTAAAGAAGGTGATCAGAACTAAAGTAGGAGACGTTTACGTGGCTGAAGAATTGAAGAATCATGGCGCACAGTTCGGAGGCGAAGTCTCGGGAACGTGGATATTCCCGGAGATGAGCTACGCGCCGGACGCCATCTACGCCGCCGCTGTTATCACCACCATGTGCGAAGACGAAGATCTAGCGGATATAAGGAAGGAATTACCGTCTTATCCGTCCCGACGTGACGCGTTCCAGGTGGATGACAACTCGGCCGTGATGGAAAGGCTGATATCCGACTGCAAAGAACAGTTTTCAGCCGAAGAACTTAACTTTATCGACGGTATACGGATAGACCACGGCGACGGCTGGACCCTGACAAGGGCGTCGGGCACCGAGCCGAAGATCAGGATCACCGCCGAAGCTAAAGAGCAGAACAGATTGGAGGAAATATTCAATGAAGCAAAGAAGAGACTACAGGAGGCCATGAGATGAAGGCTTTCATACTCGCAGCCGGCAAAGGAACCCGTATGAGACCTCTCACTGCATACACACCGAAGCCGCTATTACCGGTAGCGGGGAAGCCCATACTCCAACATACCATAGACCAGCTGGAAGGAAAGGTGGAAGAAGTGATCGTCCTGGTAGGCTGGCAGGGAAGACAATTGATGGAGTCCTTGCATTCTAAGGACACAAAAATCACATACGCACAGCAAACCGAGCAGTTGGGTACGGCACATGCCATATCCATCGCAAGAGATCACGTTGACGACAAATTTATCTGTATAAACGGAGACGTGCTGCTCAGCCCCGGTGCTCTAAAAAAATTCGTAGATAGATTCGAATCCTCGGAGAGTTCCATGATGGCGGTCACACAGATTGAAGATCCCGTCGGTTACGGTATCATAGAAACAGAAGGTGAACTGATCACAGATATAATAGAAAAACCGAAGGTTCCTACGTCCAATGATGTTAACGCAGGAATATACGGATTCACCGAAGATATCTTCCATGCAATAGAACGGACCGAGATATCATCAAGAGGTGAGTATGAGATCACGGATTCTCTCAGGTTGATGATGGAAGAAAACAATTTGAAGGTACACCGATTAAAAGAAGGTGTTTGGTTCGAACTGAGCCGACCCTGGGACATGCTATGGGCTAACAGTGAATTGCTGGGAGACGTCAGTCCGGAATTGAGAGAAGGACATATCGAAGACGGGGTTCACATGGAAGGCTTCGTTAGTGTGGCAAAGGGTGCCGTTGTAAGAAGAGGCAGCTACATCCGGGGCCCCGTTTACATAGGTGAAAACGCAGACATAGGGCCGAACTGTCTGATCAGAGGTGCGACCTCCATCGGTAAGAACTGCAAGGTGGGAAATGCCGTAGAGGTGAAGAACAGTATCATCATGGATAACAGCAATGTTCCGCACCACAACTATGTCGGAGACAGTATAATCGGAAAGAACTGCAATCTGGGTTCCGGGACCAAGGTAGCCAACCTGCGGCTCGACGGTAAAAATATTATAGTTACCCATCAGAAAAAACGTATAGACACCGGGATACGGAAGCTCGGAGTTATAATGGGAGATAATGTAAAAACCGGTATCAACAGTTCGTTAAACGTTGGAACCATAATCGGCCAGGACTCCTTCATAGGTCCGGGAGCTATGGCAGAAGGAGAGATAGCACCAAAAAGCTGGATACAATGAAGATAATTCAACTATCGCCGTACTTCTATCCCCATCTCGGGGGCGTCGAATCGCATGTACTCGAACTATCGAAACATCTCATAGAGAGAGGGCACGATGTAACAGTGATGACTACACTGCTGGAAGGCACAAAAAAGACGGAAGTTGTAGACGGCGTCCCGGTGGAGCGTGTAAAACCCATGACTATACTTTTGAAAACACCTATCTTACCCGGTTTAAGGAACGCTTTATCAAAGAAGGACTGCGACATAGTTCACGGACATTCACCACCGCCGCTTACCTGTTTCTTTGGAGTTAGAACCACACAAAAGATGGGGGTTCCATTCGTTCTGACTTACCACTGTGATCTGGAGCTTCCGTTTACTTTTGGACCCTTTGCAGTACAGATGTACCAAAACACCATCGGTGCATACACAGTAAGTAAATCGGATAAAATAATCACTACTACGGACACCTATGGTGCTACATCAAGAACCGTCTGGCAGGAAGATTCCAGAGTTATCCCCAACGCCGTTGACGCAGACACATTCAACCCTGATAACAGTGGTACGAGGATAAGAAAAAAATACGGTATAGGTAAAGACGAAAAGGTGGTGCTCTACGTGGGTAGGATCGTGCCTCATAAAGGTATACATTATCTGATAAGGTCGGCAAAGCATCTAAACGACGATGTAAAATATGTGATAGTCGGTACCGGCGAATACAGAGAATATCTGATGGATCTAGTACGAACCAATAACCTAGAGAACAGAGTCATCTTCGCCGGCCGTGTACCCATGAAAGAGCTGCCGGAATATTACGCAGCCGCCGATGTTTTTGTTCTACCGTCGATATCCAGATTAGAAGCTTTCGGGATCGTGGCATTGGAGGCCCTAGCTTCCGGAGTTCCCGTGGTCGTTTCGGATATACCGGGGGTTAGAGACGTGATAGTAGAGGGAAGACAAGGACTGTTAGCAGAACCTATGAAGCCAACGAACATAGCCGGTAAGGTCAGAACTATCTTGGAGAATCCCGATATGGCTAAACATATGGGGGAGCTCGGTAGGAAGATAGTTGAAGAAAGGTATACATGGGACATAGTAGCGGAACAGATAGAGGGTGTTTACGAAGAGATCATCGGATAATCGATAATTCTATCTCTTTACCTTGGTAGTCATAGGCCTGCCAGCTGTTCATATCGTAGGGTATCCCGACGATTATATGAACACGACCGTACCGCCCGAACATGTTCAGATCATTGGATGAAGGATGTATGTTAGGTGAAGGATGGCTATGTACTACTCCTACCATGGAGTAATCTATAGGTAGATTGTTGAGCCTGAGTAAAGCACTTCTAGGGCCGGATACGGTCCCGGGGACCATTATCAACTCCGAGATTATCCCATCGATCTCCCGCATACCTGCAGCGAATTCATTCGGATAGGCATCCTTGGAAGCTTCAAGTACCATGCGAAGGACTTTTTCCGTAATACCGGAGACCTTCTTCTTGTCGAATATGCTCATCTCCACACCAATTTTTTACGTATACGACTGTAGAAATCATGTTCGAACCTTACGAACTTAGCCGTAGTATCTCCGAGTTTCATTCTTATATCGTCTTTATCATCGATATTATGCTCTTTCTGACCGTCGGGTACCATCAAACATGACTTACCCCTTTCTATAAGTTTTATCCGTATCTCGCTATCTGTAGGTACGATATATGGTTTTGTTGCCAATTTGTATGGTGAGATGGGCACGATAACGAATGCCTGAACACTCGGGTCAATTATGGGTCCTCCGGCACTCATGGAGTAGCATGTGGAGCCCGTCGGTGTCGAAACGATAACTCCGTCTGCCCTGAAACGGTCGATCAAAGAATCGTTGAAATACACCTCGAAGGCTCGTATCTTGGCGACCCTGTCTGTGTGGATGACCACTTCATTAGTGGATTCTTTTATTTCCTTACCATTTAGCAATGTTTTTAGTTTTATACGTTCATCTATGTGATAATTACCCCGTGCCATCCTTGAAAGAACATCATCCAATTCCGGCAGATCCACGGCCGTCAAGAATCCGACCCTGCCTGTATTGATGCCTAGTATCTTAAAATCTCCTTCCTGTAAAAGTCGTAGTATGGTACCGTCTCCGCCGACGGTCATCATAAAGTCCATATCTGCTTCTTTTATCTCTTCAAGAGTGTGGCTATCTTTGCCCAGCTTACCTGCAATATGTTCGTGGTACATCACCGTTTCCACCAATGGATGCGATTCCAGTTTACCTATAACGTCCAGAACTTCTGGGCTGTCGTCCGTACCATATAAACCGAATTTTAAAGTCATTCTATCACCTTTCTGACGGATCCGTCCCGTATAGCCATAACATCGCTTCTAGCACTCACATCCAGAGGCATGTCGATAGGGATCCATCGGGATTGATATACTTCACCGCCTGCTTCCCTGAGTATCAGGGTGGATGCGATTATATCCGTTATCCTCAAGCTTCTTTCTTTGTTCACCGTTACGATGTAGTACATATCGAATATACCTTCGGCCACCATGCACATCTCCAGGGAAGCCGAGCCCAGGGAACGTGTTCTTCGTGCAAGATCGGCTATTCGAACAGAGTCCGGATGTGCCTTTTTACCCATGTAAACTGAAAAATTGAGCTCTTTATTAGGTGGAAGTCTGGGAAGCCGTTCACCGTCCAGATAACTGCCTTTCCCTTTGATGGCATGGTATTCTCTACCCAGGGGAAGATTCTTCACGTAACCGACCGATGTGTCGGAGAATTTATCAGGAGTAAAGGCGAGAGAGATGCTGTAAAAAGGTATGCCTGAAAGTGCATTGCTGGTTCCGTCTATCGGGTCCATGATGATGCTCCCTTTATCACGCCCTTTTAAAAGACCGTATTCTTCGCTTAATATGTTGTATTCGCAATTTTCTTTAAGATGATCGATAGCGACTTTCTCAACTATGCTGTCCAGCTCGCTGGTAGGGGTTCCATCGGCACCCATCTTTGTGGTCTTACGTAGGGAGGTCGTTTCCAAACCATCCATGACATCTTCTACTTCAAGGGTACATGCTTTGAATAATCCTAGTATTTCTTTTTCCATCGTCTTTAGATAAAGGTTCTATGTTTAAAATACTTGTTGAAGAAAGAACTATTTCTTATCATCGTCCATCTGATGCATCCAGACCGTTCTTTGCGGGAAGGGTATCTCGATGTTCTCTTCTCTGAACCTTTTGTCGATGGCCTCTCTTAGATCGCTCATCACCGCCCACTGCTTTACCACATCATTTACCCATACTCTGAGGGTGAAGTTGAGGCTGGAATCAGCGAAATCCCTGAAGCGAACGTTTGTTTTATGAATGTTATCCTCCATCACATCGGGATGAGCTTCGGCCACCTCAAAAAGTATCTTTTTTACCTTCTCTATGTCCGAACCGTAGGCAACTCCAACTTTTATGGGGGCCCGGATAGTAGGATCCGGTTGGACTATGTTGACTATCTTCTGGCTCGCGAGATTAGTGTTCGGTAATACGATACCTTCGTGGTCCCGGATATTGTACAATTTAGTACTCCTCATCCCTATATTTTCGATACGGCAGTACTCACCGCTTTCCAGTAATATGATATCTCCGATTTTAAATGGTCTGTCTAAAAGGAGGTGCATACCACTGAAGAAATTTGAAAGTGTATCTTGGGCGGCGAAGGCTATGACTAGACCGGCTATCCCCGCACCTGCCAGTAGGGCGGTGATTTGTACGCCTAATATGTGGAACACCAATATCAGACCACCTATCAACAGTACTGCACCAAATATCTTTTCGAGTACCGGTTTTAGAACGGTTGCGAAGGCGCTGTTCCTACCACCCTTGTCGTTTGAAATTTCCTTTAAAATGGCTAATACTATCTTGTAAGTTACGAATACACCTATGAATACAACGGTTACTAGGTATACTTGATATATGGTAGTACGTATCCCTAATCTGAGGTTCAATCTCATCAGCGATTTCAGAAGTCCGTAAATGAATATAAGTATTAAAACAGGTTTCCGGATCATACGGATTATCACCTCATCGATATTTGTTTTGGTTTTCTTTGTGAACCCGTGGATTATCGGGCTCACCAAGAAGTAAAAGATCCAGCCGATGATGAACCACAACAACAGGTTCAATACGAAGGCACCGTAAGGGTTGTTCAGAGGTGCCGGTAACGGATTGGGGAAACCTCCTATGATGGTATTAGCTTCCTGTACGGGAACTGCGTCCTTGACATTAACCGTTATTTGCCGGGTACGTTCTTCAAATTCTTCGGTACCCAGCTCACGGAATCTGAAGGTGATGTCCGCCTCCATGGAATCGACGTCCGGGGTCCTTGGAACGGTGAATGTTATACGAATTATCTGGTATGGGTTGGACTCATCGAGTACAAAATGAGAATCCGATATTTCGTAGTCCCAGTCGACATCCGGAACTACGATCACTCTGACGATGTGGTCAACCGACTCGTCTCTGGAGAGAGTCCATACGAACTCTGCCTCCTCACCGGTATCTATGTCCTTTACATAATCGTCATCATGGCCCACGTGGGGCAGAGCATAGATGCAAGTAGGTAAAAGTATGATCGCCGATACCAGCACTATCAGTGTGAGCCTTTTCCACTTCATAATTATTCTCTATTATATAAAGGGAGTTAATAAGTCTTTATACTGCTGAAGACCGTTGAGTCGGTAAATAGTCGTTACCCAGGGTATGCCTTCCCAGGATATGTACCCGATTATATACAATATCAGACCCAATAATATAATGATCAGGACGATAACTATTATTATGCGGATGATATCGATAGCTAATCGACCCAGACTGTCGGCACCTAGAAGATATGCTATACCGGCTACAATCAATAGTAAGATGACGATCCCGCATAGCAGATTACATAATGGCATACAGAACGAATAATATTTATAGTATATCTTTTTTTTGATGTTGAAAGGACTGTAACCTTTAAGTATGAGAACATTTATGAGACCATCTCTTTCAATATGTAGAGGATATAAACATGGCACGAATGCACGCACGTAAACGTGGTAGATCGGGTTCGACGAAACCCCTGGTAGAAGGCACTCCGGAATGGGTGGATACCGACGAAGAGAAGATAACGGATATCATCGGCTCATTGGCAAAGGATGGAAAGACGTCCAGTGAGATAGGTATTATACTGAGAGACCAGTACGGAATTCCCGATGCTAAACAGATAACAGGGAAGAAGATATCCGATATAATGAAAGAACTGGATATGTATCCGGAGATGCCGGAAGACATCCTGAAGCTCATGGCAAAGGCCGTAAATCTACGGGATCATATGGAACAAAACAGAAAGGACCTCAGCAATAAGAGGGGGTTGCACCTTGTTGAAGCAAAGATCAGAAGACTTGCAAAGTATTACAAAAAACAGGGTGTAATTTCAGAAGACTGGAAGTATTCCATGGATAAAGCCGAGATGTTGGTAAAGTGATCTAATAACGCGAGGAGGGAATTTGCTTCGCTTACATGAAGGACTACAAGATAAATTCGACAAAGCTGTCGCCTTACTCGAAGAGCACGATAAGTTTAGGATTTTTACTCATTATGATGCAGACGGTATCTCGGCAGCCGCTGTGATATCACGTATGTTCATGAAATCGTCAAAGGGCTTTCACGCTACATTTATTCATTCGTTCCCCGAAAAAATCCCAGACGATCTGCCGATCATATTCACAGACATAGGAGCAAGTCATTCCAAGGCGATATCCGAGTTGAGTTCCCCGGCCATAGTTTTGGATCATCACAGGATAGATGAATATCCGGACGAAAAAGAAAACAAGATATTCATCAATCCACACGAATTCGACATAGACGGGGCCCAGGAAGTAAGCGGAGGTACTCTAGCATTCATCCTTGCGGTTTCATACGATGATAACAACTGGGTAAAGGCCATATACGGTCTTTCCGGTGCCGCCGCCGACAAGCAGAACATAGGTGGTTTTAAGGGTGTTAATAAGGATATACTCGATGAAGCTCTAGAGCGGGATGTTTTAAAGGTTGAAGAAGGTATTCATATAGACGGTCGGGGGGTAAGAGAAGCGTTGTTGTTGTCCTGTGATCCCTACTTTCCGGGGATATCCGGGAGGAATAACAAAATAGACAATATACTTGCAGATATAGATCTAGATCCGGCTACACCGGTTGATGAGATCCCGGGTGACAAAGAGCGAAAACTTACATCGTTACTCGCACTCAGCCTCCTCAAACATGGCGCACCGGCATTCATCGTTGAAAGCGTACGTGGGCGAAAATACATCTCGCCTATTATCGAAACAAGTGTCGATGTACTCTACAAATTATTGAACGCATGCTCAAGGGTATCAAGACCCGGCCTGGCGTTGTCTTTCTGTCTCGGAGATAGTGGTGCTCGAGAGGTAGCTGAAGGGTTGCGAGAAGATTATCGGCAGAACATGGTTCAACGGATGATGGAATTTGAAAAGGAAGGCCCTGTTAAATTGGAAAATATACAGTATTTTTATGAAAGCCAGAAAGCAAGAAAGGGTGAATTGGCCGGTCTGGGGATGCTCTACCTTTTCGATAGAAGCAAACCGGCCTTTGGCCTGAGCAAAGTAAACGGACGTGTAGATGCTTCAGTCAGGGGTACTAAGGAACTGGTAGAAAGAGGACTAGACCTTGGAAAGCTTTGCAGAGAGATATCAGCTGAATTCGGTGGGAGCGGCGGCGGACACAACATCGCTTCAGGTGCAACTGTAGATGAAGAACATATAGACGATTTTCTGAAGCGGATGGATGAAGATGTTGGTAAGTTATTAAAGGATGATTGATATTTTCGAAATAAGCACCGAAGATTTTATATCAGATTTGGTAATTGCATAAACAAGAGTCACTTTCAAAAATCAGGAGAAATTATAGTGCCATTTGGTAGGAGTAAGGAACAAAAGGTTGCTGACGAAGCAAAATCGATGATAAACGATGCAGTAGATAATCAGACGAGTGGGCAGACCAGTAAAGCGGTTTACGAATACAGAAGAGCGCTGCGCTACTTGAACGACGAGAGAGATATCGTGAGTAAGAGCCCCGAGATATTCTCAAGTATCTACAACAAGATAGGTCAAGGTTTCTTTAACGCCGGAGAACACGACCACGCAATAGAGTGTTTCGAGATGGCTCTTAATCTCGATCCGAAGAACGTACCTGCATGGCTGAACAAAGCTATGACGTATTTTAGTATGAACGAGATGAACGAATACGCTCTTCTCTGTTTTAATGAAGGCCTTAAGCTGGATCCAGAGAACGAGAAAGCCCTCCTGAACAAGGCGAATGTTCTCAGACTTTTAAATCGAAGGGAAGAAGCTATCGAAACCTACAGCCGACTCTTGGATATAGATCCAGCCAACGTAAAGCACATACATAAGATGGTTAAACAGAGTCCCGACGACCCGGATCTTTGGAGATTAGAAGCCAAGAACTTTAAACGGTTGGGAAACACGGATAAAGCAGCAAAAGCCTACGAAAAAGTAGTCGAACTTGATCCGGACGATGAAGAAGCTTTAGAGGAGTTGATGAATCTAAGACCGGATGACAGCAGATTCGCCTTGGCCAATGCAGAAAAACTTATCGAAGAAGGTAAACCAGAGGAGGCAAAGGAGCTCTTCAAGAAGGCACTTAAACAAGAGCCAGAGAACCAAGAATTATTGGATAAGCTGCTCGAAATAGACCCTTCGGATACACAGTTGATCCGAAAGAAAGCGGAGTTGCTGGAAAAGGAAGGGAAACGGCCGGAAGCTTTGAAACTTTACAAGCAACTTCACGATATAGACGAAACGGACATCACTTATTTCAACAAGGCTTTGGAGATGAATCCGAAGAACATACCGCTGCTATACAACAAGGGTGATGCCCTTTACAATGCGGAGAAGTACAGAGGTGCTCTTGAAACCTTCAACAAGCTCATAGATATGGGTGAAGAAAGCATCGACCTATGGCACAACAAAGGTGCATGTTTGTATCAGTTGGGTGAATACAAGAAGGCTGTAGATGCCTTCGATAATGTATTGAAAATGGAACCGGACGAAGTTGTAGCTTGGTTAAGCAAGGGAGCCGCTTATTTTCAGATCGGCGAGTACGAAAAATCAATGCAGGCCTTCAACGAAGTTGTTAAACGAGAAGCCGATACACCGGGTGCCTGGTACTACAAGGCTAAGATCGCCGCCAAACAGGGTAATTTGAAGTTGCTAAAACCGCTGTTATCCAGAGCAATCACACTAAATGAAGATTACCGTGAAGAGGCTCAAGAAGACGAGGCGTTCCAAGATGTTAAGGACGAAGACGTTTTCAAAGAGATCGTCTCCTGAGTATGCATAATATAGAATTGGAGCCAGGGATCTTCATTTCTTCGGATTTTTCAGTGTTTTACGAAAAGAAAAAGACTGTTTTTATAGCGGACCTTCACATCGGTTTTGAGACTTCCATGGAGGAAGATGGTATATCATTACCGCCGATCCAGAGGAAACGTATACAGGACCGTATTTCTTCTATAGTTTCTAGGTATAAACCGGAAGAGATCGTTGTTGTTGGAGATTTCAAGCATTCCTTCGGTAAAAGATACGAATCCGACATGTATGGGATCATGGACTACATCTTGGAAAGGACTCAGTTATCTTTCGTGCGCGGGAACCACGATAATTTTTTACGTACGCTTATCAGCAGTAGAGATCTGCGTATGGACGAAGAGAAGCGGTGCATAGATAATATTACAGCAACCCACGGACATCTAGAAGTAGAACACGACGGTTTACTTATACTAGGCCATGAGCATCCGGCGGTGCGGATACGAGATGAATCCGGAGGTGTTGTTAGCCTTCACTGTTTTCTTTATCATCCTGTTGAAAATATGATCGTTCTCCCTGTTTTCAATCCGCTGACCCGGGGCAGAAATATGCTCAGTGCCCAGGGGTTCTTGTCCGAGCCACTACAAGGGCTTTCACCGGATGATTTTTTTGTTTATCCTATAACCGAAAGCGGCTTGATGAATTTCCATCGTTTGTCTGATGTAAAGGCCACTATGCCGGATCTGATATGAATTAAAGACGGAAAACCTAAAAAGGATGAGCTTTTCTATATGCCACATATACCCATTGGGGGTATAGGGTAACACGGCATCCTTATGGGCTCCAGTTACGCTGAATGATCGCCAATCGGGTTTGCTGACCGGTTTACATCGGATCGCCAGGATCTTTCAATTCTGGCGTGAAGTGGGATCTTATATGATTCCTCTGGTATGATGAATAACTGGAGCGGTGACTCGTAATTCGATAATACATGGAAGGTAGCTCCTTTCGTGGAGGAAACCCGTCGATCGGGGTTCAAATCCCCGTGCCCCCATTTTTCTCCGAAAAATGTGTGCACTTCACGGAAGGAAACCTTCCGCTTGCACACAAAATTACTACGCAATTTTGTTAGGTCCCCGTGCCCCCGTTATTATTATACTTTAAAAAATTTTATATGTCTCCTTCTATGTATGGGAAAGTTAGAACATTAAGACACTTTTTTTATAATATCGGTACAACCCTTCCCACCCCAAATTCGTACTAAATTCGTGAGATTCGAGGAATTGCGTAGCAATTTCACGGATGTTTCAGAATTACTGTGTAATTCTAAATATCGATGGAATGCTTAGCATTCCAGTAGACATCTCAGGAACATGGTTCCTGATGTCGGTGGAAACGCATGCGTTTCCAGCAGATAAGCAGGAAAGGGACTTCCTGCGCTCGATGGAATTCGTTTCGAATTCCAGTAGATCGCAGGAATCTTTTGATTCCTGAACTATATCTCACAAATATAGAACAAAATTCCTACGCATCAAGAAAAAACGGAAATAATTTCTGTACTCAATATACAGTCTTGGCAAGCTAAATTTTAAATACTTGCAAGTTCTATTTATTAATAATGACAGAGGACGAGCCTAAGGAAGAGGATATATTCCTCAAGGTTGTTAGGGATTTCCGGGACATCATTCCCGAGCTGTTAGATTGAGTGCCAACGACCTGAGCCAGCCATTCCTTTGTCCATTTTAGGTGCTTCTGCTTGTAGTCGGGATCTCTCTTTCTCGAATAGAGTATCCTTTTCGATTTGGTAATATACTTGTTGCAATCATCAATCCACCGCTTCCTGTTGTCTTTGCTTCCGTAATGTGGAAATTTGATCCCCTGCACTTCGAAGATCATCGCGGTGAACAATATAGTGCTCCTGTGGTTCGTGTTGGGCAATCCATGAAGCACGATCAAGCTGGACATGGCCTCAGATGCAAAATCGAGATTTGTCATGCTTTTATAGGATATAGTGGTGAAGTATTTGTCCATCTTTGCAAGTTCCAATCGCTTGTAGTTTCTTGGATATCTGCCAGTCTCTGCTTTGACTGTTTCCCGGACGGCGGAATTACACTTGATGTATAGTTCGGTCAATGGATCAACGTCTGATCTAGCCACATTATTTGAATTATCTCGCGCCTAATAAACCTATCGACCACCCACCTTCACAATACCCTTACACCTGCCGAGACCCCCTCTCCCAGTTGTACCTATACCGCAGGGCATTCTCGTACCGAACGAAGACACCCCTAAAAAGGATAAAAGCTGCCTGGTTCGACGAAGATATATACATAGAATTCTCCCCTTCTGAAGTCATAATGTGATCTTTCTATGGCTAAAGAATATTCCACTAAGACATTAGGAATATCATACTGTGTGAAGCAGATATTTCTCCAGCTCTCTATCGCTTAGATTTACTATCAACTTCCACTTGCTGTTCTTTTTTACTTTAGAAGGCATCACAGGGTCAAGAAGAAGGTAGTTCCGTGTGGATCTATCCAGTATCGGTACGTCGATGTCCAACCTGTAATAATCATCGATGAATCCCAATCGTCTTATTACACCTGTGTTGCCAATATTTTCAGCGTAATCCACTAGCCTTGTAGAGTCATAATCTCCATAGACCAAGCCCTTGATGACTTCTAGGAGTCCACCGCAGTATTTTGGTTTGTCCAGACAGTCGATTATCGTTTTCTCTTTGTTTGTGATGTTAACTACTTCTCCATCAAATCTCTCTTTCCTCAGCCCGAAGAATTTTTCAGGTATCAATCGAATAATACGATAGTTGATGCCGAATATTTCCGGTCTACGATTCTTCCTCCTTGATGTTGTCTGTATGAAAACCGTTCGGGGGATTTGCTCCGTGAAACCGTAATGGTGCAAAGCGCTCCAGTACCCTATGCAATGCGGTTCGACCAGCATCGATCCGATCACAAACTCGTTCAACGTATATTCCCCTTTGGAAGCGCCTAAAGGTAGTACCATGTACTTTCCTCTCTCTATACGCTCGATCCACCCCTGTTTTTCCAGCCGATAAAGGAATTTTCTAAGAGCGGTATCGCTCATCGATGTTTCGGCCCGAACATCATCTATTGTAAAGGTCTCTCCCAGGTCGGCCAATCTCTCCGATAGCGTAGTTTTTCTCAATTATATACACCATAATGCCAATATTCGTCTATTATAGTGTATGTTGTTAAGATATATATAGTTTCTTGCTTAGAGAGCTTGTTCATGAGAAGTAAGCCGTGGAGAAAGAGTAAGAATTACTATTTGTCCCCGTATCCCCATTCAGAATTCTTTCGATATTTTTTCTCTCAACTCATCTATGCAACATTTGACCTCTGCCTTCACCTGGGAATACGGTATCACATTGAGTGTCAATCTCTCCATATCTCCAGTATATTCTTCCTCAGAGGGATAAGAATCCCAAAAAAATTCATCCTGAAGACCATAAACCTCTAGAATGCTCTCCAATTTCCTTTCAAAGAGTTCGGGGGAACTTGTTTTACCACTTCTCAAAAGGAACCAAACATCGTACAGGTCCCTACCTTTGGACCTTGTGAGCAGGGTTATGATCTTCTCGGCAAAGAGTTCCTTTTCATCCATAACCTGTACCAAGAACTTCTTTCTGGTTTCCGGATACTCGGAATCGATCAATGTCCATCTGGGTTTCAGCAGTGTTCCGCCTCTCTCTCCAGCATCCAATCTGAATTTATTTCGTGTCTGGCTTGTACCTTCGTGTAGAGGACCGTGGAACCATATCTCGCAGGTATAAGCCTCTTCAAACAGTTCTTCCTTGATGAAACCGTTCTCGATTTTGAGAACAATGGACTAGATATATGTGGTATCTAGAGAGTTCACACTGGATGCAAAGAAATATTTGTGTGAAGAAGTTTTCACAGAGCTAACTCTATTGTGTGTGAAATATCTTTGAATTCTACAGTTAGTATTCCACGTTCCAGATAAGGTTGCCTTCCGTCGGATTGTGTACCCAATAGCCATTACCGGCTTCGAAGGTGAACGTTTCCGGTGTGTAGCTGTATGCAAGATTGTATTCTGCCGTAGCATCGAAGTAACCCACCTTGTCTACTTCTTCGGGTAATCCATGATTGCCGACAGTACTACTAGGCAGTCCCACCATGTTCCATCCGGGATACAGCGTGATATCCGTGCTCACCGGCGCACTGCCCTCTACAGTCAGCGTGTCATCAACCGTTGCGTGGATCCAAAGACCCATGTGGTGATTCCACGTA
>SKVC01000066.1 GCA_007129655.1 Thermoplasmata archaeon
AGGAACTCGCTCCGCTCGCTCCTTCTACTTTTTTCACTTCTTCCGCTTCGCTTTAGAACTAAAAAAAATGCGCAGGAACTCGCTACACACGTTCTCTCTTTACTTTATTTTCCTCCGTTACACTCCAGAAAAGAAAAATATGCGGGGGGACTGACGTCCCCCTTTCACTTCGGGCAAAGCCCTCGTAATGCGGGGGGAGGGATTTGAACCCTCGGAGACCTATGTCACAGGGTCCTAAGCCCTGCCCCTTTGGCCATGCTCGGGTACCCCCGCAAGAAGGAGTTGTTACGACTTCTGAGGGTGTTTTGGATCGCCAATATTTATTATCGACGAGAACAGGAATTTCATTCCTGTGGAAGCTATGCTTCCAATCGCCACCCGCAAATTGGAGTGAGCGTTAGCGAATTTCGAGGCTTAGTGAAAATGTCTTTCCACATCAACCCGCAGAAATAACCTCGTTATCGGCAAGGCGGTTCAAATACCTTACTCGCCCAACCAAACACATCTAGTTTAAGATAGTTGCGGTCATATCGACGTGCGTCGTCCCGTAGGATCTCGCTCGAATTTTCCGAATTCATTGACCTTGCTTAACTGCTCTCCGGTGAACACAGGACCGTCTACGCAGACCTGTAGTCCGTCGATGGAGCACGAATCACAAAGTCCCATCCCGCATTTCATATATCTTTCCAGGGATGCCTGTACAGGAATCCCCCGCTCCATGCAGATATCCACCGTCTTTTTCATCATCTTTTCCGGTCCGCACGTAAGCACCTGCTCCACATCGTCGAACATCCCCATTGCAAGTTCGGTGACCATACAGTGCTTTCCAACGGAGCCGTCATCCGTACAAAGCGCTACATCCGATATCAGAGATAATTCGTCGGCAAAAAGCAACTCTTCGTCACACGCCGCACCGAGAGCAACTTTAACGTTAACCCCCTGTCGATTCAATTCGTCAACCGCCGGAAGGATCGAAGCTCCTCCGTAGCCGCCTATAACCACCAACGTATCCCGTTCATCAAGCGTATAACCGTTTCCGTAGGGTCCGCGGATCCCCAATGTATCCCCTGCCGTCATCCTGTGCAGCGCCTCGGTTCCTTTTCCGATCGCTTTTACGGTGAGCGAACATTTACCGTGAATCCTCGAAAGCGCTACAGGGAACTCGTCCACGCCGGGAACCCAGAGCATAACGAATTGTCCCGGTTTAGCATCGATATCTTTGTCTAAATAGAATGATTTAATAGTGGGAGTTTCCTGTTTGACTTCATTAATTTTAACGGTCTCCAGCTTGCTCATACTTTTGTGTAATACCTTAACCATATTAGAATTTTCGTTCAAGTCCGTTTGAACCATTTATCCATCTCTTTTCTAGAAAATTTAATTATCGTCGGTCTGCCGTGTGGACAAGTGTATGGATTATCCGTCCTACCTAGCTCGATCAACAGTTCCCTTGCAGTACCGACCGAAAGCATATCTCCTGCGGTAACAGACGAGTGACAGGCCATGTACCTGATAATCTCTTCCTTCCGTTCCTGTAGACTGCTTCCCTTCATAGCCATGAGTTCGTCGAGAACGGAATCGATTATATCCTTTCCTTGAAGTTCACCCAACACTATAGGTAGACCGACCAGTCGAAAAGTAGTCCTTCCGAAGGGCTCTATATCGAAACCCAGATCCTTAAGCAAATCTTCGTTAGCTCTAAGGATGGCCGCCTCCCGGGGTCTAAGTTCTATATTGACCGGAGAGACCAACCGTTGGGTGTCCATCTTTCCTTCCAAGGCCTTAGTAATCCGTTCGTAATTTATCCTTTCATGGGCGGCGTGTTGGTCTATTACAGCCATACCCTCGGGAGTTTCCACGACTATATAGCTGTCGTGCAGTATACCGGCAACTCTCATCTCGGAGAGTTTGGATTCTGGAACATCTTCTCTCTCCTCCATCTCCAAACGTTGTTGTGTAATCTCTTGTGTCTTTACATCTGGTTCTTTTACGGGCTTCTCTTCTTCAATCCGTTCTGTTTCTAGAGCGGGAACAAGATCCTCCTCTAGTAAGGCATATTTGACAGCATCCGAAACTTCTTTCCTTACCCTATCCCTGTGAAGAAATCTTATCTTGATTTTAGTGGGGTGTACGTTAACGTCAATCTCATGACCCGGGATATCTATATTCAAAACAACGATAGGATACCTTCTCTTCGGAAGTAGAGTTCCGTAACCTTCAACAACGGCGTCTTTTAACAGAGCATTGTTCACGTATCGTTTATTTACAAATGTATATATATGGTCCCTTGTCGAACGGGTTATCTCCGGTTTTCCGAGAACACCCTTTACCGACAATAACTCTCCGGATACATCAACACTCACCATCTTCTTTGCGGTGTCCACACCGTAGATATGTTTAATGTTATCTTCCAAACCTCCGCTGCCAGGTGTAAACAAAAGCTCGTTACCGTTATGGAACAATTTGAACTTCACATTCGGATAGGCCAGTGCGTATCGGGTCACAACTTCACTTATATGTGCAAACTCGGTACCGGTTTTCTTAAGATACTTTCTACGCGCGGGGGTATTATAGAATAGATCGCGCACCTCTACCGTAGTTCCACCCGGACATCCGATACTTCCATGTTCGATCTTCTCTCCACCGTTAATAACGAATTCAGTACCTTCCAGAGAGCCGTGTTCTTTGGTAACTACTCTAACTTTAGCTACGGCTGCGATACTGGACAAACCTTCTCCGCGAAAACCCAAGGTTCCTAGGTCGTCCAGATCCTCGATGCATCGTATCTTACTGGTAGAGTGCTTTTCGAAGGCCAGTTCAACTTCCTCTTCGACCATCCCCTTACCGTTATCTTTTACTATGATAGCTTTCTTTCCTCCGTCTTCGATCTCCACATGTATCTCGGTAGCACCGGAATCTAGGGAATTCTCTACCAGTTCTTTAACCACAGAGGCAGGGCGCTCGATAACCTCTCCCGCGGATATCTGGTTCACCGTTTCCTGAGAAAGTACAATGATCTCACCCATCAGGATTCCTCCGTTTTCTTTTTCAATTTCCACAAGGCATTCATGGCTTCCAGTGGAGTCATGTTCTCGATATCTAATCCTTTTAACTCCTCTACTACAGGATGTGATCCCTTTGATGTCTTTCCGCCTATATCAAAAACCACCTGTGTGAATTTGGGTGCGGTAAAATCTTCCATGCTGACTGCATGTTCATCTTCTATCTGCTTCAGTACCTCTGCGGCTCTTTTAACGACCGGTTCCGGCACTCCGGCCAGATCCGCTACATGAACTCCGTAACTTTCGTCTGTATGTCCTTTTCGTACCTTTCTTAAGAAAGTGACCTTTCCTCCGTCTTCTTTGGTGGCGACGTGCATATTTTTAACCCCATTTATCGCTCGTTCCAGTTCCGTAAGTTCGTGGTAATGTGTGGCAAATAGTGTTTTAGCGCTTATCTCTCGTGTGATATACTCGGTAACCGACCACGCAATACTCAATCCATCGAAGGTGCTCGTTCCGCTGCCGATCTCATCGAGTAAAATCAAACTCTTATTCGATGCGTTGTGTAATATCTTAGCTAGCTCTACCATCTCCACCATGAAGGTAGATTGCCCCTTTGTAAGTGCATCCAAAGAACCCACTCTTGTAAATATCCTGTCAACTATACCTAAATGGACCTTTTCTCCGGGCACGAAACTTCCTACGTGTGCCATGAGAGTGATAAGTGCTACTTGCCTCATATATGTTGATTTACCGGACATATTCGGTCCGGTGATTATGATAAAGTTGTTCTTACCCATATCAAGATCTGCATCGTTAGAAACAAACCCGTCTACGGTTTTTTCTACTACCGGATGCCTTCCTTCTCTGATAACTATTCTCCCATCTGCTGCTATCTCAGGTCTAGTAAAATTGTTTCTTATGGCGATATGGGCAAAATTTGCCAGAACGTCAAGCTGACTTATCATTTCTGCTGTTTGTTGAAATTCAGATGTTCTTTCACCAAGATCTAAGCATAGTTTGGTAAATAAGTCGTATTCTAGTGCCTCCATCTTCTCTTCAGCGCTGAGTATCTCTTCTTCCCGTCTCTTTAGTTCCTCCGTATAGTATCTTTCCGAGTTCTTCAGCGTTTGTTTGCGAGAATATTCATCTGGCACCTTATGATCCTGATTTCTTGGTACTTCGATATAATAACCATGTACTTTGTTGTAACCCACCTTGAGTTTGGATATCCCGGTCCGTTTCCTTTCTTTGTTCTCTATCGAGCTTATCCAATCCTTTCCCTCTCTTGTTAAACTACGGAGTTCGTCCAGTCTTTTATCGTAACCATCCTTGATAAAACCGCCTTCTCTAACAGATACAGGTGGTTCCTCCATTATAGCCGAATCGATGTTTTTCTTAACCTCTTCGAGGGTATCGATCGAACCCCTTAGATCCTGTAGTTTTTGGCAGTTTACTTCTCCCAATAGATCCTTAAGTTGCTTCACCTTTTCAAGTGTGTTCCTTATCGTTAAAAGGTCCCTGGGATTGGCACTGCCGTATATCACCCTACTGATCAGTCTTTCCAGGTCCGCCATACCGTTCAATTTATCACGTATGTCATCTCGAAGATACATCCCGTCAATAAGCTCTTGAACAGCATCGAATCTATCTTCGATAAGATCTATATCTAGAAGAGGTCTCTGTATCCAACTCTTGATCTTTCGGGATCCCATAGCGGTGAGTGTATCATCCATCACATCCAATAGGGTGTCTTTCTTACTTCCGTCTCTCATATTCTTGAATACTTCCAGGTTCCTGAGGGTCGTAGAGTCGAGTATCATGTATTCTTGGCACGAATAATACCGTAGACGTTTGATGTTCTCGACAGCGCGTTTCTGGGTATCTTCAAGATAGTCGTATACCGCACCGGCCGCTCTCACAGCGTTGTCCTTATCTTCGATACCGAGTGATTCGAGAGTTCCGGTACCGAAATGTTCGAGTATGGTGCTTTTAGCTACCGGCAAACTGAAACTCTCTTCGTTATGACTATGTATCATCATATCCTTTTCTTTTTTCAACTTTTCCACGAATTCTTTTTTTTCC
>SKVC01000098.1 GCA_007129655.1 Thermoplasmata archaeon
ATCGGATATCGTTCTTTAATTTCTTCAGCTCTTCTATCGGTTTGTCATAGACCGGATGTATGACCGCTTCTTTTCCGATGACTTCGAATGATATCTTACTACCGGTTGTGAGCCCAAGTTCTTCTCTGACCGATTTAGGAATAGTTACCTGTCCCTTTTTAGATAAAGTTGCTTTTTTTGCCATGCTATCATCTTTACTTTTACGATGTAAGTAAAGATATCTAGCATTATTCCTTACTTTCAGTAGTTCTGATGTACCCCTCATATTTCATACTTTTAAGATGGTCCTCTGAACCACCTATGTCGAATATGTGTTGGGATACAACAGAACTACTGATCTCAACGAAAAGTTCATATGTAGTGAATTGTAATAATATGTAATGTGATAGCATGGCGAATGTACAAGTAAGAATACCGAAAGATCTCTTGAACGGGATAGAGGATATCGTTAAATCTAAGCACACTACCAGGTCCGAAGTTATAAGAAAATTGCTGTATGACGGATATAAAAAAGAGGTACTTGAGAGTACCCTTAAAAAGTACCAGAACGAGGAGATAACGCTATGTAAGGCTGCTGAGCTCGCAGACATATCTGTTTCTGAATTCGCCGAATATGCATCAAAAAGAGATATAACTTTCATGAGGTATTCAAGGGAAGAAGCAGAAGAAGATCTACAAAATCTGAGGAACCATGAAAGTTCTAGTTGACTCCTCCACACTCATCGCTTTAGCCAAGATCGGCGAACTGGATTTTTTGAGGGAATATTATTCCCATATATACATCACTGAAGAGATAAAGGGTGAGGTTACACACAAAGAACTACCGGAAAACATATTGCTCAAAGAGTCTATCGGAGGATGGATCAAGTTATTAAATCAAGTCGGATACGATCATTTCTCGGGTATCAGCGGATTGGACAAAGGAGAAAGGATCCTGCTAAACTATGCTAAAGAAAACCAGGACACTTTACTGATATTGGACGAAAAAGAAGCAAGGATGGTGGCCAAAGTAGAAGGTTTGAACTACACAGGAACTTTAGGATTATTGGTTTACCTCTATGAACAAGGCAGCCTTTCGAACAAGAAAGCACAACAAATAGTTAAAAAACTAGCTAACAGTGATTTTCGGATGACTGTGGAACTCTACGACTGGGTACTCGATAAGACAGGTTGAAGGGAAATAATAGTCCCAAAATGATTATATCCCCCAACCATCTTTTTGTAGTATGGAACCACACAAGCACTGCCATATATGCGGTACGTCCATACCGACGGAAGAAAATTTGTGTTCGGAAAAATGCAAGGACGAATACGACAAGTTGCTCAAGAAACGTAGAAACAGAGTTTACCTGATTTATGCACTCATGGCTGTTTTCTTAGCATTAGTTCTTTTCCAGATGTACGGAGGTTGACCGGTTGACAAAACGGGTCCTGTTGGGTGGAACCTTCGACGGCATACATCTAGGCCACCAAAAACTTCTGGATACCGCCTTCGAGATCGGAGATGAAGTGACCATCGGCCTGGTTACAGACAAGATGCTTAAAAAATGGAAACCTGTTGTCGAAAAAAGTTTCGAAGAACGTAAAGCGATCCTCAAAGAACTGCTAAACAGAAGAGATAATTGGAGCATAGTCGGGATATCTGATCCATACAGTCGAGCTATAAAGGGGGATTACGACACTTTAGTTGTTTCCTGGGAAACTGCGGAACGCGGAAAAGAAATTAACAGACGAAGAGAGAAGGCGGGAAAATCACCTCTAGAGCTCAAAATAGTAAAACCGGTCTTAGCAGACGATCTTTTACCCATAAGCTCCACTCGTATACGTGGCGGGATCATCGATGTCCATGGAAAAAGATTGGTTCCGGTAAGGATACATACCTACACCGAAGACCTTCAAGAGATAAGTGTTATAAAAGAGGTCATGGAACGATTGATGACAGATGTCGAATTGGAAACTAGCAAAGCAAATAACATAGAAGAAACAACTTTGATCGAAAAAGCAAAATGCAAGGCAGAATTACCAGAAAACTATGACTATGGTATAGGGATCGAAAGTGGTATTTTGGAATCAGAACACGGTCCCTTAAAAATCGAGTGTGCTGTAATCAAAGATAACATAAAACAAACTAGCATCGGTTTCGGCCCGGGTTTTTTATTACCTAGATTTTGGCCGAAAGATGTCAAAGAAGGGGTCACCTTGGTGGATCGAATAAAAGTAAATTACAACGATGATATTACTCGGGTAGATGTACTGACTGAAAGACGTGTCGGTAAAAGAGATTGCATGCGTTCGGCACTGTTAACAGCTATGATACCTAGGATGAGCGGTGATCTGTTTCTTAAACCATCTCTTCAAGACCCTTGAGTTGCTTATCGATCTTCTCAATGAATTGTCCGGCTCCGATACTTTCAAGGATCGATTTAGATTCGTTATAATACTCTCTAGCAGTATCTATCTGTCCCATCTTTTCATACACCATCCCCATACCGAATTTGATCTCTGCCTTTTCAAAAGGTAATTCTAGCCCCTCGATAGTTCCAAGTGCCTCTTTGAAATTATCGAGAGATTCATTGAATCGTCTTTCTTCCCTATCCGCTATACCTATCACTTTGTATACCGATGCCATCCCTATACTGTCATTTAATTTTTCCATTATCTCTTTCGCACGTTTCGCGTAATTTCTAGCTTCGTGGATCTCATCGTTGTAAATCAACGCTTCGGCCTTGTTAAAATAGCTCCATCCCTGAAAATCCTTATTACCTATTCTTTTCGCATGCTCCGCACATTTGTCAAAATTATCAATGGCCATTTCCCACTCCCCCTTCTTCATATATCCATCTCCAATATTGTTGTAAGCTCTGGCCAGCTCCCGATAAGCTTTTTGAACATTTAAAGTAGGTAAACTACGTTTGTAATATTGGACTCCTATATCGGTTTCGCCTTTAATAGAATATATGTTTCCCATCTCTATAAATATTAGTGCGAGGATCTTTTTATTATCTATCTTTTTTGCTTGATTTATTGCTGTCTCATAGTGTTCTATAGCTTCTTCTAATTCTCCTTCTCTCCAATGTATATATCCCAGTCCCCTATTTGAATCGGCTGATCCCTCATTATCTTCTAACTCTGTAGCTATCTCCAAAGATCTTTCGAATGCATCCATGGATTTTCCATACTTCTGGATCTCCCTGTATAGATGACCGATTTTCCTAAGTGTTTCTCCTTCTAACTTCTTATCTCCGAGTTCGCTCACTTTTCTCAATAACTTTTCGTAGGCATCTATGGATGTTTGCCATTTACTTGTATCGTAAGCCAATTCACCTATATTATTTAGTAACTCTATTTCTTCTTTATCTGGATCTTCAATATCTTTAGCTTTCTTTAGCGAATTACTAGCTCTATTTACAAGGTAATCTAAAGCAGATTCGATTGCAAAGCTTTCCAAAGCTTTTTCGCTAGCCTTTATTGAATATTCATACGCTTTTTCGTAGTTTTTACCTTCGTGAAAGTGCCTGCTCAATGTATAGAAGTGTTCATCCAAATCATCTACGTATACATCCTCGATGGTCTCTCCAACTCGCTGGTGAAGTACCCTTCGTCTACTTGAACCCATATTATCATATAATGCGGCTCTCAGTTGTATATGATTAAATCGGTAAATTTCTCTTTCACCCGAGCCTTCTTTCTCGTGTATAAGACCCTGGGATTCAAGATATTCTATGATGTCAAGAAGCTCTATAACATCCATCTCTATAGCGTTTTCAAGTAACTCAAAATCAAATTCAGTACCCAAAATAGAGGCATACATCAACACCTTTTTTTCAGTACGAGATAATTGAGATATACGTCTTGAAGTTATATCTTTGATGGATTTTGGGACGGAAATATCGGCCAAATCCCTTTCAGGATCCCATGTATAGGAGTAAGGGTCGATCACACCTTCTCCTATCATCGATGTAAGCATTTCCACTACATAATACGGGTTACCTTCTGTTTCCCTGTAAACCATCAAAAGAAATGATTGCGGTAAATCTTCAGATTTGAGTAGCTTTTTAACCATATTTGAGGTTGATTGGAAAGTTAACCTGTTCACGTCTATCTCATATAGTTGCTTTCCCTCTTTCATCCGCTTCAATACCTTTTCAAGAGGAAATTTATTTGAGGATATTTTTAGCTCCTCATGTCTATAGGCTCCCAATATCAAAACCCGTTCATCTGGTATATTCATAGCTATTTGATGTAGAAGCAATGATGAAGCTTCATCTATCCATTGTAAGTCGTCTAGATAAAATAATATCGGTTGTTCTCTTGATATTCGGGTTATAGCATTTATAACATCATCGAACATCAACTCTCTTCTGTCGGACACAGATATCTCCCCCCCCTCATCCCCTGTTTTTGCACCAACCAGGCTCATAGAGATACTACTTACCGATAGGTTCTCCTGTTCTTCCTCTTTACTTTCGCCCGAGTCTATGTAATCACCCAGGGCTTCTAAAAATGGAATATACGGATCTGTACTTTCATAGTATAAACATCTACCTTTCAATATTTTGAAGCCCTCTTTTTCACATTCTTTGGAAAAAATCTCCGCTAAGCAACTTTTGCCTGATCCTGCTTCTCCTTTTAATAGTACGAGTCTTCCCATTCCCTCTAGAGCTTTTTGCATATGAGCCTTTAAATTTTCAAGCTCTTCTTTACGATTAACAAAAGTTTCTGCACTCGTGCTTAATTTAGTTAAATCGGTAGGTACCATATAATGCATAAATATGCAATTAGTCTTTAAATCTACCCCTCGATAAGGAAGTATTGCGGGGGAAACCTTTAATTACATCATATAATTAACATCGTTTAACTATAAACTCTGGAGAGTAGCACATTATGGCGACTGTATATGACGTGCCCCCAAAAAGGCTAATCGAAAAACTCAGCGAAGTTCTAAAGGAAACCGACGGAATTGAACCGCCTCAGTGGGCACCCTTTGTAAAGACTGGAGTTCACAAGGAAAAAGCCCCTATTCAAGAGGACTGGTGGTATACCCGTAC
>SKVC01000110.1 GCA_007129655.1 Thermoplasmata archaeon
AAAATACAGAGAGATGTGATCAATTTCCAATTCCTTCATTGCCTTTTCCTTTCTCATGCTTCTGATAATAGCTATCATCGCTAATAGCCAAACCATCACCAGAATTAAGATAGAAAATCCGTATGCTAATATCATCAAGGGATCCATTACTTTCCGCCTCCTGTTGCAAGTTCTATTTTATTTACTCTCTTCTTAATTATGGAAACCCTGTCCTTGACATCGACTTTCCATTTTTCCAATTCACAGATCGTGGTGTCGTGATCATCCAACTGTTGGTCTATTGGCGCAATATCCTTCTCGGCGGCAAGCTTGTATTCCCTTGTCAACACCGAAAGATTCTCGGTGAGATAATTATCTACCTTTCTTCCCATGGTGATCGGGTTATCTCTGAAATGTCCACCAATTCTTTCCTTTATTCCTGGCATATTCATTCCTCCTTATCTTCGTCTTCATCTTCGTCCTTGGAAAATTTATCCTTGACGTTGTCTTTTAAGTCTCCGGATTTTTCCTTGACGTCGTCTTTTAAGTCGCCG
Source organism: Thermoplasmata archaeon (assembly GCA_007129655.1). Lineage (GTDB taxonomy): Archaea > Thermoplasmatota > Thermoplasmata > Halarchaeoplasmatales > Halarchaeoplasmataceae > Haladaptatiplasma. The sequence continues at coordinate 534 of SKVC01000110.1, forward strand.
GCCTTGTCCTTCATGTCCTCAAGGATTTCTTTATTCACTTTCAGTGTGATCTCGTCCCCTTCTTTCACATCCAGATCTTCCATGGCATCTGTTCTGAGTATCACTGTATCTTTTGCGACAAGATCGTCTGCATAAATCGTATTCAGTATCTCCTTCTCATCGTCATTCATCAGAACAATTTGGTCCTTTTCTTCGCATCCCAATTTCTTGAGAATGGAATCATGGACCCGCACACTACCACCGAATCTGACAGGGCTCTCTTTCACCTTCAGTTTGACACTCGGCATCTTTTCCGTTTCGTTTTCTTTTTTCATATTTAATCTCCCTTATCTCTCCTTTCTCAGAGACTAACCTACAATAGCCTTGAGGGTATATCTCTTTATTTCAAAATTATGTGCAATTTAGTGAAAAATTAGGTGCAAATTTAGAGCAATAAATTATTGACAATCTAACTCGAAAAAGCTGGGGTTCTATTGCGTTCTTTTAGGAATAAATGAGTCAATTGAACTATGAGGGAATCAAATTTCGTTAAGACAGGTGCAAAAGCACATAACAAGCGAGTACCTGGCTGCGCTACGTTCCGCCCAATTTGACCTCTGTTGGTTGGCAAATTTAGGTACTCATCAAACGCTACCGTCCATCTATCATATTGCACTTAGATTCCACTGAAAATCCAAATAGGGTAAAATGGCAGAAACAGCTAAAGTCGATAAAAGAGGGAGAGTTACCATCCCTAAAGGGCTAAGGGAAGCTCACCATATAGACGAAAACACGGAGTTCATCATAGAGGATATCGATGACGATACCTTTATCCTCAAAAAGATCGATTTAGAAAAACTGATACAGTCGGTAAAAAAAGAGATACGAGATAAAGATCTAACAAAGCTACACTCTGAAGTTGAAGAAGAGGTCGATGAACTTGCCAAGAAGAAGTATTCTAGTTGACACTAATGTTTTTATTTCGGCCTTTAAAACCGGTGAAACAAAAAGCACTGAACTTTTCATCAATCTAATCAGAGATGAAGAGATACAGTTGGTCAGTAATGAGATATCATTGAAAGAGTATGAAAAGTATGCAAATAAACTAGGACCTAAATCCGAGTTATTTTTTAAGATCATGAAGTAAAAATGCAAAGATGTCGAACCTGATGAAGAACAAATACAAAAATGTAAACAGTACTTCGAAAGTTCTTATGCGGATATGATCCATGCTGCTACATGTCTAAAATCTGAGGCTACAATCCTGACAAACGATAAGCATTTTGACGAAATTGGTAAATCTGAAGTAATAGAAGTGTGGGATATTTCTTATGCGATAATTTACCTAACATCTGGGTGCATATGTGTTTCGGGGTTCACTCCGCTCACTTAAATCGCTCGCTACGCTCATGACTTCACATCATACCCCTGTTCGTTACCGTGAATTTACTATATTTTGGTCGATGGCTTTCCTACTCGATCAATTCACTAGCTTTCTTGATCTTAACGTTCTCATACTCACCAAGACTTAAAAGATAGTCGTCTCCAGTGATTAAGTAGTCAGCATTCCCCATCACTGCTGTTTCGATGATAACATTATCATCTGGATCTTTTTTGATTACGTCGATCTCATCCGCAGTAAAAACGATCTCAGAGAAAAAAAGTATGTCCTGAGTATACTCAGTTATCTTGTTTTCTGGGACATCAAATTTACGAATCATCTCGCGGTCCAATTCTTTTATTATCGAGGGTGAGGTTATTGATGTCCATATCTTTTATCGGCATTTGACCAAAACCTCCCTTTCGTTACCATCCCAAAAGAAAGCGGATATGAGGACATTGGTGTCTAGGACGACCCTAATCGATTTCACTCGCCCTCACGATATTCCTTGATGGCTTTTTTTACGTCTTTTTTAGTTATACCCTTCTTTTTCGCGAAGTCTTCTCCCCAATTTAATAACCTCTGAAATTCTTTTTCTGAGGGGAGTTCTAATCTCTTCAATATGATAGTATCATCTTCACCATAGATAGCGAACACTTCGCCATCTTCTAGTCCCATTATATTGCGTAGTGCTTTAGGAACGACTATCTGACCCTTAGATGAAAGTCGGGTTAACTCAACTTCACTCATAGTAGTAATTAAGATTATCTTACTTATTAACCTTTTTCTTTCTTTTTGCACCGACTAAATTCTCTCCCATCTATCGAGAACTTTGCATCATACCAATAAATTAGCCTCTATATACCAGGATAGTAACTTATAAAAGCGATAATAAAGTTGAGGATTAGCATAAAGAAGTGAAAATTATGGTAACTAATAGAAGATATAAGTTGTTAGCTGATTTTGAAAGGGTGAGTCAGTTTTTAGATGATAACTACAATTTGGAAACGCTGAACAGTTATTTATTACGACCGTTTTTTGAATATGCTCATACCCACCCATACTTTAACCATCAGTCCGCTCCTCGTTTTGGTCTGTGGGAGGATGGCGAAGAACTCGTGGGCGTAGCATGTTATGAGATGGGTCCGGGAGAATGTTTTTTGAGCGTGAGAGAAGGTTATGATCACTTGTTATCAGATATGCTTGATTATGCGGAAAGGGAATTAGCAACTATATCTGATGGTAAAAGGACTCTTAATGTTTGGATCACAGATAAGGAGCAGGAAAAAAGACAGCTTTTACAAAAGAAAGGATATGAAAAGATATACACAGAACCGATAACGATTTTTTCGTATGAAAATGACTTTGTTGAAGTTGATTTACCACAGGGGTATTCACTATTTTCGTTAGAAGAGGAAAATGATATAAAAAAGATACATGCATGTCTCTGGAAAGGATTTGATCACGGACCAGATCCGGATGATGATCTTGAGGGAAGATTGTTTATGCAAAGTGGTCCCGATTTTAGAAAAGATCTAACCATGGTAATTAAAGCTCCCAACGGAGACTATGCGTGTTATTTAGGGATGTGGTTTGATGATCAGAATAAATATGCTTATACAGAACCTTTAGCAACTGTACCTGAGCATAGACGGAAAGGCTTGGCAACGATCGCTCTCACCGAAGCCATGAAAAAGACTAAAGAACTAGGTGCGAAATACTGTTTTGGCGGAGTTCCGGATTTCTATAAATCCATCGGCTTTGAGACGATATGTTTCAGAGAGGAATGGAAAAAGATATTTAATTAATGTTTTCGATGGTTTTAGAGTCTTGAAATGCACGAATTAAGTCTTCATATGACATGGCGGTTCCGCTCAGTTATACCCAAATTCATGAACATCTTAAACCTAGTCCGTTATACGCAATTGAATGAATGAACTCATTATTGTAAAAATATCCGACTATGCCATATTCTAAATTTTAATGGCTGGACAACAAACTATATATAGCATTTACTACCTATTGTATACTAAGTGATAGTATGACGCATCAGGTAAATATCAGATTGGACGACTATATGCTCTCTGAGATAGATGCAATTACAAAGGTCCTCCACATGTCCCGAACAGAATGGATTCGGATGAAATTAGCACATGCTATTCATGAGGACACCCTTAATCTTTCAGAGGCAATTGCTTTAGAATATGCAAAGGGTCGATTAACTAAAGAGGATATTCGAGCTCTATTAGGTAATGATGCTGACGATGTCATATTTGTTGTAGATCATCTTAAACAAGGTAAAAAGGAACTTATTGAGATGATTGAAAAGGGAGAGCTATGAAAAGTTCCTTTTGTTTTGACACAGCCGCATTAGTTTCTTTAGGACATACAGATATTCTTCCCTTAATTATAGATAATTTTTATGTTATCATTTCTAAGGGTGTTCTTGAAGAACTGAAAGACATTGCTAGACACGGAGATGATGATAGTAGATCTGCTAAAAAATGGTTGGATTACCAAAGGGAATTTGAAATTCGAAATATTCCAAGAAAAAGGCATGCAGAAGATGAATTATTTGAGATATGTAAATCGGAGGATCATCTATTCGTAAGCGACGATATTATAGCAATAAAACAGTTCAAATCGGACAATGTCAAGTGTTACTATAGTGTGCATATCATTTTTCTTTTGTATTATAAGGAAAAGATTTCTAAAGAAAGAGCACTGTTGAACATTGAAAAAATGAGAACAAAAAGAGATTGGAAAACTAATTTAATTACCATAGCTGCTCGAACGTTATTTAATTGAATCTTATGGAGTTCATTCTTTCAACTCTACGGATAGTATGTATCCTTGCCTCACTATCGTTCGGCCGTATTACAGGTGAGTATACGGCTCCGTCCAAATGCTCGGCAATATCTCGCACTTCC
>SKVC01000064.1 GCA_007129655.1 Thermoplasmata archaeon
AAACGAAGTTCCAACCGTTGGAGTCACCGCCTGAAAACAGTGATATCTCAACAGTAGTTATCGTTATCCATCCGTTTTCTTCGGTAAATGGATAGTTGTCTACGTTGTCGCCGCCTGGTATCTCCCGTTCGATATCCACTATACCATCAGAACCCGGTTCGTCTTGACCCGGACCGCTGAAGTTATCCGGCCCCGTATGGTCATCCCAGTAATTACCTCCGGTAGGATAACCTTCATCCCACATATTTTCGCCTTCGTCATATGCATGGTTGTTGTTATTGATGAAATTATTATGGTATATCGAATTGTTGAAAGAATCAAATATCTGGATACCGTTCAGTGTATTGAAGGAGATATGATTGTTCACTACCTCATTATCATCAGAAAGATTGAATTCTATACCTGAATCATTATCAGAAATATTGTTCTCACAGATTTCATTTTCCATCGAATTCCATATACTTATACCGTGCCAAATATTGTGTGTGATAGTATTACGGTTTATACGGTTTTGGTTAGAATTGTCCGATAATGCAACACCAAAGTTGTTGTCGGATATGTCGTTGTTCCGTATTACATTGTTAATAGATCCATGGAGTCGAACACCTACATCATCGTTATTCCAAACATTGTTGTTGGAGACGGTGTTATCGTTAGACCAGTCTAGATAGATGCCGTTCTGTTCGTTTTCAGATACATGATTATGATCTACATTGTTAAAATAGGAGTTATCCAGCATTATCCCGTTCCAATTGTTTAATATGATATTGTGTATTATATCGTTATCATCGGAGCCCATGAGTTCGATCCCATTCTGACAGTTCCGGATATCGTTGTTGATCACAACATTATTGTTGGAGCCCTGTAGCTGTATTCCATTATCTAGATTGTTTGATACATCGTTGTTTTCTATGGTGTTGTTGTTAGAGAATTCAAGATAAATACCATTTTGGGTTGTGTATGAAACATTATTTCCTTCCAGTGTATTCATGCTCGATTGCCAAAGTATTACCCCCTGATCGTTGTACCATAGATCGTTTTCCATCAAAAGATTTCCATGTGAATCGTGCACAAAGATGGCTTCGAAACCGTTTGATTCCATCAGATTATTTGATATTGTGTTGTTATCTGAAAAATCGATGAATATCCCGCCCCATTCATTGGAATATACATGATTGTTGGTGATCGTGTTGTAATATGAATCCCATAGAGATATTCCTTCTCCGTTTCTTGTTATCGTATTCTTTTCGATGGTGTTGTAATATGAATGGTCTAGATAGATGCCGTAGTTATTGCTACGGACAGTATTGTTGATAATAGAGTTGGATATCGAATTACCCATGGAAATACCATCCTGGTTATTGTTAAATATTGTATTGTTGATCAAGTCATTGTAATCCGATTCCCATAGAGATATTCCATTATTGTTATAAGATACATTATTGTTCTCAATAGTATTACCATATGCCATACCAAAATTGATGCCGTTCCAATCATGATACAATACGTGGTTCCCGTAGAGTAGGTTGATTGTGGAATTGTAGATCTCTATTCCCGAATTGATATTGAAAGCGATAAAATTACCGATGATTTCGTTGTTCTGGTTTCCGTCCCACATACTGATGCCATGCTCGTTGTTCGTGACGGTATTATTCAGGATTATGTTATCGTGATTATTGTAATAAAGGCCGATACCGGTACCGCCTCCATCCCATCCGTTAAACGCTGCACTGTTATCACGGACCAAATTTGAACTTGAAGTATATAACCAAATTCCGGTGTGAGAGTTTTCCACTTCGTTGCTGTAAACTTCATTGTAAGAACTATGAGCGATCTCTATACCTATCTCGTAGCAATCGGTCATCGTGTTGTTAAAGACATCATTATACTCGGCATCACGTAGATATATACCTACGGAAGCGTTGGAGACATGGTTTTCATAAACCTGATTACGGTAACTTTCATCGATCTCCAAACCGTCCCAGTTGTTATCTATAATATGATTATAGGCTACAACATTATCATGACTGAATTGCTCTATCAACATACCTACACCATTATCGAAGATATTGTTGTGCATTATGGTGTTGTTACCGGATTCCATGAAGACCCATATACCATTCATATTTTGTTGGGAAATATTATTGTATAGAATATAGTTGTAGTTAGCCTCCCACATATATATGCCAAAGCTATTGTTGTATATTTCATTATTTTCTATGTTACAACCATTTGAATGTCCCAGTAATATACTTGCTCCATTCTGCCCCGAAATATTCATAGCGGTACAATTCGCCAAGATCACTTGTCCGCCCCCGGTCGGTGCAGTTTCCCCATTTTGATCTTTTATGTAATACACCGGATCTCCATTTACCGTGTTAGTGGTGTCTATCGTATGAGTATTCCAGTGCTCCACATCACCCATTATCAGAAATCCGTTGTCGAACATCTGATTGTTGTTAAAGTATATATGGGTTGAGTTTATCATGCCCACCGCAAAAACTATATTATCTGCAAAATAATTGAATTCCATATCATTACTGCCTGATTCGGAGATTATAGCTCCCACAAAGTTTCCTTCAAGTATATTCCCGTTAATTGTATTACCAGTAGATTCAGTGATCTCTATACCTGTACCGCTGGCTGCTAAAGTATTATTGAAAATAACTCCATTGGTGGTTCCGTGAAGCTGGATCGCCCCCGCCCATGAATCCAAAGGATTGAAATTTTCCGTTACGTTATACAAGTAACAATTTTGTATTACAAAATGATCCGTCACATCCCCAATATAAATAGTATATTCATAACCACCGCCGTCGATCTCGTAACCGTCTATCATCCACGGATCAAATATCGTACCGCTTCCCGGGAATCCCTGTGTTTCGAAGTCGTTATTACCGCTGATGAATATCGGATCACGTGGAGTGTATTGCAACATAGTGTTTTCTTGTAACAGTTTATCATCGCATGACAACAATAGTTCGTTGCTCAATAACCGTTCCCTTCTATTATACACCGGAACAAGATTTTCAGTATACTCCATAGTTTTACTTTCAGAAATTCTATCTCCGAGGTTTGTACTCTCCATGGAACGAGAAATTCTTTCGGTTGTCAGTACTTCATCGTTCCTATCGGGTATATCGTTGATGATCTCGTTTCTGTCTTCATCAACCTGTACGGGATTGACCCCGCTCGCTATAACACTGATAACCATTAGACAAGCCGATATTAATCCGAAAAATTCGCCTATTTTTTTCATGGTACTGTAGCTACAGTTCTAGTCTTATTAAAAGGTAACTGTATTTTGTGTGGATTTACTTGAGCATGGGCATCCTTATTCCTTTTTTCAATGCAAAATCGATGGCTTCTTGATAGCCTGCATCCGCATGCCTAACCACGCCCATGCCCGGATCCGTCTTGAATACCCTTAGAATACTCTCTTCGGCTTCTTTTGTTCCATCGGCCAGTACCACCATCCCCGCGTGGGTTGAGTAACCTATTCCAACTCCGCCGCCATTATGGATGGATACACTGGTGGCGCCGGCGCTCGTGTTGAGCAGTGCATTCAGCAACGGCCAGTCAGCCACTGCGTCGCTTCCGTCCTTCATACTTTCCGTCTCTCTATTGGGACTGGCGACGCTTCCAGCGTCCAGATGATCTCTCGTTATGGAGATGGGAGCAGATATATCTCCCTTGGCCACAAGGTCGTTTATGGCTTTGGCGAATCGGTCCCGTTCCCCGTATCCCAGCCAGCAAACTCTAGCCGGTAATCCTTCCCATGGAAGATACATCTCAGCCAGATCTATCCAGTTGATCAATTGCTCGTTGTCGGGAAACATTACTTTCACCAGTTCATCCGTACGCAAGATATCTTCGGGATCTCCGGAGAGTGCCATCCATCTGAAGGGACCTCGTCCTTCGCAGAACATGGGTCTTATGTAGGCAGGTACGAAACCCGGATACGCAAAGGCGTTATCGAAACCGGCCTCCAGTGCTTGTCCCCTTAGATTGTTACCGTAATCGAATGTTACCGCTCCTTTTTCATGCATCTTCACCATGGTTTCACAATGAAGTTTCATCGACGCGATGCTCAGTTCTTTGTATTTTACGGGATCTTCTTCTTTTAATTTCTGCGATTCATCGAAGGTCATCCCATGGGGTACGTAGCTCATTGCATCATGTGCGCTGGTCTGGTCGGTGAGAACATCCGGAATTACCCCCTGTTCCAGCATATACGGTAATACCTCGGCCGTATTACCCACAAGTCCTATGGATATCGCCTCTTGGTTTTCAACAGCGGTTTTTGCCATCTCAAAAGCTTCATCTGTATCATACACTACTTCATCACAGAAACCGGCTTCCAGTCTCCTCATTGCCCTTGCCGGGTCTATCTCGATGACTATCGCAACGCCTCCGGCCATCTTGATCGCCAAGGGTTGTGCTCCACCCATGCCACCTAAGCCTCCGCTAACGCACAATTTACCTTTAAGTGTACCATCGAAGTGTTTTTTTGCCAGAGCTGCGAAGGTCTCATAGGTTCCTTGGATTATACCCTGTGTTCCGATGTAGCACCAAGAACCTGCGGTCATCTGGCCGTACATCATCAATCCTAGATCTTCTAACTCGTAGAATTTTTCCCAGTTCGACCATTTGGGAACCAGGTTGGAATTTGCAATAAGCACTCTAGGAGCTCTTTCAAAGGTCTTGAAGACGGCCACAGGCTTTCCGCTCTGTATCAACAGTGTTTCATCGTTCTCCAGCTCTTTCAA
>SKVC01000014.1 GCA_007129655.1 Thermoplasmata archaeon
ATCTCAACGAAGACGACAAGAAAGAAATACTCGACTCGGTGATTGAGCAGATCAAGATGGATCAACAGTAATGTTACCCGGAACATATCGAGAAGACGACTCAATCGGAATAAAACGAGATTAGTCTCATCCTGGAGCCCGTGCCGGCGTTGAATATCGGGTCGTCCTCCATGGCAGAAACCACACCAACCACTGTATCGAATATATCATCTGATAAACCGTTGTCTATAGCTCTTTGAACGTCCTTATCCACCTCTCGTGGACTTCCTACACCACCGTGGGCTATTATTTTCATGATATGCTATGACAGCGGGTCTACGTATTTGTAATTAATTGATAAAAAAGCTTAATATACTACATATATACTATCGTGAATTAGAGGTAATTAGATGAAAGAATTCAACGATATAGAGGGAAAAGATGTATTGAGCAGCGACGGGAAATTGATGGGGAAAGTAGAAGATTTTACCTACGGCACCGATTTTAAAATACGCAGCGTCGTTGTTAAGATGAACAAAGATATAGTAGAGGAACTCGGTGAAGACAAACCACTCTTCACATCGGTTAAGTTAAAGATTAACCTTGATCAGGTAAAAGCCTTCGGAGACAAAGTGATATTGGATAAAACTCTCGACCAGCTACATATCCATTTCCATGAAGTTGTGGAAGACGACCTAATATCTTCTATCGTCGGTACCGAGATATCTGGGAACGAAGGAGAAGATGTAGGTAAGGTAGATGATATACTTCTTGACACAGAATCATGGGATGTACCTTCGATGCTAGTAAAGCTAAATAAGGATGTTCTTGAAACTCTCGACATAGAGAAATCTCTTCTATCTAAAACACGGCTGGGCATATCCATGAAACACGTAACCAGCGTTGGAGATATAGTGATGCTTGACAGTTCAGCTCAAGAGATGGGAAAGATTATACAGGACGAGCCTATAAAAAAGATGTGAACACCCCACGATTTATATATAACCCATGGATGTATCCGTGCTCAATAAAGAGGTAATCACATGCCAACAGAAAAAGAAGTAATAGAGAAACTTAAAGCCGTTATGGATCCTCATACAGGGATAGACGTTTACTCCATGGGTTTGATATCCGAATTAAAAGTGGAAAACAACGATATAAGCTTGACTTTCACTCCTACCAGCCCCTTCTGTCCAATGGGAGTCCAACTTGCCATGATGATAAAGAAGGGTCTTTTGGAACTTGAAGATGTGTCGGCTGATAATATATCCATAACCGTTGAAGGACATCTAAATGCGGAAGATATAAACAAGCATCTGGCCAAGGATTGATCAAGTGAAGATCAAACCGGAGTGTGTTCCCTGTCTCCTTAAACGGTGTGTCTACGAGAGTAGACTTGTAGATTCGGAACACGAACACCTTGTGGTGAAGGAAGCAATGGAGATACTGAACGAGCTATTCGATGAAAGTGCGGTTTCGGCTGAGATAGCTACAAAGGTACACAAACGTGTTTATTCAATAATAGGTGACCATGATCCTTACAAAGATATCAAAAAGGAGTGTAATGTCGTTTCGAAAAACCTCATTCCCAAAGCGCGGAAGTTCATAGAGAACGGTGACCTCAGAGAAGCTATCATCGTAGCCATTATCGGTAACGTTATGGACTTCGGTTATAAAGATGAATACGATGACCCGGAGTATCTAAGCCGGATGTTCGATGAGATGTTAGCCGAGGGATTGGGTTACGACGATGTAGACCGTATCGAAGAAATCTTGCAGAAAGCTGAGAAGGTGGTATATTTCACAGACAATGCAGGAGAGATAGTTCTCGATACATTACTCGTAGAAAAGTTGAAAGAATACGATATCGATGTTACCGTGGTTGTAAAGGGCGAACCCGTCTTGACCGATGCTACGATGGAGGATGCTTTGGAAGTTGGTATGGATAAAGTCGCCGACCGGCTCGATACTACAGGTGGCTTCGCCATCGGAGTGGACCTGGCTCTTCTGAATGATGAACTGAAAAAAGAAATCGAAGATGCGGATCTGATCATCGCTAAGGGAATGGCCAACTGGGAATCGCTCTCGGAAACCGATATTCGGCCCATAGCATATCTCACAAGAAGCAAATGTCATCCTGTCGCGGATAGTATGGGAGTACCCTACGACGTTAACGCAGCTAAACTATTCGAGTGAACAACCTCTGTATGCAACGATAACCTCTGCGGCTACCGACCAGGTTTTCTTTAAATTACTCGATATGGATATGCTCTTATCCGCCCATTCATATACCGGGCTGATGAAATCCACTTTTCTGAATCCACCGATTACTACTACGTAATCTTTGCTCCGTTTAAAAAATTCGAAGGGGTTAGTCCTCTCTCCACCCGGCGACATTACTATCTTCTCTCCTAATTCTAGGTCAAGAACATCCATTAATTTTAGACCGGTTTCGTAAGTAACTCCCTTAGGTGGGTTCCCTTTTACCGTATCAACTAACAATTGTTTAAAATCCTCAAGTTTTTCCGGTATCTCAACATCAGCTTCGAATCGGAATATCTTGCCGTATCGGGTATGAACTATGGTCTTCAGTTCCCTCTTCTCACCGAGCTTAGAATCGTTGGCGAGCATCAGAGAAAAGTGTACCAGTTCCGGTTGTGAGTTTTCATCGTGGATGGCCCCGGGCTTGACCTTCATGTCACAATCTGCTAATACCAGTGTTAACATAGAATCACGTGATTATTTTGTCCATATTATCTTTTTCTATGGCTAGTTTTATCTCCCTCGCAATCCGCCTACCGGTAGATAGGTTTTCTTCCATCAAGTCCGCATAGGGAGAACCTGATATAAAAGGATTAGTACCGGCTACTATACGGGAAGATATCTCAAATACTTTGAAATCGAGCTGATCGGTGACGATTGTTTCCAAACAGAAAGAACCGAAGAGTCCACCGAAGAGTTCGTAGGCACGGTTGACGGCACGCTCTCCCATGTCGAATACCTTTGGTAAAAGGCTCTCTCTGATAACGACGGGTATGTTTCCCGTAACCACAAAGGACGGGTATATCTGCATCTTCTTAAGGTCTTCCTGGGAACCTAGCTTGTACATCTCGTCTATATTACTTTCGTCCCGTCTATCTATTGATAGTAGTTCAAGCACTCCGCGTTTTGTCTTGTATCCTTCGGTTTTTATAGGTGAAAAGAAGTAATGAAGATAATAACGGGTACCCATGATGTATTCCTGTATATGATATTCCTTCTTGTGGTCTATCCCGAGTTTGAAATCGCTGTAATCCTTGGCTATGAAGAATCCTCTACCTCCTTTGGCACCGTGATATTTAACCAGAACGGGTCTATCGATCTTTTTAGGATCTGGAATTATCTCGGGCATCGATATACCGGCCGAGGTAAGCCATTCTCTCTCTTTGTTCCTATCGGATTCCCATTTTAATACCCTGCGATTACCGAAGGTGGGTAATCCCAATGTTCTGAACTGGTCGGCACCTAGATATTCAACGAATGAGCCGTGGGGAACGATGATAACGTTCTGTTCCCGCAACTCTTCGGTGTTTTCGAGTATCTCCTGATAATCATCGACCACTAGAAATTCGTCGGGTTTTCCTTTGGGAAAGGCATCGTATATCTTGGTTCTATCTCCAACAGAGATTCCAAGTGTTCGAAAGCCTTCCTTACGCGCACCGTCGAATATCTGAAGACTTGAATGAGAACAGACAGTAGCTATAGTGATGTTATCTTTGTCGTAACCTTCCAAAATACCGGGGACATCTATCTCGTTAACCATATAGCCAATAAAGAGAAGGGGTTTTTAAGAGTTTTCATATTTTTTAAAGGCTCCTAGCGTGCGAACAACATCTGCGGTTTCCTCAACATCGTGGACTCTTAATACCGATACACCTCGGTCTACTGCAATGGCAGCTACAGCAAGGGAACCGTACAGTCTATTTTCTACTTCTTTATTGAGTATATGTTTAAACATACTCTTTCGAGATGCACCGAGTAATACGGGGTATCCCATGGAACGGAATTCATCTATACGATCGATCAGTTCTAGATTGTGTTCAGTGTTCTTTCCGAAACCTATTCCGGGGTCTATCACGATATTTTTTTGTTTTACGCCGGCTTCGAGGGCGATTTCAACTCGTTCCAGCAGAAAAGCATACACTTCTCGCACAACATCTTCGTAATGGGGATCTTTTTGCATTGTCTCAGGGGTTCCCTGCATATGCATTATGATCACCGGTACGTCGAGTTCTGCAACGGTTTCCGGCATACCTTGGCTCCTCAATCCGTAAACGTCGTTGATTACACTAGCTCCGGCTTCTACCGCAGCCCTCGCTACCTCCGGTTTATGAGTGTCTATACTTATGGGTATGTCCGCTTTTGAGCTCAATTCTTCGATGACCGGTATCACTCTTTTGATCTCTTCTTCTGCCGTTACCCGTTCACTTCCAGGGCGCGTACTTTCTCCGCCAACGTCTAAAATATCGGCTCCATGCCTTTCGAATTCCATACCTATTTCTACTGCACTTTTAGTTTCGAAAGCTTCGCCACCGTCGTAAAATGAATCCGGTGTCACATTGATTATACCCATTATCTGGGTTCTTTTAGGGGCTCCCCAGGGTAAAGGTGCTTGAGTCTCGAAATTTTTCAAGGCACTTTGAATCTCCCGGGCGAGTACGGTTAACTTG
>SKVC01000010.1 GCA_007129655.1 Thermoplasmata archaeon
ATGAGAGTATGGGCTGGTGTCACCGAGCTAACAGGAGGATCTCCTGAGGCAATAGTTGATAGAAAAGGGGCGGAAGATGAAGAAGGCATACAAAGCATTACATGGAATTGTCCCGAACATGAGATGGATGGTACAGATAGACTGATAGTGACTGTGTATGCTGAAATGGAAGATGGAGTAACATGGCAAGAACAGGCCTCCTTTGAAACCGAACCCCTTGGAGCAGATAGACTCGAAGCATCTGAGTGGACTGTTCATTACTATACGGAATATGAAACCCTGGGCCCTCCCGATAGAGATACCGCAGGTTGGTTCTGGTGGGGCAACGAAACATACAACTCTCGCATAGATAATATTGTTTACACTTTTAGACCTCTCAGACCACCGGTAGATCCGATCCCTGAAGATGGTGCAATAGATATAGTTCAGAATCCATTACTCAGTGTCTATGCGGAGCATATGGCAGATCGATTGATGAATATCACGTTTTACGATGCATCTGATAACAGCGAAATAGGGAATGTTACCAATGTAACAACAGGTAGGACAGAAGATATTTTATGGTCGGGTTTAGAACATTTCACAGAGTATCAATGGTATGCAGTGGTAAATGACGGTACGGGAAATTCTGTCACATCAGATACATGGACCTTCACCACACGAGATAGAGATATCATCTACGGCCCGAACTCCAACAAAACAGCCGTCACTCCGGCATTCAACCTCACCGGCTACGAAGAAGCCAGACTGACCTTCTGGCACAGATACAAGATACAGCCGGGCAACGGCGGATTCATACAAGTCGGATATTATAATTCAACGATCAACGATTGGGTCTGGGTATACGCAACTCCGTCTCAGAGTACTTATTCCGGAGAACTGGACTCGAACTATACAAGAGAAGATGATCTCGGAAATTCCATGGACTACGCTTGGAATGGAGTTTCCGGAGGCGGTAGCTTCGGTTGGGACTATGTAAGATTAAATATAATGAGATATGTGCCGGAGGACCACCTGGATGAAGTGCGTATCAAGTTCAACTACACTCAATACGGACGTGGAACCGGGGTCGGTTGGTTCTTCGACGACGTGAGGATAACGGTGTCTAGAGGAGAATTAAACATATCTTCTAACAAACACGACCAGTGGCGGCAGGAAATAGTCGATGGAACGATGGCATGGAGGAACGCAGATCCCGAAACAGGACATTTCTCTGCTCTAGGAATAGACAATTCACTTTCAACAGTATCCATAGACTTGACCAACGCCCGAGAAGCCACTTTAGGTGCTGACTTCAAGTTCAACATCAATACATCCGATGGCAGACCTCCGGACGGTTTCCGTGTGGAAGTCACCATGGACGGCGGAAGGTCCTGGATGCCTTTGAACTTAGGAGTACGTACAGCATCCGGCCTTTCGGGAGGAGATGGAAGCTGGATACAGGCTGAAGACCTGGACAGGCTACAGGTCGATCTTTCGGATTTCAGTGGATATATTATACAGATACGATTCAGAGTATTCACATGCAGTGCTCCCGCTTATCAACACTATGATGATGAAAATGTAGACGGCGGCTTCTACGTCAACAACGTGATCGTAGAAGGCCGCTCGGTGGCGGAGGGTTAGTAGATGTCTATGAAAAGACGGATGAACGATAGTGGTGTTTCCGAGGTCGTTGGAAGTATCCTGACACTAGCGGTGACGGTGATCATATTCACAGGTATCTTCTACGGTGTTCAAACTATAGAGCCGCCGCAAGAGCAGATATTCGTTAAATTCTCTTCAAATGTGAATATATCAAATCAAACAGCATACATCAACATAACACACAACGGTGGTGTAGTTATGTCGGATTATAACACGCGAATCTACATAACAGTCGATTACGATGCACCTTTTAACGTGGAGTTCACTGACGATCAAGGCGGCGACCTCGCAGATGGTAGATGGCGTGTCAGTGAAACCATGCGTCTGGTTTACGAACCGGATCATACTATAGCACAAGCTTTTCCGGATAGAAATTCTACAGTTGAATTGACCATCTATGACATAGATGCTGAACAGAGGGTACACCGAGAGATGTTAAAAACAAAAGACGAATTAGCACCTATCGTTAGGGATGTAGGTGTAGATTACCCACTGGATTTCGGTGTTTATGCCATCCCCGGTGAAACTGTAACACTCTGGGCAGATGTAATCGACAAAGATACACTGGTCTTGGATAATATGCAGGTTTGGATAAACCTGTCGAAACTCGGCGGAAACTTGGAACAGATGGAGAGGAGAGGTAATCGACCGCTTAAAATCAACAGATTTACACATACTTTTGAATTGCCGGAACTGGAAAATGGAACATATCTTATACCGGTCAACACCACTGACGGCTTTAACCATGGAGATATAACATACTTGGCTTTGAACATGGGGCAGGCACCGGATATCGGTATAGAGGCGGAACTACAAATCCAGGAGAGCAGGATATTCTTCCTGCCGGAAAACCCGGCTAACGGAGATGTTTTCGAAGTTACAGCAGCTATATTCAACGCCGGCGGTACCGCAACGGTGGGCGACGTTACTTTCCGAGATATAGGACCTGATGGGACAGAACTCTACAACGAAACTGTTCCGGATATCGGTTTCCCATCCGGTGGTGGTAGGGACGTATCTGTCAACTGGCGAATACAACATTCTGGTTTACACAATATATTCATCGAAGTAGAATATAATGGCGAAATGATAAACGCATCAAGACCGGTCATCGTACGACCGAACATACTGCTGGTCGACGATGACCAGGTAGGTGACGGTCAACCCGGAGACGATGCCTCACTGATGGCGAACGCACTCGATTCCCTTGGATTCCGATATGATCGTACCGTTGTAGGAGGAGGCTCGGGACCACGCTACTTAGGTGGTCATTATCCCATGGTAAATTACGATATAGTCATATGGATGACTGGGAGTCAGACCACAAACACACTTACCTCACAAGATAGAGATGAACTTGGAACATTCATAGAGAACGGTCATCGTTTGTGGTTAATCGGTGAAGGAATATGCGATGATGCGTACAACAATTGGGGCGGTTGGTTAGAAGCTAACCTTAAGTCCGGCATCGATACTCCAGACGCAGGAGCACCGATAAATGACTTGTCGGGTACATATGATCCTGTTGCTGACATGGAATTCGATATAAGATCTCCACGCCTGGGAAAGAGTGGAAGCCATATATCTGGAAGGGATGGAGGTAACAACGCTCTTAAAGACGACGGCAATACCGTAGGTGTAGCATACAACAGCACGGACCCCGGTGGAGCTAGAACATTCTTCACATCCATACGTTTTGCAGCTATCGAGAGCCGATCTGCACTTGCATATCCAGTACTATTATGGTTGGGAAATATCTCTGAAATGGGTGGAAACGACCTAGCTATTTCAGCTCAGGAATTCAGTACCCGTACACCCGATTACATGGACACCCTAACCATATCAGCCGTTATACGGAACAACGGCTTCTTCAGTCAAAGTCCGGAAGTTGGTTTAGAGGTAGAAGGAGATATCGTAGAGCGTCAAACCATAACCATCAGCGAAAGAGGTGGACACAAGGAGGTTGAGTTCGAATGGGTTGCCGATGCCGTGGGAAGGCATAAGATAAGAGTGATTGTCGATCCATCAGGACATATACCTGAAACAAACATTCAGAATAACTATCCGGATTATCTGGGTATCGACCTTTATGTAGATGTAAGATTCACCACTTTGATCGTCGATTCTACTATAGGTGGTGATGAAATCTTCGATAACGTAAAACTCTTTTACGATACGTTGAATTATTCGTATGAAACCTTTGAGGTCCAACCAGGCGGAGGTGGTCCTTTGAACACCACCATGGCATCGTACAACTCGATATGCTGGCTGACCGGATCTAAATCGGATGACGTACTCACTGAAAACGATATAGAAAATATCACCGTTCTTCTGCAGGAATATGACGATAAAAAGAATTTCATGTTGATCGGCGATGGGATACTGGAGTATTTGAAAAATTCGCCATCGGATAACGCCGCAACCTTTTTAACAGATATATTAAAGATAAATAATGTAGAAGGGCATGCAATTCCTAGCCCTACCTACCCTCGATCGCTAATCGGTACTACTGATGATCCTATAGGTCACGGTATAAGGTATTATATGGATGGTGGTTGGACGACTTCCCCAATACCACATTATTACGAAACTTCCCCTACTGGAATTCCCATAATGTATTATGCGTATAATGGGCAAAATAGAACAATGGCCCACAGGTACGAGGACGACGATTATCGTCTGGTTTTCACCGGTTTTGATTTAGAGAATCTAAGAACACCAGTACCCGCCGGTGAAGAGGAATTCTACGAAATGTACAGTTTCGATACTTCGCCACAGGCCATGCGCAGTGAGTTCTTGTATCTGGTCAACAGATGGTTCGGTACCGTTGATGAACGGATCGAACTCCGTATATCTGATGTAGATATCACTCTATCAGATCACGCCCCCATGCTTAGCAGGAGTTACCTGCTGACCGCCCGTGTACAAAACATCGGCGGTACGGGTTCTAACGTTCTCGTACGATTCAGAGACGGTCATTCCCACATCGGCTCGGTGAGTGCATACGTACCACCCGACGG
>SKVC01000034.1 GCA_007129655.1 Thermoplasmata archaeon
ATTATTTTGAAGAGTTAAAGTAATCATCGACGGTCCAACGGTAAACTTTATCATTAATGAGGTATTCTGTAATGAAAGTGAGATTATGAGCGAAAAAACTAGCAGTGCTGAAGGAATCGAATGGGATCTTACGGATCTCTATAAGGATATTGATGATCCTAAGTTAGAAGAGGATATTTCAGATGCATTAGGAAGAGCAGATGAATTTAGAGATAAGTACGGTGGAAAGCTCAAGGACGGTGAGTTAAGTCCGGAACAACTAAGAGATGTCGTTAAGGAGATGGAAGACATCTACGAGACCATGGCTCGTGTTGGTTATTTCGCGATGCTTTACTATTCACAGAATACTCAGGAACCGGAAAGAGGAGCACTTTATGCTAAATCTCAACAAAAATCTAGCGAATTGAAGAATAAACTTATCTTCTTCGAGCTTGAATGGCAGGGATTAGACGATGATAAAGCAGAAGAATATATGGCTGCTGAAGAATTAGATAAATACAAGAACTTTTTACGACATTGGAGAAAATACAAACCTTACATGCTTTCCGAGAGTGAAGAACAGATAATGGAATCACTACAGAATACCGGTAAAAAGGCATTTGTTAGATTATTTGACGAAACTATCGGGGATATCGGTGTGGAGATAGAAGATGAAGATAGAGAGATGGTATTAGACCAGGCCCTTTCTTTACTCTATGATGTGGACAGAGATAAAAGGAAGAAAGCAGCAAAAGGTGTGACATCATCTTTGAAGGATAAAAAGAAGCTACTGACCTTTATCTTTAACAACATAGTACTTAACCACGCCACAATAGGAAAATTCAGAGATTACCCCGACCCCATGACCGCTAGAAACCTTGACAATCGTGTTGAAAAAGAAACCGTAGACGCTCTTATAGAAGCGTGCTTAGAAAATGTCGATATAGTGCATCGGTTTTACAACCTAAAACGACAGATAATGGACATCGATAAGCTTTATGATTACGATCGATATTGCCCGATGCCTGGGGGTACTCCTGAGACCACTTTCGAGAGTAGTAAGGAAAAAGTATTGAAGGCATACGAAAAGTTCTCTCCGAAAATGCGTAAAATAGCGGAAGAATTTTTTGATAAGGGCTGGATAGATGCTGAATTGAAGGCTGGAAAAAGAGGAGGAGCCTTCAGTGCCGGTACCATACCTTCAGTACATCCATACATATTACTTAATTTTACAGATAGAACAAGGGATATGATGACCATGGCGCATGAGCTTGGTCATGGTGTTCATCAATATCTTTCACGGGAACAGGGATATCTCCAGCAAAGTACTCCTCTCACAACCGCAG
This sequence comes from Thermoplasmata archaeon, assembly GCA_007129655.1. GTDB lineage: Archaea > Thermoplasmatota > Thermoplasmata > Halarchaeoplasmatales > Halarchaeoplasmataceae > Haladaptatiplasma. Next base: position 1,326 of record SKVC01000034.1, read on the forward strand.
AGATGGCTAGTGTTTTCGGAGAGATGTTACTATTCGATAAGATGATGGATGAAGTGGATGATCCAAAGACGAAATTAACACTCCTAGGAAACAAACTACAGGATGATTTTGCAACGGTGTTCAGACAGATAGTAATGACCCGATTCGAACAGAAACTTCACGCTAAAAGAAAGGAAAAGGGTGAATTACCTCCCGAAGTGATAAATGAACTATGGTTGGAAGCCAATCAAGAACAGTTCGGTGATTCAGTTGAGTTAACAGATGATTATGGATGGTGGTGGTCCTACGTACTACACTTTGTACATTATCCGTTCTACTGTTATGCGTATGCCTTCGGGGAGCTATTGGTATTAGCTCTCTACGATCTTTACAAAGAACAGGGAGACGAATTTGTTCCCAAGTATCTTGATATGCTTAGACGCGGAGGATCAGAAAATCCCGAGGATTTATTGCGTAGAGTCGGAGTCGACATCAGCGATCCTGAATTCTGGAATCGCGGTTTGGCCGTTCTTCGAAAACACGTTGAAACTGCCGAAGAACTAGCCAAAGAGGCAGGTATGGCCGAATAAATGAAACAAAATGTTTATAATAATATATCATATCTGAAAGGTAGATAATATGGCATGGGAACAAAACGAAATACGGAATCTCAAGGTTAACCATTACATAGTTATAGACGATGAACCTTGCAGAATAAAGAAAATAGACACTTCAAAACCTGGAAAACATGGAGAATCTAAAGCCAGAATAGAGGCTACCGGTCTCTTCGATGGTAAGAAACACAGTATGATAAGTCCCGTCACACACAAAGTGAAGGTACCCATCATAGAGAAAAACAAGGGTCAAATTGTAAGTATGTCTGGTAACGAAGTAAAAATAATGGATCTGACTACTTATGATATTTTTACTCTACAAGTTGAAGACAGTGAAAAGATGGATGATATCGAGCAGGGACAAGAAGTAGACTACATGGAGACCATGGGCAGAAAAAAAATCACTAGAGTATGACGAAGTTTGCCGGTGCCAGCTCAGATTATGATTCTGCGGAGTATGTTATATTAGGTGTGCCCTTTGACAAAACATCCTCATTTAGACCCGGCAGTGCAGACGGACCTGATGAGATAAGACGAGCTTCGTATTGTTTTGAACCCTATATGATGGAATACGATGTTTCATTGTTGGATCTAAATATTCATGATATGGGCAATGTATCCGAACATAGTCTTGTTGAAGATATGGGTAAAGAAGTACAGAATACATTAATGTGCTTATTAAATGACGGTAAATTTCCAATTGTAATCGGTGGCGAACATTCCCTCTCTCCTTATGTTGTCTCAGCCTTTGAAGATGTCTATGTTATAATACTAGATGCCCATTTAGATTATAGAGACGAGTACGAAGGTATGAAGAGGTCTCATGCAACGCCTACCAGAAGAATATCTGAAATAGATATAAAAGGTTTACATGTTTTGGGAATTCGCTCATTTTCTTTTGAAGAATCTTTAATCGAAAAACCGCCTTATATTACAACTTATGATATGGCTAGAGATAATGACTATTTAGATGATATTTTGGAAAACATCGGGGGAGAAAATGTATACCTTTCTATAGATATGGATGTTTTTGATCCTTCCTATGCACCAGGAGTTGGGAATCCGGAACCATATGGTTTGAAACCTATACAATGTAAAAATATTATAGATAGATTATCTACCAATTTGGTAGGTGTTGATATTGTAGAAACTTGTCCAAAATACGATCAAAGCGGATTGACATCTAATCTAGCTGCAAGATTGGTCTATGATATATTGGGTTCTAATTCTTAGTTTCTAATTTACACTCTCTACTTCTTTGTCCAATTCCGGTGGTCGCCCAAATATTTGGTTTGATTTCACACCTGTTGTTACCAGCATGACTTTGATACTTTTTTCATTACTTGGATCTACATTACAACCCCATATTATCTTGGCTTTTGGGTCTATGCGTTTTTCGATCTCTTCTGCCACCATCTCTGCTTCTTTGATCGTCATATCGTTACCGCCGGTAACGTTTATAAGTGCCCCTCGTGCACCGGAGATGTCCACGTCTAAAAGAGGTGAATTAATCGCTCTTTCAATAGCTTCCCTAGCTCTCGTGTTAGCTACAGCATCGGATTCACCTATTCCTATCATCGCCATACCGCCACCTTCCATTATGGTTTTGAGGTCATTATAATCCAGATTCACCAAACCGGGCATGGTTATCATCTCGGTCATTCCCTTGATAGAATGCATAAGCACTTCATCTGCTACTTTGAATGCCTTATTTAGAGAGAGTCTCGGAGCTATCTCTACGAGTTTATCGTTTGGTATAGTAATAACGGTATCTACATACTTTGTAACTCTCCTTAACCCCCATTCCGCATTTTGGGCTCGGGATTTTCCTTCTGCTGAGAAAGGAGTTGTCAATATTGCGATGGTCAATGCCCCGTTTTCTTTAGCTAATTGAGCGATGGGGCCTATTGCACCGGTTCCGGTACCGCCACCTAAACCACACGTGATAAAGACAATATCCGGATCTTCTATAATATTTTTAAAGCTTTCAAGCGATTCCAAAGCCGCCTTTTCGCCCATCTCTGGCTTTGCTCCGGCACCTAATCCTCTTGTAAGATTCTTTCCTATCAGGACTTTCCGGTTTGCTTTAACGCCCAGAAGATGTTGCGCGTCCGTGTTAGCTGCTATCAATTCTGCCCCCTGGATACCTTCATCGTAAATACGGTTGATAGTATTACAGCCGGCACCACCTACGCCTACGATATACACCTTAGTTCGTAGGTCTTCCAAAATATTCTGCAGTTCTTGATCGGATTCGGATCTACCAAATTCTTTTTTTTCTTTATTTTCTCGAGAGAGTGCATCATTTATCAAAGATTTCATTTATTTAGCCCCTTTATCGGTTTAAATACCCCTAACTAAACCTATCCTTATAACATTTGTGGAAAATCGAATTTGACTAAGAGATTGAATTAGAGAGACCCCAAGAAAGAGGGGAAAGTGGAAGCGGTTTTAGCACTCAGAATAGAGAACCGAGTCCTGCTGCCGCTTCTTCTTTCTCCTTATCTTCGTTTCTGTCGTCCTCTTCTTCCTCTTCTTCTTTTTCTTCTGCTGGTGCTTCAGCTGTCGGCGCAGGTCCTGCTGCCGCAGTAGGCATAGCGATGCCCTCTTTGATGGCTTCGTCGATATCGATACCTTCGAGACATGCTGTCAAGGCTTTGATCCTTGTCTCATCCGGTTCGATACCAGCCGCTGTAAGGATACTTGATATCCCTGCTTCGTCTACTTGTTTTCCTGCTGAATGCAGCACCATAGCACTATACACATATTCCATATTTTTGCCTCCTATTAACGTCTATTCATTATCTGATGAGTCCTCTTCGTTCTCATTATTATTTTCATCGTTATCGCTAACGTCTTCTTCGTCAACTTTTTCTTCGTTATCGCTAACGTCTTCTTCGTCAACTTTTTCATCTTGTTCCACTTCTATCCCCAGCATCTCTAAGAGTTCTGGGTCAAGTGAAGCCGGGTCTAGCTTCGCTGCCAAAGCCAACATCTTCATCTGTGCTTCTGATAGTTTGAGTTCTAAAGTTTCCTCAACTATCATATCCGAGTTCATTGCAAGACTGAAAGCGTCCATGTGTGTTTTTTGCAACAATGTTGTTATGTTTTCCTTTGTCGGATATGCGGCAAACACAGATAGGTTAAATGCTTCGCCTATGCAGCGCTTGATGTCTTCCTTTATCTCAGATGGATCTACATCTAATGTATCTCTATCGAACAGTGTTCCATCTTCGTATACTATACGAAGATTCAATCCGACTATTATTGGATTAATATCAAGTCTGGTCAGCATCTTAGCAAGATCTGCGGATATTACTTCCCCTTCTTTAACTACAATCCTTGTTTTCTTAATCATCACTTTTCCGGATTCAATAGATGCTGGAATTCCTACCTTTTGAAGGTCACCAACTATAGGACCCGGTTTGAAAGGAGTATTTCCCTTCTGAACTTTGATGTTGGAAGGGGCCACTTCTCCACCGCTAGCCGGAGCATTAGTCTTTGTATCTTCCATTCGATTAAATAGTTTGAAAGGATTCATTTCCGTGGCTATCAAAGCGGTTTGACCACTTAGATGATTTTCTAGATCTTCTATATTCTCCTTTTCCTCTTTCACCTTTTCTAAAGCCCTTTGAATCAATGTATTCCTAGAAACTGTAAGTACGAGAGTGTCTCTGAGTTTAGCTCTCATTTGCTGAAGTTGTAAAGCGGGAATACCTTCGATGTCTACAACTGCAATCACAGGGCTTTCCTTTAAAAGTTCAATCAGCCGTTCTACCTCTTTTTTCTTCCAAACAGGTATATTCATATTGATTCCCCTCACATCAACCTTACTGCAGGTCCCATCGTCGTCTTCACATACACACTATGTATGTTCATTCTACCCCTTTCAAGGTCTTCAATTATTCTCCCGATGACTAAATCAATGTTTTCGGCTATTTTCTCAGAACCCAGTTCTGTGTTTCCAATAGGTGCGTGGAATGTCCTTTTATCTCTAGATCTAACACGAACTGTATTTTTTAAGGAAGAAATAGTTTCTTTTATATCCATATTAGGTGTAAAAGGTGTTGGCATTTTTCCCTTTGGACCCAATATAGCTCCGAGTTCTTTACCTATCACGGGCATCATGGGTGGTTCTGCGATGAAAAAGTCATGGGTAGAAGCTAGTTCTCTTGCTCTATTTTTATCGTCGGCCAGTTCTCGAATATCTTCCGGCTCTACCACTGTATCTGCAACATTTTTGGCTTTGTGTGCAAATTCACCGCTACCGAATACACCGATTCTTATCGTTTTCCCTCGTCCATTGGGGAGTAAAATTTCTTTATCTACCCTATTCTCTGGTTTAGAAAGATCTATATCTTTCAGATTTATAGCTATCTCTACACTCTCTGTAAAATTCCTTTGAGGTGCTTTTTCCAGGGCCTTTTTAACGGCCTTCAATGTTTTTTCATTTGCCAAAGTTAAAACCTCCTGTAGTCAATATGGTACCAAGGTACCTCCTACAGCACAAGGTAACTTCTTCAACATACTTTCATATATAAACATTGCGTTTGAAAAGCCGGGGATGGGGACAACGTATTTATATGACCTCTAAATTAGCAAAACCTCCTACTGCAAACACCAGCAGATAGATACAGAGGTACTTAAATATGTCAGAAGAAGAAGAATATCCTGAGGATTTCAACTATATAGTCCGTTTGATGAATACCGACCTAGATGGTGAAAAGCCAACCCTTTACGCTCTTAGAGATGTTAAGGGAATAGGTACTAGAGTAGCTGAATGTATAATCCGGGATGCTAAAGTTTCATCACAAATTAAGATCGGATTACTAGGCGATGATGACGTGGGAAAATTGAATAAGGCCATTAAAGAATTTACTGAAAATGCACCTAATTGGATGGTGAACAGAAAGCGAGATCCTTATTCTGGCGAGTATAAACATCTCTTTGGACCGGATTTAGATATGGCTCTCCGAGATGACCTTAACAGACTAAAGAAAATCAGCTGTTATAGGGGAATACGTCACGAATCGGGCCATAAAGTTAGGGGCCAAAGAACAAGGTCTAACGGACGTACAGGTCTAACTGTAGGTGTGCATAGGAAAAGAATGATGGCGAAATAATCTGAGATGTGGTAAAAAATGGGCGATCCAAAATTCAGCAGAAAAAAATACAAGAATCCTCCTCATCCGTGGCAATCAGAACGCATACAGATGGAGAATGAATATGTTAGATATTACGGTTTAAAAAATAAGAAGGAGTTCTGGAAATCCCGATCCGTACTTAAGAACATCAGGTCCCAGGCGAGAAACCTTCAAGCCCGACTTAGGTATGGAGACAGTCAGGCCAAAAAAGAGGTTGATGAACTTATAGATAAGTTAACAAGAAATGGATACCTCGTGGGAGAGGAATTGACATTGAATGATGTTTTGAACATGACAGTTGAAAACGTATTAAACAGACGTCTGCAAACCGTCGTTTACCATAAAGGTTTAGCTAATTCTCCTAAACAAGCAAGACAGTTGATCACTCACGGACACGTAAACGTGGCCGGGCGACGTATCACAATCCCAAGTTACATTCTGGCCAGAGAGGAGGAATCAGAAGTTAATTACGATCCACTTTCTCCATTGAATGACGAACTACATCCTGTAAGACCTCAGGACGATGTTTCACCTACATATATTCCCGAACAGATGAGAAAGGATAAAGAAAAAGAATCATTTAATAGAAGGAGAAGACGGAGGTAATAAATATGGTTAAATGGGGAATAGCACACGTTTATGCATCTTACAACAACGTTTTGATCACAATCACGGATGTCACTGGATCCGAGACGATAGCTAAAGCAACCGGTGGAATGGTGGTACGACAGGACAAAGATCAAGCATCACCATATGCGGCCATGGAGGCTGCAAAGAAAGCTATCGACGAGGCCAAGGAGAAGGGAATAACAAACCTTCATGTAAAGGTGAGAGCTCCCGGAGGTAGCAAATCACATTCTCCAGGTCCCGGTTCCCAAGCGGCTATCAGGGCATTTGCCCGTGCCGGAGTTAGAATCGGTACTATAGAAGATGTGACACCGATACCTCATGACACCACCCGCCCGAAGGGCGGTAGACGTGGTAGAAGGGTCTGAACTACATAACGGTGAATTTAATGAATATTGAGAAACGGGAAATGAGCGAGAGGAAAGCGAAGCTGATACTCTCAGATGCCAATCCAACTATTGCCAATGCTCTCAGGAGAGTGCTTATAGCCGACGTTCCGACCATGGCTATTGAAGATGTAGAATTTCATCTTGGTACCATCGCAGGGCGAGAGGGAGATGAAAATGAGTATGAAAGTACCACACCCTTGTTCGATGAGATCATCGCACACCGATTAGGTTTAGTACCAGTTCCTACAGATTTAAGCCTGTACAACTTCAAAGATGAATGCGATACTTGTGACGGTGAAGGTTGTACAAACTGTACGGTAATCTACAGCCTGAACAAGAAAGGACCATGTACAGTATATTCCGGCGACCTTGTTCCTGTGGGAGACACAAAATCCAGGGTAGCAGATGAACTCATTCCTATAGTGAAACTAACAAAAGAGCAGGCTTTACTGATATATGCAACTGCCGAACTCGGGACTTCAAAAGACCATGGTAAATGGCAGCCTACAAGTGGAGTTGGATACAAGTACTATCCAGATATAGAAGTGGATAAAAAATGCAATCAATGTGGGGACTGCATCTCTAAATGTCCGGTAAACATATTAGAAGAAAAAGGTAAAAAGATCGCAGTAACGGATATTGAAAAATGTACGTTGTGTAATGTTTGCGTAAAGGCCTGTCCAAAGGATGCTATTACAGTCAAAGGTCTAGAAGATAAATTTATCCTTAGCTACGATACCGATGGTTCCCTTAGTGCGGAAGACGTACTTAAAGAATCTCTAAAGATACTTGTAGAAAAATTCGGGAACGTTGCGGAGCTCGTAGAAAATTTAGAAGAAGATTCTGAATGATGATCGACCTTAGAATAGTAGAGAAAACTTTTAACAGCTAGAAAATATTCTGTACTCACTAAGAGTAGTTAAAGGAATTGCCCATGATTCCTCCAACACGAATGTTCGAAGCGCGAGGGTAGCCAAGCATGGCCAACGGCGCAGCGTTGAGGGCGCTGTCTCATAGGGGTCCGAGGGTTCAAATCCCTTCCCTCGCACTTTTTTATTTTCCGAATGCAATGAGGAAATGAAAAAGTAGGCGGACACTAGCCCTTCATATTGTTTTCCTTCTATTGTCCTTCCGAACCCAAATTATATTATTTGATCTGGTTATGGGATCAACATGTTGTGGATAAGATTCAAGGATCCCGCAGGGTGCGTTCAAATCGGCGAGATCCGGGCAGGAGATGTATTTTTAGAAGATCACCGATACTCGTTCGAAGAGGTAGAGATATTACCACCGACAAACCCAACAAAAATAGTCTGTGTGGGTTTGAATTATGCGGACCATGCCGAAGAAACCGGTAGAGAACCACCTTCAAGACCGTCACTGTTCCTCAAACCACCAAACACGGTAGCTGCGTACAATGAAACCATCACGTTACTGCCTAATATAGAGCGGATCGATCATGAAGCGGAATTAGGAGTCGTCATCGGGAAACGCTGCAGAAATGTTTTAGAAGAAGACGCCATAAGCGTTGTAAAGGGCTATACATGCGTTAACGACCTTTCCAACAGAGATGACCAGAGAAAAGAGCAGAACTGGGTCCGTGGAAAAGCGTTCGATAAATCTGCTCCCATAGGACCTTTCATTGCTTCTCCCGATACGGTTCCCACCGATGCGAAGATACAGCTCAGAAATAACGGAAAAACTATGCAGAATTCCTCAATAGATATGATGATTTTCAATATCTCGGAATTGATAGCTGAGATTACGGCCTACATGACCTTGGAGCCTGGCGATATAATTTCAACAGGTACTCCAGCCGGTGTAGGACCGATCGATCACGGCGATATAGTAGAAATAGAGATCGAAGGTATAGGCATACTAAAAAACAAATATAAAAAATAAAAAAGGGTTTGGTGGAAAATAGTCTATCTAGTTACTCACCTGTTTTTTCAACTCTTCCACGATTTCAGGGTTTCTCAATGTTGATGTGTCCCCAGCTTCTTCTCCTGCTTCGAGCTTCTTGAGAATACGCCGCATGATCTTACCCGACCTGGTTTTCGGTAAATCTCTTGTGAAATTTACTGCTGCAGGTTTACCGATGGGCCCGATTATCTTGCCGACATGTGCTCTCAGTTCCTTCTCTAGCTCATCGGAGCCTTCTCTTTCTCCTTCGAGTATGACGTAAGCAACTGGGACGTGTCCCTTTAGATCGTCCGGTTTTCCTACAACTGCAGCCTCTGCTACCGCAGGATGGTCGACTAAAGCGCTTTCCATCTCCATTGTGCTCAATCGGTGACCGGCAACGTTCAATACGTCGTCTATTCTACCGACTACCCAGAAATAACCGTCTTCGTCTTGCCGTGCTCCGTCTCCTGCAAAGTAAATATCCGATCCGTATTCGTTCCAGTATGTTTTCTTGTATCTATCTGAGTCATTGTACAGAGTTCTCAACATAGCAGGCCATGGTCTCTTGAGTACTAGATATCCTCCTTGATTCGGAGGCAAGCTGTTACCAGCTGCATCGTAAATATCCGCCTGTATACCTGGGAATGGCTTCGTAGCACTACCTGGTTTCAATGATGTGATCCCGGGTAATGGAGTTATAAGTATCATACCCGTTTCAGTTTGCCACCAGGTATCTACTATCGGACATTTTCCTCCACCGATAACTTCGTGATACCATTCCCACGCCTTTGGATTTATGGGTTCCCCAACGCTTCCGAGTAATTTGAGCGTTGAAAGATCACAGGTGTCAGGATACTTGCGACCCCACTTCATGAACAATCTTATTGCTGTAGGTGCGGTGTAAAGTTTGGTTACCTTGTATTTCTCAATTATCTTCCAGAATCTATCCTTCTCCGGATAATCCGGGGATCCTTCATACATGATCGTGGTAGTTGCGTTAGCTAGAGGTCCGTATACGATATAGCTGTGACCTGTTATCCAGCCTATATCAGCTGTACACCAGTATATGTCATCCTCTTTTATGTCAAATACCCACTCGTGGGTTAAGGAAGTACCGGTAAGGTATCCTCCTGTAGTGTGTTGTACACCCTTCGGTTTTCCGGTAGTTCCGCTGGTGTACATGAGGAAAAGCATATCTTCCGCATCCATCTTCTCCGGTTCACATTCTAAGGATTGATTTTCTACCAAATCGTGATAGTATGTGTCCCTACCCTCGGTTAAAGAGATATCTTCTCTGTTCAACCGATCAATAACGACTACTTTTTCAACGGAAGGCGTATTTTCCAAGGTCTCTAGTGCGTTTTCCCACATATTCAATTTTTTACCACGGCGATAGTATCCGTCTGCTGTAACAAGTACCTTGGAATCAGAATCTTGAACTCGATCCGCCAATGCCGTCGGAGAAAATCCTCCGAAAACTACACTGTGAGGCGCACCGATACGAGCACATGCAAGTAAACCGATGGCTAACTCAGGTACCATTGGTAAGTAGAAGGTAACAACATCTCCCTTTTCCACACCAAGTTCCTTTAAACCGTTGGCGAACTTGCATACTTCGTCCTTGAGTTCCGAGAATGTGTAACTCTTGGATTCATCGATGGGTTCTCCTTCCCAAATCAGAGCTGTTTTGTCCCCTTTACCGTTTTCAACGTGTCTATCAATACAGTTATAGGATGCGTTTATCTTTCCGTTAACAAACCACTTGGCGAATGGAGCATCCCATTCCAGAACTTTATCCCATTTCTGGTACCAATCCAGTCTTTCAGCCTTTTCCGCCCAGAATTCTTCGTAATTTTCTTCTGCGTACTTGTAGATTCCCGGGTCGTTAATGTTTGCGTTCTTCTTGAATTCTTCAGGAGGATGGTATATCTCGCCTTCCTCCATGGTCGTCTTTATGTGACTTTCTTTCTTTGCCATTTTTAACACCTATGTATGTAACTTTTGTATCGCATAATGGAACTACTATTTAGGTATTATTGGTGATTTAAAACACTATTATTAACATATGTATGATAATATGAAATTTCAAAAGTTTTTAATACCACCCTTTACATACATTATACAGTGGTTACTATGGGAAATAAATCTAAAACGTCGAAAGTAGGTAAACAACACAAGGAAGCCGCCTCCAGAAAAGCGGATAAGGCAGCACAGTTAAAGAAACAGGCTAAGTACGAGAAAAAGGCTGCCAAAGAAGAGATAAAGATCGGCAAGTACCAAGACAAGATAAAAAAATACAAGGATAAAATAAAGGATGCAAAGAAAAGAAGAGCCGATCATCTCAAAAAAGCTAAGAATCTAGGTCCATCAAAAAAAGCCTAGTCTATCTTAAAGATATAAGCCGTTATTAGAAGAGTTCATATACTACATATCAGATACTTACTTGTGAATTAATATGGCAAAGAACAATCCATCTAGAAATGTAGGTAAAAAACATAAGAAAGACGCCTCTAAAAAAGCAGACAAGGCAGCACAGTTAAAGAAACAAGCGAAGTACGAGAAAAAGGCTGCGAAAGAAGAGATAAAGATCGGCAAATATGAAGATAAGATCAAAGAAGCAAAGAAAAGAAGAGCCGAATATTTAAAAAAAGCCAGAAATCTAGGTCCTAAAAAATGATGTAATCAAATACATCATTCACTTATTCTTTTTGATCAATTCTTTAGCTCTATCTGCTCTTATCTTCCCTTCCTTTATCATCTCTTCTGCTACCTTATCTACCATTTCCTCCGGTGCACCTGCTGCAATCGCAATATTTTGTGCATGAAGTTTCATATGTCCTTTTTGTATCCCTTCTGTAGCCAGTGCTCTTAGAGCTGCAAAATTTTGAGCTAATCCAACGCATGCGATCACTTCCTGAAGCTCTTTTGCGGAGTTTACATCCAGTATCTTCATACATACCTTGCTAACAGGATGTGTAGATGTGACACCACCGATTATACCTACGGCCATGGGGATCTCAATACTTCCTGCAAGGTCGCCATCGGCTGTTTTCTCCCAGCGTGTTAAAGGTGCATATCCTCCCCCTATGGTTGCAAACGAATGTGCACCGGATTCGATAGCTCTAGAATCGTTCCCGGTAGCGTTCACAACGGATATCACCCCGTTCATGATGCCTTTGTTGTGGGTGGCACATCTATATGGATCGACTCTAGCGAATTCATAAGCTTGAAGTACACCTTCTATGGTTTCATCGCCCAAGGTATCCCTAGAAAAAACTACTCTAGCCCGGGCTAACCTGTGTTGAGCAAGATTAGAAAGTATTCTTAGATATACTCTTCCCCCGGTTATACTCTCCAGCTTTGGGGCCAGGGCTTCCGCCATGGTATTGACCGCGTTGGCACCCATGGCGTCTCTGCAATCCACCAATAAATGGACTATAAGATACGGCCCGTATCGACTCTCCAACACTCTGCATTTCATGTCTATGGCACCGCCTCCGTGTTTTACGAGTATCGGATCCTGTTCGTTAGCAAGATTCAAAAGTTCATCCCGTTTTTCAATGATCTTTACTGAGGCGTTATATGGATCTGAAAGCCCAGTTATCTGTATCTGGCTTATCATGATCGGTTCCGTGCTATTGGCATAAAAACCTCCCATCGGGCGGGATAACTTAGCTGCGTATGAAGCTGCAGCCACGACGGACGACTCTTCGATCACCATCGGTACGATGTAATCCTTTTCATTTATACGAAAGTTCATAGCTATACCAACGGGTAGCTCATAGGTTCCGATGACATTTTCTATCATCCTATCAGCCATTTTGTTTGATAGACCTCTTTCCGATAGTACCGCTTTATCATCTTCACTCAAATTGCATAATGTGCTGACCTTCTCCAATCTATCTTCGAAGCTCATCTTGTGAAATCCTGAAAGTTTTGAATCTTCTACGGGCATGTTATCAACATAGTAATCTCAATGTGGTATATATATGTTATATTACCCAATTGTAGAAATAAGACAGTTTGGAGGGATAAATTATATATGACCCCCTTGTTTACGACGAAATGATAGTTATGATCCGGGAATGTGAAGAACATGGATACTATCGCGATGAAGAATGTCCGACCTGTGGTGAGAGGGGCAAATTCATAATGAGCGATGAAGAAATGGTCAACTTAGGCAAGACAACAGCTGGTCTTCTCAGGCACTTTTCAGACAAATACGGCCTAGAGATGGATGAGCGAGGTTGGGTGGATAAGGAACATTACGTGAAAGCACTTAGAAACAGACAGAAACGTTTTCACTGGTTAAGAGGTTATCACCTCGAAGCTTTGATAGCGACCGATAAAAAAGGTAGATATCAGATGGAAGGTAATCATGTAAGGGCTACTTATGGACACTCTCTTGATGTAGACCTAGACCTTCCTACCGATGACATACCTGAAAAGTTGTACATACCTACAACGGAAAAAGAAGCCGAGCTCCTTCTCGAAGGAGGAATAAAACCTTCTGACAGAACTTACATCCATTTGAGTGAAGATTACGATTCAGCAGTCGGTGCCGGTGTCGTTAGAACGGAAAATCCGGTAATACTCAAAGTCGATTCTAAAAAGGCTGTAGAAGAAGGTGAAACCATCATGAGGGCCGGCAAAGGTGTCTACATAACAAAGCGTGTCGAGCCGGAATATCTCAGCATCAATGATAAGCAACCTACAGAAGAAGAGCTAGAAGGATACGAAAAAGAAAAGCTTATCCGAGAAAGCAAGTAAAACGATTATTCCGGATTCAAACTCACTAGGTTATTACCCCTAAGTACTATAGTGCCCAATCTGCGGCGTCTTTCTTCAGTTTCCTCTGTAGTGTCATCCATTACAAGATTCATATGATCATCAAAGCCGATGAGTTTACCCTTAAGGTTCCTCCCATCTTTTAATAAAAGCTCGATATTCTCGTTCAATATTTCGTTAAGGAAATTTGTAGGTTTGGACATATTACCACATCTAACAACACGATATACTATTTTAATGATTTGGTCAGTTCCTGTAGGTCATCTTTCACCGTTTTTGCTCTAGATTCGTTATTTATCGAAGTATATATCTCTAAAGCCTCATCATATTGTTCTCGAGCTTTTTCAGTTCTTCCTAACTTAGCGAATGCTTTACCTAACTCATGGATTGCATCGGCAAGGTATCTTGGAACTTGATATTTTCTGAGCGATTCTATCCCGGATTCAAGAAGTGAAATAGCCTCCTCGTATTTTCCCTTCTCTACATGCATCTGGCCGTATTTTATATTGACTCCAGCTTTCCCCATGGGATCATCCTGATTTTCAAAAATATCCATAGACTCTTCGAATGCGTTTTCCGCTTTTTCAAATTCGTGGAGATATGTGTAAGCTTCTCCGAGATTGAAAAGGGTCCAACCCAATCTGTTTGGTAGGCGTCTTTTTCGAGCTATTTCTTTCGAACGATTGTAATATTTCGCTGCGTTTTTCCAATCCTTTTGGATGGAATATAGAACACCTATATTATTAAAAATCGTAGTCCTTTCTATATAATTATCCTCGTTTTGATAGATCTCTGCACTTTTCAAATAATTTTCTAAACTTTCATCAAAATTTTCCATCTCACCGTATATATCTCCAAAATTTTTGTGAACGTATGCAATACCCGATTTATCGTCAAGTTTTTCGTATATGTCTTTGACTTCACAGAGTATATCAAGTGATTTTTCATATTCTCCCTTGCGCCAATAACAAAGAGCTAGGCCTCTTTTACATTCAGCCGCGGTTTCGCATGTATCATCTTCACACCGTTCAAGACCTCTTTCTGCAGCATCCTGGGCTTTTTCTAAATCGCAGCCTTCGAGATGTGCAAAACACATCTCCCATAGACTTTTAGATTGAAGATCTTTGC